>NZ_JBHYXN010000031.1:0-92909 GCF_042752335.1 Streptomyces sp. NPDC059355 | reverse complement strand
GGGGGCGGGGGGCCGCCTGCCATGCCCGGGTCCCGCGGGCGGTGAGCGGGCGCCGGGGGGCGGCGGCCGCGCGCCGGCCCGGCGGCCCGCCCCCCCCCCCGCCCCCACGGCCTGCGGCCCGTGGGCCTGCCTTTCCGGATCAGGCCCGAGCCGCAGGACAGCTCACAGTCCCAGACCGCACCACGGGAGCCCGCCTTGCCGCACCCCGCCCAGCCAGCCGCAGCGCACCACGTCGCGCCCGTGTCGGGGACCGCCCCGTACGCGCTGGTCCGCACCACGGTGACGGCGCATCCCGCACAGCCGGACGAGGCCGCGCCCGTACGGACCCTGCTCGACCGGCTCACCGCCCTCACGGCGCAGGAGGACGCACTGCGTCCGGCCCTGTGCGACGACCTCTTCGCCTCCCGGTCCGGCCACGACGAGGAGTTCCACCGCCACGTGGTGCTCCCGCTGCGCCGGGCGCTGCACAACGGCCGCGTCCCCCGGCCCGCCCTGCTGGACCGCCTCGGCGAGCTGCCCGTACGGCTGCCCCGGCTCCGCGCCTGGCTGAACCTGCGCGAGCTGCGCGACGTACTCCTCACGGACCTGGTGGCGGCCGTCCCCGGCGCCCTGGCCGCCGAGCGCTCCGCCCTCGCGCAGCTGTGCCGCTCCCCCGGTTTCAACCGGGCCGTCGCGCTCACCAGTGCCGACCTGCTGCGCGCGGTGTCCCGGGCCGCCCGGGACGAAGGCGGGCGCAGGGCCCGCAAGGAGGAGCCCTCGGTACTGCGGCACGCCCTGCGTGCCAGTACGAAGACCAGTCCGCTGTCGTGGTTCACCGCCGTGGGGTGGTCCGGCGGGGAACCTGAACGGACACCGCCACCGCTCCCGCCGCTGCGGTCCGTGGTGCGGGAGCACCGGACGCTCGTCGAGGCGCTCGCCTGCGCGCTGCTGGACGAACCGCGCCGCCGCCGCACGCTCCCCCATCGCATGACCAGCAGCGCGCGGCACACCGCCGACGGGCAGGCCCTGTACACGCGGGACCACACGTTCTTCGCGGGCGGCCGGTATCTCGTCACCCACGAGGAGGCGGTCGAGCTCGCCGCCCGCCCCGCCCTGACCGCGCTCGACGCGCTCGCGGCCGCGCCCGCGCCGCCGGACGAGCTGGCGGCCCGGCTCGGTCCGGCCCTCGGCCGCCCCGGCACGGACCCCGCCGTCGGCCGCTTCCTCGGCCAGCTCGCCGACGGCGGCCTGCTGGTGCCGGTGGCGCCCGTCGATCCTCAGCACCCGTACCCCTTGCGTGCGCTGGCCGACTGGTTGCGGCAGTGGCCCGAGGACTCGGCCCTGTCCGACCGGATCGAGCGGCTCGCCGCCGACACCGGCGCCTTCGCGAAGGCGCCCGCCGAGGGGCGGCCCGCCCTCCTCGCCGGCCTGGCGGACCGCTGGCGCCGCCTGCTGGCCGACGCCGGCCGGCCCGTGCCCGCCGATGCCGCCCCGCTGAACGTGCTCTCCGAGGACGTGCTCGCCGCAGACGTGCTCGCCGCAGACGTCCTCGCCGCAGACGTGCCCTCCGAGAACCTGCTCTCCGCGTACGTGCTCTCCGAAGACCTGCCCGACGGCCTTGCACGCGGCGGCCACGCACGCGCCGCCGGGTACCCGGCCGCCTCCATCGCGGGGTCCGGTCGGCTGACCGGCGCGGACCGGGCCGTGCTCGGTGAACTGACCGCCCTGGCCGAACTGTTCGACCTCGGCCACCTGATGCGGAGGGCCGCGCTGGAGCGCTTCACCGCCCGCTACGGGCACGGCGGGACCTGTCCGGCCCCCTGGGAGTTCGGCGCCGACACCGCCGCCGCGTGGGAGGAGTCCGCACGCCTCGCCGCCCGGCCCTCCGATGACCCGGGACTCTCCCCCGAGCTGGCCGAACTGGCCCGCCTGCGGGAGGAGTTCGTCCAGCACGTACGGAACGCCGCGGCGGCCGCGCCCGGCGGCTGGGCCGAGGAGGTCGTCCTGCCCGCCGAGGAGGTCCGCGCACTCGCCGCCCGGCTGCCCGGCTGGACCACCGCCCGCCCGCTCAGCTACGCCTGGTTCGTCCAGAGCGCCCGGAGCACGCAGAGCGGGCGGAGCGCCGACGAGGGCGCCGACGGCCTGCTCTGCGTCAACCACGTCTACGGCGGCTGGGGCCGCTTCACCAGCCGCTTCCTGGACGATCTGCCCCCCGGGGCCGCCGCCGAGGTGGCCCGCGCGATCCGCCGCGGTCTCGGCGACGGCGCCCGCGCCGCCCAGGTCCGGCCGGTCGGCGGCTTCAACGCCAATCTCCATCCGCTGCTGGTCGGCGAGGAGATCGGCCCCGACCGGTACCGCAGCGCGCTCGCCGAAGCCGATGTGGAGTTGGTCCACGACCCGGAGTCCGACCAGCTCCGGCTTCGGGTGCGGGCCACCGGCGAACCCCTCGACGTCCTCTACCTGGGCTTCCTCGCCCCGGTCATGCTGCCGCAGCGCCTCGCCCCGTTCCTCTGCGACCATCCGGCCGGCGTCGTGGACTTCCGGCGGCTCCTCCCCCGCCACACCCTGGCCGTCCCCGGCGGCGAGGTGCGGCGGACCCCTCGGCTGCGCCACGGACATGCGGTGCTGGCCCGGCGGCGCTGGCACCTGCCCGAAGGGGTGGTGGCCGCGCTCCGCGCCGACCTCGCGGCCGACCCCGGCGAGATCCCGGCCGCCGCCGCGGCCCGTTGGCGTGCCCTGCTGGGGCTGCCCGAGCAGTTGTTCCTGCACCCGGTCCCGGAGCCCCCCGCCGGCCGCCCCGCCGAGGACTTCGTACGGAGTCTGCGCGCGCCGAAGCCGCAGGCCCTGGACCTCGGCAGCCCCCTGCACCTGCGCTGCCTCCCCGGCTGGCTTGCCCGCCATCCGCGCGGGGCGGTGCTGGAGGAGTCGCTGCCCGTCTTCGGCGGCCGGAGCCGCCCCGCGCATGCGGTGGAGCTCGTCGCCGAGACCTACCGGCCCGCACGCACCCCGTCCGTCATCCGCCGAGGAGACACCCCATGAACGCCCCGGCCACCGGCCCGGACACCGCCCGGTCCGACGCGCACACCGCCACCGCCCTCGACGTGGTCGTCCACCACTACGAGCCGGTCAAGGCCCCTCTGCTGCGCGACGCCGTGCTGCCGCTGGCCCGGCGGGCCGCCGCGGACGGGCTGACCGTCCACGTCGAACGCCACTGGCTGCACGGCCCGCACCTGCGGCTGCGGCTGCGCGGCCGTCCCGACGCGGTGGCCGCCACCGCCGGGCGCACCGCCGCCGAGCTGCGCGCCCACGTGGCCTCGCACCCGTCGCGGGCCACCGCCGACGGGGAGCGCCTGCTGGCGCAGGCCGCGGCGGCGGGGCGGGCCGAGCTGATCCCGCCCCCGTACGGTCCGCTCGTGCCCGACAACACCGTACGGGTGGAGCCGGTGGACCTGACCTCCCTGAACGCGCTGATCGGCCCGGACGGGGTGCGGCTGCGCGAGGAGCTGCTGGCGCTGGGCCTGCCCGCCCTCGCGGCGGGCACCGCGTTCCTCGGCGAGCGCGCGGACACGTCCGCCGCCCGGGTCGAGTTCGTGGTGGCGGCCCTCGCGGCCCATGCGGCCGCGCACCCCGAAGGACTGGTCGGCGGCCACTACTCGTACGTCTCCCACCTGGAGGACTTCCTCGTCCAGGAGGACCGCGACGGGCGGGTGCGGGCGGCCTTCGACCGCCGCTGGGAGGCGGTGGGCGAGCAGATCTCCGCACTGGTGGGCCGGATCTCGGGCGGGGGTGCGGCCGGCTGGGAGCGGGCCTGGGCCGACTGGTCCGCCGGGGCCTGGCGGATCGCGGAGGAACGGCTCGCGGCGGGCGCGGACTTCACCGGGGTGCGCGAGGAGTACGTGGACCGGGCCGCGGCGCTGGGCGACCGGGCCACCGCCGAGCGCTGGGACCGCAAGGCGCGGACCCGGTACAGCGAGTTCCACCGGCTGCTGCACCGCTCGGACCCGCAGGGCACGATGTGGAGCCGCCCCGACTACCTGGTCCACCGGGCCTGCACGAACGGGCTGTACCGGCTCCTCACCATCTGCGATGTCCGTCCCGTGGAGCGCTACCTCGCCGCCCACCTCGTCGTACGGAGCGTGCCGGAACTCACCGGGCACCGGTGGCAGGCGCGCATCGACGAGGTCATCGCCTCCGTGGAGGGGGCGCCGTGAGCGGCGTCGGACCGGTGCGCCTGCGACTGCGGCCCGGGGTGGCGGTCACCCCGCTGCGGGAGGGTCTGCACCTGCGCGGGCGGGACGGGAGCGTGACGCTCGAGGGGAGCAAGGCCCTGCCCGCCCTGTGGGAGCTGCTGTCCGAGCGCCTCGGGTACGGATCCGGGACCGAGGACGTGCCGGGCGCGGGCGCGGGCGGGGGCGGGGAAGCGGGCCGACGCCGTCTCGATCCGGCCGATCCCCGGGTCGAGAGCGCGCTGGCCGCGCTGACCGCGCAGCTGCACGCGCACGATCTGCTCGCCGAGTATCCGGCCGGGGCGGCCGAACCCCCCGCCTGGCTGGGGGCCTCCACGCACCGGCCCGGACCCGCGGCCGCGGCCCTGGCCGCCGCACGGCCCGTGGTCGCGGCGGCCGATCCCGACGGGCCGCTCGCCACCGCGCTGATCGGTGTCCTGGACCGCGCGGGGACCCCGCCGGATGTGTACCGCGACAGGGGCCTGCCGGCCGGGCGGGTGGTGGCGGTCGCGGGCACTCCGCCGGTGGCCGTGGCCGTGGCCCGTACCGCCGCGGGCGGCTTCGTCACGGCCGCGGCCGAGCCGGAACGCACCCGTACGGACGCCGAGTCGATCGCCGTACGCCTGCGCACCGGCACCGGCACCGGCACCGGCACCGGCACCGGCTCGGCGGACGCCCGGGGGACGGCCGGGGCTCCGGCTGCCCTCACGGCCCTGCTGGCCGGGGCCGCGGCGCAGCGCCTGCTGTGTGCCGCGGCCGGTCTGCCCGATCCGGCCGTCCGGGAGGAGGACCCGCAGCTGCTGCCGGACCGTCCCGCCGTACTGGTCGCCCTGGCCCGGCCTCCGCACGCGTCCTACCGTCCCTGGGTCGGCGGGCCGGCCGACCCCGCGTCCCCCGCCCTCTCCCCCGCCGGCGATCTGGCCGAGACGCTGCGCCGCATCGGGGCACTGGGCGACCCGTACCTGGGCGTGCTCGACGCACCGCTGCCGGGGGATCTCCCCCAGTTGCCCGCCTCGCTCGCGGTCTGCACCTCGGTGGCCGGGCCGCTGGTGGCCGGGGGGCCGCGGACGGACTTGGCCCGGGTCTCCGCTGCGTGCCGCGCGGCCGAACTGCACCTGGGCGAAGGGCTGCCGGGCCCGGTGGCGGTCGGCGCCGGACCGGGGCACGCCCTGGGGCGCGCCCTGCGCCGGGCCGCCCTCGCCGCCGCGGGTTCCCCGGACCCCGGCCGCGCCGTGGGCGAGGAGGAATGGCGCGGACATCCGCAGGCCCGCCACTGGTGGACCGTACTGACCCGGCACCTGGGGCTCGCGAGGGAGATGACGGTTCACCGGCTCCCCGCGGAGCAAACCTACCTGGCCGTCGTACGGGACCCGGCGGGCCTCGCCGGGACCGCCGCGGTGGCCGCACGCGCGGTGGAGGCGACGGCCGCCGACGCCGCGGCCCTCGCCGCGCTCGGCGCGGTGACCCGGGCCATGGCCGCCGAGCACGGTCCGGCCGGGGCGGTGCACGCCGCCTTCAGCGGGGCCGAGGCACCCCTCGCCGTGGCGGGAGCCGAGCTGGCGGCCTGGACGGACGAAGGGTGGACCGACCGCTGGCTGGCCGGGATCTCCCGGCGGGAGCCGGAGCTGTGCGCGGCGCTGGCCCGGCTGACCGGGCTGACCGGCCGGCTCCCCGAGCCCTGGCGGCCGGGCGGGGCGGAGCTCGGCGGCGGCGGAGCCGCCCGGTCGGCCGAGCCGGTCCTGGCCGCCTTGCACACCTGCGGATTCACCGTTCTGGCCGGGTGGGGAGGAGCCCGATGATCGGGATCACGGAGAAGAGGCCCGGGACGGCTGCCGGCACGAAAGTGGTGGCCACCGTCGCCGGCCCCGTACCCGTCCTGGATCCGGCCGCGGCGCTGGAGACCACCGGCGGCGCCGCCGTCGTCCACCTCACCTCCTGGACGCTGGAGCTGGCGGAGCGGCTCAGCCGCCACGCGCTGGCCCGTCCCGTACGCCTGGTACCGGTGCGAGAGGACGGCGCGCTGACCGTGATCGGGCCCGTGCTGGAGCCGGGGGCGCGGGCGTGCCTGGCGTGTGTCGAGTACCGGCGACTGGCCACCACCGGCGGCCGGGTGCCCTGGCAGAGCCCCCGGATGGCGCTGGCCGGCACCGGCACCCCGGCCATGGCGGAGGCGGCCCTGCTCCTCGCCGCCGCCCTTCTGGATTCCGGGCCCGACGCGGAGGCGGACGCGGAGGCGGGCGCAGCGGCGGACACGGAGGCGGGCGGCGCTGCGCCGGCCACCGTCCACATCGTCCAGAGCCACCGGGGCACCTGGTCCACGCACAGTGTCCGCCCGGTCGGCGGCTGCCCGGTGTGCCGCCCGCTGCCGGCCGACTCCCCGGCGGCGGCCGGGTTCCCGGACGCGCCTCTGCCGCTGCCCGACCCCACCGTGCTGCGCGGCCCCAACGACCTCACGGAGGCGGACCGGTTGCGGGCCGAGCTGTACGACGAGCGGTTCGGCCCGGTGCGCCGCCTGTTCCGCACCGAGGACTCCGCCTTCGCCCTCACCACCGCGTGGGTGACGGACGGCCGCCTGGTCGACGACGGCGGGTACGGGCGCTCCGCCGACTTCCGCTCCAGCGAGCGGGTGGCGCTGTTCGAGGGGGTGGAGCGGCTGGCCGGGATGCGCCCGCTGGGCCGCCGCACGGTCCTGCGCGCATCGTTCGCCGAGCTGGGCCCGGAGGCCGCCGTGGACCCCGTCCGGCTCGGTCTGCCCGATCCGGCCCACCGGGGCGACCCCGCCTCCCACTCCGTCCCGTACCACGCCGACCTGCAGCTGGACTGGGTGTACGGCTGGTCGCTCACCGAGGGCCGGGCCCGGGCGGTGCCCGAGCACGTGGCGTACTGGGACCTGGCGCGGGGTCCCGGCCGGGCACGGGTGGTCTACGAGTCCTCGAACGGCTGCGGGCTCGGGAACAGCCCCCAGGAGGCCGCGCTCTACGGGCTGTTCGAGGTGGCGGAACGGGACGCCTTCCTGATGGCCTGGTACGCGCAGACGCCGCTGCCCGGCATCGCCCTGCCCGCCGACGACCCGCTGGTGACCGCCCTGGCCTCGCGCGCCGCGCTGATGGGCTACCGGCTGAGCCTGCTGGACGCCACCAACGACCTCGGCATCCCGGCGGTGGTCTCGCTCTGCCGCTACGAGGGGGGTCACCCCGGCGCTCCGCGCGCCTTCCTGGCCGCCGGCGCCCATCACGATCCGCGCGCCGCGATCCGCTCGGCGGTGGCGGAGGTCGTCACGAACGTGCAGGACTCCGTGCACCGGCCGGCCGGTCCGGGCGGGGCGCGCGACCCGGAGCGGCTGCGCCCCATGCTCCGGCGGCCCGAGCTGGTGGTCGGCCTCGACGACCACGTGGGCCTGAACACCCTGCCCGAGGCGCAGCCCAGGCTGGAGTTCCTGTTCGACGACGTCCGGGGCGACGTCCGGGAGGTCCCCTGGCAGGAGCGGTGGCCGGGCGCTCCGACGCCGGTGGCCGACCTCACCCGGCTGCTGACGCAGACGGTCGCCCGACTGGCGGCCGAGGGGCTGGAGGTGCTCGTCGTCACGCAGGACGAGCCGGGGATCCGGGACCGGCTGGGTCTGTACTGCGCCAAGGTGATCGTGCCCGGCACCCTCCCGATGACGTTCGGCCACGTCAACCGCCGCACGCTCGGGCTGCCCCGGCTGCTGGAGGTGCCCCATCGGCTGGGGCGCACCGCCCGTCCGCTGCTGCACGACGAACTCCCCTTGTACCCGCACCCGTTCCCGTGAGGACGATTTCGATGACCGAAGTCCCGTACGCGACCGCGTCCCCCGCCGGGGCGGCAGCCCTCGCACCGGCTCCGGCGGGAGGCTGGCAGAGCCTGCACCTGACCCTGCACACCGACGGCGCCGGCACCGATGCCTTCGTGACCGGGGCGCTCGCGCCCCTGATGGACGGCCGGTACGGGGCGGGGCCCGACGGCGGTGCCTGGTTCTTCATCCGCTACCACGAGGGCGGACCCCATCTGCGGATCAGGTTCCGCGGTCTCGCGGGGTCCGCCGGGGACGCGGCCGCGGACGCGGCCGGACTCGCCGCGGAGCTGGCCCTGTCGGCTGCCGGAACCACCGCTGCCGGTTCTTGGCCCGGCCGGCACGGGGAGGTGCGCGCGGTTCCGTACGAGCCGGAGACCGAGCGCTACGGCGGCCCGGCCGCGCTCCCGGTGGCCGAGGAGGTGTTCGTGCACTCGACGCGCGCGGCCGTCGCCGCCCTGCGCGCCGTGCCCGGGCGGGCCGACCGGCTGCGGCTCGCCCTGGACCTGGCCCACGCCACGGCGTACGCCCTGGGCCTGGACGAGCTGGAAGCGGCGGGCTGGCTGCGCCGGCACGCCGCCTCCTGGCGCTGGGCCGCCGAGGTGCGGCCGCTGCCCGGAGCCGCCGTCCACACCCGGGTCAACACGGTGTTCGCGGCGCAGCGCACGAGCCTGGCGCTGCGGGCCCGGACCGTCCGCGCCGGGCTGGCCGACGGCTCCGCCGATCCCTGGCTCGCGCAGTGGTCCCGGCAGGTGCGCGCGGCCGACGCCCGGATGCGTACCGCCGTGCCCGAGGCGGACCGGCCGGACGCGCCGGTGCGGGCACAGCGCCGGCTGTGGGTGTGGGCCTCGCAGCTCCACATGCTGTTCAACCGGCTGGGGGTCGCCCCCGACGAGGAGCGGGCCGTCTGCCGGCTCGCGGGGCGCGCCCTGCTGGAGACGGGCGACGGGGGCGGCTTCTTCGGCGCCGGCCCGCGCGCGGCCGACTACCAGTACCTGGAGCAGAGCAAGTTCCAGATCGGCCGTCCGCAGGACACCGCCGTACGGAGCATCGCGCGGCCCGGCGCGGCGTCCGGGCACCGGCCCGAGACCGAACGGGCGCTTCCCGCCGCCCCGTTGCCGGAGCTGTCCCTCGCCGCGGCGCTGCGCAGCCGCAGCTCGGCGCGCGGGGCGCTGCGGGGGCCGCTCACCGCGCAGGAGCTGGGCGGGGTGCTGTGGCACGCGCACGCGCCGAGCCACGTCTCCCGGCAGGCTCTGGCCGACGGCACGGAGCGCGCCGTCCATCACCGCCCGTACCCGAGCGCGGGCGCCCTCTACAGCGTCCGGGTACGGCTGCTGGCCCTCTCCGTGGCGGGACTGGCCCCCGGTACGTACCACTGCATGCCGGAGCGGCGCTCGCTGGTCGCCCTCGGACCGGCGCCGGACCTCGGCGCGCTCAAGGCGCTGTCCTCGTACCTCTCGCGGCCGGCCGGGGACCCGGACGGCGTCGGGATCGACGAGGCACCGGCCGTGCTGGCGGTCCACCTGGACCTCGGGCTGCTCCGCCGCCGCTACGGGTTGCGGGCGCTGCGGCTGGGCCTGCTGGAGGCCGGGCACCTGGCCCAGACCCTGACGCTCACGGCCGGCGCGTTCGGGCTGGCCACCATCCCGCTCGGAGGTCTGCAGGACGACTTGGCGCACGAACTGCTGGGCCTGGACGATCTCGACGAGCCGATCCAGTACCTGCTGCCGCTCGGACGCCCGGAGGGGACGGGATCCGCCACGTCGTGAGGGCCGCCGCCCGTCCGGAACGGCCGCATATGATTCCCGGGGCCCGGACAGGCCGAAGACCGAGGAGGACCCGTGGCCCAGCGCCCGGAGCGCGCCGACGCCCAGCGCAACCGAGAGGCCGTACTGGCTGCCGCCGACGCCCTTTTCGCCGCCAGCGCCAGCCCCCGTACCGTGTCGATGGACGACATCGCGACGGCCGCGGGCGTGGGCAAGGGCACCCTCTTCCGCCGCTTCGGCGACCGCGCCGGCCTGATCGGCGCCGTGATCGCCTCCCGCCTCGAACCCCTGCACCAGGCCGTACGCGAGGCACAGGAAGCGGCGGGGTCCTCGCCGCGCCGGCAGGTGCTGACGCTCCTCGACGCCTCGCTGAGCTTCAAGATCGAGAACCGGAACCTGATGGCGGCCGCGGAGGACGCCGGGCTCAGCAGCCCCTACCAGGCCGAGCACTACGGCTGGTGGCACGGGATGCTGCGCGAGGCGCTGGACCAGGTGGACGGCGTTCACAACGCGGACTTCACCGCCCACGCCCTGCTCGCCGCCATCCGCGCCGACCTCGTGGCCCACCTGATCGACGAGCAGAAGATGACCCCCGAAGGCCTGCGCTCCGCACTCGCGGCGTACGTCGACAACGTCCTGGGCCCCGGCCCCGGCCCCGCACCGACCGGCCCGCGCACGCGCACGCGCACGCGGGCATGACGGCCCGGCAGGAAGGGAACCTGTGAAGAGGCGAACGCCACTGCTCGTCGCCGCCGGTGCGGCACTGGCTCTGGGATCCGTCGCTCCTCTCGCCCACGCCGCGCCCGAGGCGAAGGCGCCCGAGGACTTCGTCGCGCTGCGCTCCGTCGATCCCTCGATCGTCCAGGACATGCGCTACGCCACGAAGGTCAACTTCACGGGGCGGCGCATCGACGGCTACCGGGATCCTCTGTGCATCCTCACCAGGCCGGCCGCCGAGGCGCTGCACCGGGCGCAGCAGAGGCTGCTGCCGCAGGGGTACACGCTGAAGGTGTACGACTGCTACCGGCCGCAGCGGGCCGTCGACCACTTCTCGCGGTGGGCGAAGGACCTCGGGGACGAGCGGATGAAGGCCGAGTTCTACCCGCGGGTGGCCAAGGACCGGCTGTTCGCGGACGGCTACATCGCGGAGAAGTCGGGCCACAGCAGGGGCAGTACCGTGGACCTGACGATCGTCCGGCGGGACCCGCCGACGGCCGCCGGCCCACCGGTGCGGCCCGCCGGCCCCTGTTATGCGCCCCAGGACGAACGGCGTCCCGACGACTCGGTGGACATGGGGACCGGGTTCGACTGCTTCGACACCCTGGCGCACACCGACGACCCGCGGATCCAGGGCGTTCAGCGGACGAACCGGCAGCTCCTGAAGGGCACCCTGGCCGCCGAGGGCTTCGTCAACCTGCCGGAGGAGTGGTGGCACTTCACGTACAAGCCGGAGGCGTATCCCGACACGTACTTCGACTTCCCCGTGGCGTACCGGTCGGTGTACGGGAACTGACCCCGAACCGGCCCCGAACCGACCCCGAACCGGCCCCGGGCACGGCGCACCGGGTCAGACGGTTCGGGGTGCGGCCTCTTCGAGCTCGTCCACGGTGCCGGACATGACGGTCCGGATGTGTGCGGTGAGGTGTTCCGCGGGCCAGTCCCACCAGGCGACGGCGAGCAGGCGGGCGATGTCGGCGTCGTCGTAGCGGGTGCGGACGAGTCCGGCCGGGTTGCCGCCGACGATGCCGTAGTCGGGGACGTCGTCGACGACCACGGCACCGGACGCGATGATCGCGCCGTGCCCGATGCGTACCCCGGGCATGACCATGGCGCCGTAGCCGAGCCAGACGTCGTTGCCGACGACGGTGTCCCCCTTGCCCGGCAGGCCGGTGAGCAGGTCGAAGTGCTCGGCCCAGGAGCCTCCCATGATGGGGAAGGGGAAGGTCGAGGGGCCGTCCATGCGGTGGTTGGCGCCGTTCATGATGAACCGCACCCCGGTGCCCAGCGCGCAGAACTTCCCGATGACCAGCTTCTCCGGCCCGTAGTGGTACAGGACGTTGCGGGTCTCGAAGGCGGTCGGGTCGTCCGGGTCGTCGTAGTACGAGTACTCCCCGGCCTCGATCAGCGGCGAGGTCACCAGCGGCTTCAGCAGCACCACGCGCGGCTGGTCCGGGAACGGGTGGAGGACGGTCGGGTCCGCGGGAAGACGATCCATGGCAGCCACTGTCTCAGGTCGTCCCCGGGCAACCCGGGCAACCCGGTCCGCCCCGGCCCGGCAGGTCCGGCGGCGGGCCACAGGCCGGACGCTGTCGCCCGCCCGACCGCTGCCGTCAGGTGGTCGGCGGGGTCCAGTCGGCGGGCAGGCCGGACTGGGCGAGGACGGTGGCCAGGCTGTAGTGGTCCTGGTCGGAGGCGATCCGGCAGTGGTTCCCGTCGAGGTCCAGCACGGTGGTCATCGGCACGGCGAAGGGCTTGGGCGCGCCCTTGAGGTGGCCGGCGTAGACGGACCGGACTGTGATCCGGTCGCCGTCGACGCGGGTGGAGCGGACGGTGACGTGGACGTCCGCGATCAGGGCGTCGGCGCGGGCCTTCCACCCCGAGATCTCCTTCCGGCCACGGAAGGTGACGCCCACGGCTTCGTCGGTGTAGACGCCGTCGGCGGTGAACAGGGCGCCGAGCGCCTGGGGTTCGGTGCCGTTCCAGGCGCGGGCCCAGTCGGTGACGATCCCCGGCGAGGCGTGCCGGCCGGTGTCCTGGGCGGCGTAGGCGGTGGCGGCGGTGGCGGAGAGGGCCACGGCGGCGGTCAGGACGGTCAGGGTGCGGATGGCGCGGTACGCCATGGTGGACGCTCCTTCGAGTACGGGTGCGGTGCGGGCACGGGCGCCGCGGGGGGAAGAGGGGGGGCCGCGGCGCCCGTGGCCTCAGACTCGCCCCGGGCGGTGTCCACTCTCCAGGCCCCGCGGGGGCGGTGACTGTCCAGCACTGCCCGCTCCTGTCCACCGGTTCCGGGCGCGGTGCGACGCGCCGGTGCCCGGTACGGAAGGTCCGTACCGGGCACCGGGCGCCGTCGGCTCATGCCTGCTAGCGGATGCGGGTGATCCTGGTCGTGAAGGAGGGCTCGGCCAGGGCGGTGCCGAGCGCCACGGGGACGCTCTTCGCGCCCTCCCCCGCGCCGACCGTGAGGACGCCGACCTCCGTTCCCGCCTTCCCGGCGTGCGGGGTGCCGGAGGCCCCCGGCCGGAGGGTGAGCTGCAGCTGCTGCCCCGGTACGCCGATGACGTTCAGGTCCTTCGTGGCCACCACGGGCGTACGGCCGCCGAGCCCGTCGTCCACGTGGCCGACCGTCTGGCCCTTGCGGACCACCGGAGCCGAGTCGAGCGCCTGCCGCACCGCCTCGATGATCTTCTTGCTGTTGGCCAGCACGAGCTTCAGGCTGTTCTCTCCGTTGAGGTCCGGGCCGTCCGCGTGCTGGTCCATGAGCGTGCCGACGATCAGCGGGGTCTCGTCACCGACCGACTTGTACACCGCCCACATCAGCGTGCCGCCCGCGGGGGTGCTGGACCCGGTCTTGATGCCGCGGATGCTCAGGCCGTTGGCCGAGAGCAGGGTGTTGTTGTTGATGAGCGGCGTGGACAGCCCCTTGATCTCGGCGCTCGGCAGCGCGACCACCGAACGGAACGCCTCGTCCTTCATCACGGCCTCGGCCAGCTTCAGCTGGTCGGCGGCCGTGCTGACGGTCGCGGAGTCCAGCCCGCTGGGGTCCGTGTACGTGGTGTTCTCCATGCCGAGCTCCTTGGCCGCGGCGTTCATCTTCGCCACGAAGGCCGCCTCGGAGTCGGCGCCCGCGTCCCAGCGCGCCAGCAGCCGGGCGATGTTGTTGCCCGAGGGGATCATGAGCATCTTCAGCATGTCCTGCTGGCTGAACTTCGTACCGGCGGTGAGCCCCTCGACCCGGGACTCGTGCTCCGCGGTGCCGTCCGCCACGGCCTTCGCGTCGATCTCGATCTGGGGGCCTGCCTCGCCCTTGCGGAGCGGGTGGCCCTTGAGGATCACGTAGGCCGTCATCACCTTGGCGACGCTCGCGGTGGGGACGGGCTTCTGCTCGCCGAAGCTGCCGATGTCGCCGGAGCCGGGGACGCGCACGGCGCCCTGGCCCTTGGCGGGCCACGGTACGGAGAACTGCCCGGCGATGGCGTGCCCTTGCCCGGCCGCGACGAGCTGGGCGGCGGGCAGCGGACGCAGCAGCTGCCCGCCGATGGCCGCGCCGGCCAGGAGCAGCAGGATCGGGGTCCAGATCTTCACGCGCCGGACGGCGGTGCGGCGCGGGGTCTCGGGCGGGGGCGTGGTGTTGGTGAGCTCGGCGAGCAGGTCCAGCGGGGGCTGCGGGGGCAGCGGCACCTCGCGGGTGGGCTCGACGACGTCGGGGGGCGTGGGCCGGGCGGGGGTGGGCGCGGGGGCCGCTGCCCGGGCCGGGGCCGGGGGCGCGGCTCGGTCCGGGGCCTGGTCCTGCGGTACGGCTCCCGGCCAAGGGGTCTTCGGCGCCGGGGCGTCCGGGTCCTTCAGGGCGACGAACTGGCTGGTCCGCTCGGCGTCGGTCTCCTCGTCGCGGGCCCAGGACGGCAGCGGCCGGGCCTCCGGGCCCGCGTCCTCTTCCCCGTCCCCGTCCCCGTCCCCGTCCTCGTCCGGCGCGTCCTCGTCCTGGCCGGCGCCGTCGGCCTCGGCCTCGGGTACGTCCCCGCCGGTGGCCTTCGCGTCGGACTCCGGTTCGGGTACGACCTCGCCGTCCGCTTCCGCCCCGGGCTCGCGTACGCCATCGGTGGTGGGCTGTGCCTCGGCCGCAGGAGCGGTCCCCTTGTCCTCCGGCTCGGCCTCGGCCGCGGATGCGGATGCGTCGACGGCGCCGGTCTCCGCGCCGGCCTCCGGCTCGGCTTCCGCCCCGGCCTCGGGCGCGCCCGGTACGTCCTCCTCGGTCCCGGTCTCCTCTTCGGTCCCGGACTCCGGGTCGGCCCCGCCGGTGGCCTCCGTACCAGGCTGTGCTCCGGCCCCTGGAGCGGCCTCGCCCCGCTCCGGCCCGGCCTCCGCCGCGGATGCGTCGACGGCGCCGGCCTCCGGCTCGGCTTCCGCCCCGGCTTCGGGCGCGCCCGGTACGTCCTCATCGGACGCGGCCTCGTCTTCGGTCCCGGACTCCGGGTCGGCCCCGCCGGTGGCCTCCGCACCAGGCTCGGGCACGGCACGGCCGGTGGCCTCCGTCCCGGACCCGGCAACGTCCCCACCCTCGGCCTCCGCCTCGGGAGCGGGCGCAACCCCGCCACCGGCGTCCGCCTCGGACGCGGCGCCGCCCGAATCCTGTGCGTCGGGCTGTGCTTCGGCCTCGGGAGCGGCCTCGGGGTCGTCCTGGGCCACCGCCTCGGAGGCGCGCTCGACCTCGGCTTCCGCGGCGGGCTCCGCCTCCGGCACCTGCCGGGCTTCCGACGGCGCGTCGGGCTCGGCCGGCGCGGCCTCCTCGGGGCCGGTCTCCGTGGCGTCGTCGGCCTCGGCTCCCGCCGGCTCCCGGGTGTCCGGGCCGCCGGTGCCGGGATCCGTTTCCGGGGCCTCGACCCCGGTCTTCTCCGTCTCCGGAGTCTCCGGGCCGTCCGGGGACTCCGGGGAACCGCCCGCCACCACTACCGCCTTCATTCGTGCCCCGCCTTGCCACTCACCCCCGGCCGCTGCCGGCCGGTTCTTGCCGATACGTCGAGCGCGGCCCCCGCGGGAACCTCGCCGAACGGCTAGATGTACGCCGCGCCCGGTCCGTTCCTGTAACCCCATCCTGTGACAGTCCGGTCATACTCCGGCCCCGGACACGTCCCAGGCCGTCCCCGTACGACTGTGTCCGTCGCGACGGCCCGGGTGCGGGCGACGGGCGCCGAGCGCGCGGGTGTGCCCGTACGGTTCACACCGACGGCGGTGTCCCACCGGTCGCGGCAGAGCCGCCTTCCGGGCCGCGTCCCGGGCGGGGGGCGTGGTCGGCGAGAGCCTCGTGGGTCAGGTGGAGGCCGGCCCGCAGTACGGCGTCGTGCCGGTCGGGGTGGGCCTCGCGGTGGGCGAGGTCGAGCGCAATGGCCCGGTCGAGGTCCGCCGTGAACTCCTCGCCGAGCAGGGCGGCGTCCAGGGCGGCGGCGGTCGCCCGGACGAGCGGCGCGAGGTCGCGCAGGGCGGGGTCGGGAGGGGGTGTGGGGTCGGGGGCGGGGTCGGGAGCGGGGGCGGTCGGCGCGCCGGACGCGGGCGGGTCCGGGGTGTCGGTCCTGGCCCGTTCGCCCAGTTCCTGGCCGAAGTACTGGAGGGTGAGGGCGGTGCGGATGCCGAGCGCCAGTCGCCCGTCGAGCCCGTCCGGCGGCAGCCCGCGCGCCCGGCGGCCCGGCAGCAGCCGTCCGGCGGCCGCCCGCTCGAACGCGTCCCGCGCGGCCTGCGGCCGCAGCCACACCCGCGCTTGCTCGGGCAGCTCCGACTCCTCCCGCTCCGCGGGTCCCGGCGCCGCCAGGCCCCGTTCCAGCCGACCGGCCATCCCGCCGAGCAGCTCCCGTACGTCGGCCCGGTAGCCGTCCAGCCCCGCCGCGGCCGACCGGTACGGGTCCGGCGGCCACAGCAGCGGCCCGAGCAGCAGGACCACGGCGATGCCGACCAGGGTCTCCGCCAGGCGCGCCAGCGGATATCCGGGAACGGCGGTCGCGTAGACCATGAGCGCCGTGATGACGACCTGCTGGTTGGGCGCGCCGGGCCGCCCCATCAGGTACATGCCCGCGCAGCCGCAGACCAGCACGGCGGGGAAGGACCAAGCCGGGTCCGGTACCCAGTGCAGTACGACCGTGCTCAGCAGCACGCCCACGACCACCCCGGCCAGCCGCTGCCGACCCAGGCGCGGCCAGGCGTACACGTCCTCGCGCATGATCAGCACCGCCGGAAGCACGGCGGGCACCGGAAGCGTGCTCGTACCCCACCACAGGCACAGGTACCAGGACACCGCCGCGCACAGGGCCAGTCGCGTGGCGGACCGCAGCCGCACACCGGGGTGGGCAGCGTACGCGACGGCGACCGGACCGGACATGTCGGACATCGTAAGCGGTCCGCCCGACGCCTCCGGCCCCATGACACCAGGCGACCGCAGCACCCCGGGCCGGGCCGAGCGACGGCCGGAAGCGGTGGGGACTCCGGGGTGCCCGCAAAGTCCCGCCTGCCCCGCGGGACCGCCCTCCGGGCGCACGGAGCTACTTCGCGGACACCCCCTGGGGAGTGTCGTCAAAGTGGCGTCGGCCGCCCGGGAGGGCGGGGCCGGCGGGGCCTGGTGCGTGCGATCGCAAGGCGGAGGAGGGAATCGACGCGGTGGGGGCACCTCCCGGCGGTAGCTGGGGGACGTCGGTGACCGACGACAACGCGGCGAGCGCGCGTGCCAGGCCCCGCCGGCCAGACGGGACTTCGACGACACGACCTAGGGTGATCCCATGGCCCTGCACGACGACGACCGCGCCGCCCTCGATCTGCTCGATTCCCACCTGGAAGCGCTCTGGGACGCGGCGGCGGCACGGGTGCGGGGCGTGGAAGCGCCGCTCCCGGCAGTTCCCGAAAGCCCGGCCGGCGCCGCGGCGGACCCCGCCCCGGAACTCCTGCGGTGGGTACTGGGAGAACTGGCACGGATGCCCCGGGAGCCGGCGGACGTCTTCGCCCGCGGGGCCGGCACCCTGCTGACGGAGTTCCGCCGACGCCGTTCGCCCTGGAACGCGGCGGCCCTGCGGCTGCTCGACGACCCCTACGTCTTCCTGGCCACCGGCCCGCGCCGCCACGAGGACTGGGCCCGGGACGTGCTCGCGGTGATGCACCGGGAGGTCCCGGACCCACGGGGCTGGCTGCGCATGGACCCCGACCGCCTCGACGATTCCGCCCGCCTCGCCGCGCCGGCCCACCCGTTCGCCCCGCCTCCCGCGGCGGAGTTCGCGGACCGGCTCCACCGGCTGGAGCCGCACGCGGCGGTCGCCGCGGTCACCGTCATGGCCGAGGAGTGGATGAGCGAACCGCGGCCCGTCCGCGACCGGCTTGACGTGGACGGGCTGACGGCGGACGCCCGGACCCTGCTCGCCCGCTACGGCCCCGACGCCCGGTTCTGGACGAACGCGGTGGGCGCCGCCGCGAACCCGGCGCCGGATTTCCTGGCGACGGGCCTGGGCGGGCACCCGGCCCACCCGTTCCTCACCGGCGCATACGTCAACGGCCTGGGCCTGTTCGACGAACTGGGGGTGATCGCCGTCTCCGGGGACGAGGTCGGAGTGTTCTGGTCCATCGGCGCCTACTGAACCGGGCGCGCAGGGCGGACGGCGCTACTGTGCGGACACCTCCCGGGAGACGCCCACCGGCGCGGGACGCAGCCGGCCCGCCCCGCCGTACGCGCGGGCGAATGCCTCGCCTTCCGGCCCCGGAGCGGTCAGCAGGGCTACCCGTTCCCGGCGCAGCCGCAAGCCGAAGGCCGACTCCGCCACGTCGCCGCCCGGGGGCAGGTGCAGCAGGTCCAGCAGCCGGTCGGAGAACTCCTGCGTCGTCCAGGCGGCTTGGCGGCGGCGCCGGTCGTAGCCGGCCAGGGCTTCCTCGGCGCCCTCGCCGTCGCGGTGGACGCGCAGCAGGGTGTCCGCGAGATCGGCGACGTCGGCCACGGCCAGGTTGAGCCCCTTCGCCCCCGAAGGCGTCAGCACGTGCGCCGCGTCCCCGGCCAGCAGCAGCCGGCCGGCCCGTACGTGCTCCCGGACCCGGCCGCGAAGCCGCAGCATGCCGACCTCGGTCACCGCACCCACCTCGGGGTCCCCCTCCTCCAGTTGCAGCCGTGTCGAGAGCTGCTCGCGGATGCGTGACTCGGTCCAGTCCGCGAGTTCCGCCTCGGGCGGGACCTGGAGGTAGAAGCGCGCCAGGCGGGGTGTACGGGGCATCATCCCGGCGAAACCCGCCTCGTGGAGTGCGTACCGGATGCCGTCCACGGGACGGTCCACCTCGGCGAGCACCGTGAGCCAGTCGTACGGGTAACGCCGTTCGACGGCTGCGTCCGCGTCGGCGGGGAACGCCTGCGCGACCGTACTGCGCGGGCCGTCGCAGCCCACGACGTACTCGGCCTCCAGGACGTCCTGCGGGCAGCGGACGAGCGGGCGGGGTCCCGAGGTGTCCACTTCGAGGACGGGGCAGTCGAACCGCACCACGCCGCCGCTCTGTTCGAACGAGGCGATCAGATCGCGCACCAGGAACTGCTGCGGATACACCCAGTGCCCGGCTCCGCCGGCGAGGTCACCGTACGGGATGCGGATCCGCTCCCCGAGGCACACGAACTCGCACCAGTCGTGCCGGCCGCCCTCGGCCAGCAGCCGGTCGGCGAGCCCGTGCCCGCGCAGGTACTCGACGACCCGGTGCTCGATCAGGCCCGCCCGGGCCTGCTGCTCGACCTCCGCGCGGCTCGACCGTTCCCGGATCTCGACCGGGACGCCGGCCCTGTGCAGCACGTTCGCCAGTACCAGTCCGGCGGGTCCGGCGCCGACGATCGCCACCTGTACGTGGCGCCGGGGCGCGGTCACGACCGGCCCGCCGGGGCCAGGGGCGCGCGCAGGGTGGCGGGGACGACGTCCGGGTTGAACAGCTCCGTGATGGTGGCCAGCGGCTGCTCGCCGTGCCACAGGAGGTACGCCTTGTACGCCGCAGGCACGCCTCCCCACGTGTGCAGGCCGACCTCGACTATGGTGCGGCGCCGGCCCGTTCCGACCGCCTGGAGCATCCGGCCGATCGGCGCCGACGGGTCGGTGAGGCACCGTTCGGCAGCCGCCGACAGGCCGGGCCGGGCCACGACCACGTTCCGGGAGAGGTCCGTCCCGTTCGAGGACGCGAGTACGGAGTGCCGCTCCAGCAGGACCTCGTCCGACCCGGCCTTCAGCAGCTCCGCCGCGCCCGCGGGAGCCTCGGACGCGTTGACGAGGCGGTGGCTCATCCGGCGGACCGAGACGGCGGAGCCGACCCACGCCTCCAGCAGGGGCGTGGTCAGCCCGTCGGTGCCGAGCAGCAGGCGCGTACAGGTGTGGGCGAACCGGTCGAGCTCTTCGCCGGTCTCCCCGGTTCCGGTGGCGGCGAAGCCGTCCGGGAGGGCTTCCGGGGACCGGGGGGACGGCAGCGTCAGCGCGGGCATGGCACCTCAGGGCGGTAGGTGGGAGGACGTGAGCGTGGTGCCGATTCTTGTATGCCCGCTCCGCCCGCCGGCACGTGCCCCCCTCTTTTTCGATCATCCAACTCCCCGCAGGGAAGCGGTAGTCGCTCCGCTTACGCCGGTAGGCGCGGCTCCGTTTCCGCTCGTTCCGCCGTGGGAACGGGCAAGGGCCCGACAGTGGGGTGGAGCATCGGGGTCGGGGTGAATTCCACGGCCGTGAGGCGTTCGCGGGAAGCCCGGTCGAGCAGGACCACCGAGGCCGACTCGCGCACCGCGGTCGACCCGTGCAGGCGGAGGGTTTCGAGCAGCCGGCCCAGGCCCTGCCGGTGGCGTGCGAACACGCGGCGCGGGGCCCGGCGGGCCCGCGACTCCTGCCCTGCCAGGGCCTCGGCGGCTCCGACGTCCAGCAGGACGACGTGCAGCTCGCGGCCGCTGCGCCCCGCCGTCCGGGACAGCCAGCGCCGCATCCAGCTCCGGCTGCCGCAGTCGTGGACCAGCATTGGCCCCCCGGAGCGGACTTCGGCGCACAGCCACCGGAAGTGCCGCAGCCTCGCCCATGGGCGGTACACCGCGTACGGCAGCCACGCGGGCATCACCGCCTCGCAGGCGACGTGGGAGACCCGGGGGTCGACGACGGGCGCCGCGCCCGACCAGCGGCGCAGGAGGGTGCTCTTGCCGCTGCCGGGCAGTCCGGAGACCACCACCACGGCACCTGCCGGGTACGACATCAGGACGGGTCCCCCGCCCTGCCCCCGCAGGTCCACCAGCCCGCGCGGGGACATGGCCATGACCGGTCCGGCCGCCCCTTCACCGACGGCCTTCTCCTCATCCCGCACGTCCACCGCGAACATGCCCGTCACCTCTCCCCCTGTGCACCCCACGGGGAGCAATCGCCATTTGTTCCGCGCCGACGCGGCTGCGGTCACGCCGCCCGGCGGCGCCGCCTGGCGGCGAGGACGATCGCGACGACGATGGCGATGACGAGCAGGACGACGAGGACGGTGCCGATGAGAGCGGCGGTGCCGAGCTTCTTGAAGAAGCCCTTCTTCTTGCTCTTCTTGCTCTTGCTCTTGTCCTTCTTCTTGTCGCCCTGGACAAGGGTGGCGGAGCCGGCGGCCGAGTGCCGGACCTGCGCGGACGGCGCATGGGCCGGCGCCGGTGCGCCCTGGGGCGCGAGCCGCACCGCGGCCGCCGGTGCGGCCTGGGCCTGGGCCTGGGCTTGGGCTTGGGCCTGGGGGCTCAGCAGCAGCCCTGCCAGAACGAGTGCGGGTATGGCACGGACGATCCAGCGACTGGTCACTTGCTTGTTCTCCTCTGGCCCATGTGTTGCGTTCACGATCATCGCAGGCCGGCCCCCCGCTCTTTACAGCGGGCTTACATCCACCCGGCGCCGAGACGAGCATCCCGCCGCGTCGGTCTCACGTCCATGCCGGCACCGTCACCGCCTGGCAACAGCCGCGGATAGGGTCTGCTGCCGGATGCGAGGGCCGGGCGTACGGGGTGGGGAGCACGGGATGGGAAGTACGGGGGTGGGCATGACGATTCATCGTCCGGGGCGGCCGGAGGACCTTCCGGAGGCGGGCCTGTTGTGGGCGCGCTGGGCCGCGCTCGCCGCGGCGACCTGGAATGCCGAGGAAGAGAAGGAGCGCTTCCGGTTCGGGTACTGGCTCGGCGAGGGCGGCGGCGACCTGCACTACGACGACGGCTCGTGCAGCCGGTGGGTCCTGGCCCGGGCCGATGGCGGGCGCGCCGTTCTGTTCGGACAGGACGATGCCGGCCGCGTCACGCGGTACGAGCCGCCCGTCGATCTCCTCGCCGGGGCCCCCGGCTGGGTCCACGACGAGGTCCGGCACGACCTTCCGGAGCGGGGAAGGGTCGAGTGCGTCTACTGGTTCGAGGACGGCTCCTGGCATCGGGCGCCCTACCCCGACGACCTCCAGGACGACGGGCTCGACTGCGGGATGGGCCACCTGGCCTCGCGGGACGACACCGTCGGCGCGATCTTCGAACTGTTCGGGTTCGACCACGACTGCGAAGGCGCGCTGGAGGCCTGCGAGCGGTTCGTCGAACACGCGGAGCGGGGCACGGTCACCGGTGAGAGCGTGCGCTCCTTCGCCGATGCGGTCTTCCGGATCCAGACCGAGTACGAACTGCTCTGGCCCAAGGCCCCGATCCCCAGGCCGGAGACGGACCTGGCCGCGATGACAGCCCTGGCGCGCCGCCGCTGACACCGCGCGGGGGCGCCGCGCGGCCCGGCAACGGGGGCCGGTCCCGACCTGATCGGTGAAGACACCGCCAAGGCACCTCCTAGCGCGGGGTGGTGTCGGCGGGCCGGAACGGGGCGCCGTGGCCGGGCACGATCAGGTCGGCCGCGGCCAGGACCCGCAGCCGGGAGGCGCGGTGCACCTCGCGGTCCGGGGCCACCGGGTCGTCCGCCGGGCC
The DNA here is from genome assembly GCF_042752335.1 of Streptomyces sp. NPDC059355. Taxonomy (NCBI): domain Bacteria; kingdom Bacillati; phylum Actinomycetota; class Actinomycetes; order Kitasatosporales; family Streptomycetaceae; genus Streptomyces; species Streptomyces sp. NPDC059355. Next base: position 70,484 of record NZ_JBHYXN010000031.1, on the reverse strand, counting down.
GTTCGCGTGCCACCACAGGTCGCCGGCGAAGGCCACCACGCCGGCGTCCGTGCCCGCCAGCAGCGTGATGTCCTCGGCGCTGTGGCCCGGGGTGCGGATCAGCCGGAGCGACGGGGTGAGTTCGTGGCCCTCGGCGTCGCGGTTCGTCCACTGGTCGCCCTGGTACTCCACCTTGTGGTCGTGGATCCGGGCGCGCCCGAAGAGGCCCACGTTCATGGTGTTGTCCGGGTGGTGGTGGCTGAGCACCACGTCCGTGATGTCCTCGGGGCCGAGTCCCAGCTCCGCGAGGGGGACGAGGATGTCGTCGTGGCTCGCCACCATGCCCGGGTCGAAGATCACGTGCCGTCCCGCGTCGTGCACGTAGGAGACGGTGGCGGCGACTCCGGGGCCGGTGGAGCCGACGTAGCCGGTGGTCAGGACCTTGTATGCGGCGCTGCGGCCGAGCGGTGCGTCTGTCATGGCCTCAATGTTTCCGCGCACGGGGAGAGTTCACGAGTGGCACGGATGCCTCTCATCGCAGGATTCGTGCCAACCCTGTGCCAGACTGCCGTCGTGCCGCCTTTCAAGACCGTTGCCGCGTACGTCCCTCCCGGCGTCGGCATGCTCGCCGTCGGCATCGTCACCGAGGTGTTCGGCCCCCACGGAGCCGCGCTGCCCGGTTTCGACTTCGCCCTGTGCGCCGACCGGCCCGGACCGGTGCCCACGGACTGCGGGGTGCCGCTCTTTGTCGCGCACGGCCTGGACCGGTTCGCCGAAGCCGATCTGCTGATCGCGCTGCCCGGGGCGGATTTCCGCACCCCGCCCGGCCCCGCCGTGCTCGACGCGCTGAGGTCCGCGCACGGGCGCGGCGCGGTGGTCGCGGCGCACTGCGTCGGCACGTTCGCGCTCGCCGCCGCCGGACTCCTCGACGGGCGGCGGGCGACCACCCACTGGCGGTTCGCGGAACTCCTGGCCGGCCGCCACCCGCGGGTCACCGTGGAACCCGACGCCCTCTACGTCGACGAAGGGAACATCGTCACGGGTGCGGGTGCCGCCGCGGGCTTCGACCTGTGCCTGCACCTGCTCCGGCGGGAGCACGGCGCCGCGCTGGCCAACGGCATCGCCCGGGACATGGTGCTCCCCTCCCACCGCGACGGCGGGCAGGCCCAGTACCTGGCCGCGCCCGTCCCGGAGAACGGACAGGACGAGCGGCTCGCGGCCGTACTGGGCTGGGCCCGCGAACACCTCCACGAGCCGCTGCCCGTCACGGAACTGGCCCGCCGGGCGATGATGAGCAAGCGCTCCTTCGCCCGCCGCTTCACCGCCGCGACCGGTACCACCCCGCACGCATGGCTGCGGAGCCTGCGGCTGAGCCGGGCCGAGGAGCTCCTGGAGACGACGGACCTCCCGGTCGAGGAGATCGCCCGCCGGGTCGGCTACGGGAGCGCCGCGGTGCTGCGCGAGCAGTTCGTACGCCGCCGCGGAGTCCCGCCCCGGGCCTACCGCCGCGCCTTCACCCGCGCGACGTAGGAACCGGCGGGCCGCTACCCCTGCTGCCCGGCCTCCAGTGCCCGCACCAGCTGCGGCAGGTCGTCGCCCGCCATGACGAGGGCCAGGTGGTCGTGGAAGTCCCGGCTGGTGACGATCAGGCCGTCACGGACGCGCAGTACCTGGATGTTGGCGGTCTCGACGGTGCGGCCCGTCACCCGGTGGTGAACCCGGTAGTCCCACTCGGCGACGACCACCTCCGGGTCGCCGGTCTCCCGTATCACGACGTTCGCCGGGGTCAGTTCCACGGGAGAGGCCGCGGCGACCGCCGCGAAGCGCTCCTCGAGCACCGCACGGCCCTCGAACCGGCGCGGCCCGACCGGTTCGAAGACGGTCTCCACGACGGCGTCCTGCGCGTAGAGCTCGGCCAGCTCCGCGTACCGCCCCTGGCCGATGCGCGCCAGGAGTTCCCGGGAGACCTCTCGCGGTGACAGCGTTTTGGGCATGATCAACCTCCGGCGGGATCAGCCACTAGAATCGGACCAGCGGCTCCGTTTTCAACGATACGGACTGGGGACTCCGGTTGTCCAGGTATCGAAGCCGCCGCCGACGCACGGAAGGCAGAAGAGGGATGAGTGGCACTCAGGAGCGCCCGCTGCGGGCGGACGCGGCCCGGAACCGGGCCAGGGTGCTCGACGTCGCCACGGAGGTGTTCACCAGCCGCGGCATCGGCGTGCCGACCGAGGAGATCGCCCGGGCCGCCGGGGTCGGGGTCGGCACTCTCTTCCGGCACTTCCCGACCAAGGAAGCGCTGCTGGAGGCGGTGATGGTGCGCAGGCTGGAGGAGATGGCGGCCATGACCGCGGGGCTGGCGGCGCAGGCGGATCAGGCCGAGGCCTTCTTCGCCTGCTTCCGCCTGGTGGTGGAACGCTCCTCGGGCAAGAACGAGTTCGCCCAGGCGCTCGCGGCTGCCGGTGTCGACGTACACGCGGCGCTGCGGGCGCCGACCGAGGAGATCCAGACCCGGCTGGCCGCCCTGCTGTCAGCAGCCCAGCAGGCTGGGGCGGTCCGCCCGGACCTGCACCTGCCGGAACTGCTCGCCCTGCTGGTCGGCACCGGCGCGATGCTCGAACAACTCGGCCCGGACCCGGCACCCCGGGAGCGCATCTTCGAGGTGGTCTTCGACGGCCTCCGGCCGCGCTGATCGAATCGGCCGCGCGATCGAATCGGCCGCGCGATGCCTCGTACCAGAGGTCAGGCCGTGGCCGGGTCGGCGGTGAAGACCTGCTTGACCAGGGCGTCCAGGGCCCCGGGGAAGGCCTGGGCCGGGTCCGTCGGGGCGTCGCCGGTGGTCAGGCCCGCGGTCAGGGTCCTGCTGCCGTCGGGCGTGCTGTACATCAGGGCTCCGTAGCCGCCGGGGGCGCCGCCGTTGTGGTGGTAGACGGTGCCGCCGTGCTCCGGGCCGAGGTCCTGGACGAACACGCCGAGGCCGTAGCCGAGTTCCCCGTACGGCTTGCGCATCTCGGCCAGCAGCGGGGCCGGCAGGAGCTTGCCGCCGTTCAGTGCGGAGAAGAAGGTGTGGAGGTCCCGGGTGGTCGTCATCGCGTCACCGGCGGCGAACAGCATGGAGGGGTTCTGACGGGAGACGTCGGCCACCTTCCATTCGCCGGCGTCCTGGTAGCGGTAGTAGCCGTGGGCGTGCGGCTCCGGGAGCTCCGGGTCGCTGCCGCCGAGTACGGTGTTCCGCAGTCCGAGGGGCCGCACGATGCGGCGGTCCATCTCCTCGGCGTACGAGCGGCCGACGACGCGCTCGATCAGCAGGGCCGCGAGGGTGTAGTTGGTGTTGGAGTAGCCGAAGCCCGTTCCCGGCTCGAACCGGGCCGGCTTGGACAAGGCCAGGGCCATGAGCTCCTGCGGGCGGTAGGCGTGCAGCCGGTTGTCCACCCACTCCTTGCCCGTGGCGGGGATCCCCGCCACGAAGGTGCCGTCCTCGTAGTACTCGCCGGTGTAGTTGAACAGCCCGCTGGTGTGCTGGAGCAGCATCCGCACGGTGATCCGCCGGTCCAGCCCGAGCTCGGGCAGGTGGTCGGCGACCGGGGCGTCCAGCCCGGTCCTCTCCTCGGCCACCAGCTGCAGCACCGCGGTCGCGGTGAACGGCTTGGCGACGCTGCCCGCCCAGAAGTGGCCGTCCGTCGGCGGCTTGGCGCTCTCGCCCGGCCGGCTCACCCCGGCGCTGCCGGCCCACTCGCCCCGCTCGTCGTGCACGCGCATCTGTATTCCGCCGAAGCCGGCGTCCACGAACGCCTCGATGGCCTTCTGGAGTTCCGGGCGGTCCGTCGTGGTCGTGGTCGGGTTGCTCATGATCGTGTGCTCCTTCGAGGGTGGTGGGGGGTCAGAGGCTGCGGGCGGTGATGTCGTCGTGGGCGGTGGTCGCCCGGATGTTCAGACCGGCGGCCGCGCCGTCGGCGTTGTGCAGGGAGTTGGCGATCCGGCCGTAGGAGGTACCGGCGTCCAGCGAGGCCGACACCCCGCGGGCGGCGCCCACCGAGATGTCACCGGACTCCGTCCCCAGCACCACCGACCCGCGCACCGCCTCATCGATGCGCAGATCACCCTTCCGCGTCCCGACCTCCGCGTCCCCGACCAGACGGCCGACCCAGATGTCACCGGCCTGAAGAGCCAGCCGGGCAGAAGCCGTCTCATCGAGGCGCACCGCGCCCTGCGCACCCTCGAACACGACCTCACCAAGACGCCCGACCCCGCGGAACTCCACCGCCGCCGTCCTCGCCTCCACCCGCGAACCGGCCGGCACCCGGACCGTCACCTCCACCGATCCCGAAGCACCCAGCACCTGATGCTTCGCCACCGCCGTCGCGATCCGCAGCACACCATCCGCGAAGCCGACCGCGGCCTGCTCCGCCGCCTTCACATCACGGCCCTTCGAAGCGTCCGCCGGCCGGACCTCGACCACGGCATCCGCCCGATCCGCGGCGATCAGCTGAACACGCCCCGCGGCAACGTCCAGAACGACGGCGATCGGGGCAATGGTCTCGAACTTCTGCATGACAATCTCCTGTTGCGCTCACTCGCTGTTTCCGATGAAGGAAAAGCTACGTAGCGTTTCTGAATTGTGCAACGGATTCGTTGCGTATGAGTGCTGTTATTCCAGGTCAGAGGCTTCACATCGTTGCAACGGCTCTGGTTTTAACGCAACGTCAGCTGCCTCGGTCGTTGCATTGGATGGAGAGTGAACGCTATGCTGGAGACACACGAGGGAACGTGAAAGGAGATCGCGATGCCGGGAGGCAGGCTCACCCAACAGGAGCGCCAGCAGATCGCGCTGGGGGTGGCCGACGGGCTCGCCTACGCGGAGATCGCCAGACGTCTCGACCGCCCCACCTCAACGGTCACGCGTGAGGTCATGCGCAACGGCGGCCCCACCGGCTACCGCGCCGACCTGGCCCACCGCGCCACCGAGCTCCGCACCCACCGCCGCCGAAAGTCCGTGCCCCGGGGGGCGGATACGTCCGCGCACGCCCCCGGTCGCGATGCCGAGGCGGTGCGCGCGTACGAGGAGGTGTTCGCCACCGTCTTCATGCAGTCGGGGCTGCCCAGGATGACGGCCCGGGTACTGGCCGGTCTCTACACCACCGACGCCGGCAGCCTCACCGCGTCCGAACTCTCCGCGAGCCTCCAGGTCAGCCCGGCGTCCATCTCCAAGGCGATCACGTTCCTCGAGAGCCAGGGCCTCATCCGCCGGGAACGGGACGAACGCCGACGCGAGCGCTACGTCGTCGACGACGACGTCCTGTACCAGTCGACGATGGCCAGCGCCCGCGCCACCGCCCACCTCGGCGAGGTCGCCCGACAGGGCGTCACCGTCCTCGGCGCCGACTCCCCGGCCGCCGCCCGGCTGGAGAACATCGCCCGCTTCATCGACTTCGTCTCCGAGAGCATCGCCCGCGCAGCGGACCAGGCCCGCGAGATCCTCCACACGAAGCCCGAAACGGTGTCCGACAGCGCCACCTGAGGCGGGCTCAGGCCGACGGGGATCCGAGGGCGGCGACCTCGCGCACAGAATCGGCGATGGCCCGGAAGTCCTTCTTCAGGATGGCGCCGTGGTTGCTGGGGACCTTCGCGCCGAGCCGGATGTTCGGGTTGCGCTCGAATACCTGGTCGAGGCCCGCCCGGATCTTCTCCTGCTCGTCGCCCTTGCTGCCGAAGGACGTTCCCGAGGCGAGCACGTACCGCACCGGGACGGTGATGCCGTCCAGGACGGGGCCCAGCTCGCGCTCGCGGGAGAGCTTGCCGAGCTCGATGTTGCTGTCCGCCTGCTCCCCGGCGGACATCCGCGGGGTCAGGCCGGTCAAACGCAGCAGCGGCGAGAACCAGCCGATCCGCCGGAACAGCTTCCGGATCCGCAGCTCCATGGCGTCGTCGAGCCAGTCGTACGGGGCCGCGCCGTCGACCAGGACCGCGCCGACGGCACGCTCCGGATTGCGTTCGGCCCAGTGTGCGGCGACGACCGCCCCGTAGGACCAGCCCACCACCAGCGCCCGGTCGACGCCCCGGGCCGCGAGAACGGCGTCGACGTCGCGGACGGCGGCCTCGAAGGAGTAGTCCGCGGAACGCTTCGACTTCTTGCCGCGAGCCCGCTCGTCGTACGTGATGTGCCGTCGGCCCGGGCCCAGTTCATCGATGACCCGCCGCCAGTACCCCTGGGTGGCGAACTGGCCGTTCAGGTAGACCACGGGGATACCGGGGCCGCCGGTGTCGGTGACGGCCAGGGCCGTGTCGTCGACCGGCACCATGCCGGTCCACGCCTGAACGGCATCGGTCGGGGAAGTGCGGTTGTCGTTCGTCATGGCGATGGTCTTCCTTCTCCGAGGGTGGTGGGGGGGTCAGAGGCTGCGGGCGGTGATGTCGCCGTGGGCGGTGGTCGCCCGGATGTTCAGACCGGCGGCCGCGCCGTCGGTGTTGTGGAGGGAGTTGGCGATCCGGCCGTAGGAGGTACCGGCGTCCAGCGAGGCCGACACCCCGCGGGCGGCGCCCACCGAGATGTCACCGGACTCCGTCCGCAACACCACCGTCCCGCGCACCGCCTCATCGATGCGCAGATCACCCTTCTGCGTCCCGATCTCCGCGTCCCCGGCCAGACGGCCGACCCAGATGTCACCGGCCTGAAGAGCCAGCCGGGCAGAAGCCGTCTCATCGAGGCGCACCGCGCCCTGCGCACCCTCGAACACGACCTCACCAAGACGCCCGACCCCGCGGAACTCCACCGCCGCCGTCCTCGCCTCCACCCGCGAACCGGCCGGCACCCGGACCGTCACCTCCACCGATCCCGAAGCACCCAGCACCTGATGCTTCGCCACCGCCGTCGCGATCCGCAGCACACCATCCGCGAAGCCGACCGCGGCCTGCTCCGCCGCCTTCACATCACGGCCCTTCGAAGCGTCCGCCGGCCGGACCTCGACCACGGCATCCGCCCGATCCGCGGCGATCAGCTGAACACGCCCCGCGGCAACGTCCAGAACGACGGCGATCGGGGCAATGGTCTCGAACTTCTGCATGACAATCTCCTGTTGCGCTCACTCGCTGTTTCCGATGAAGGAAAAGCTACGTAGCGTTCAGAGATCACGCAACGGATTCGTTGCGCGCTTTATCCATCAATGCAGGTCAGAGCGGTAATTTCATTGCAATGGGTGTGTAGATAACGCAACGTCAGCCAGCATGTCGTTGCAATGGATGAGGAGTGAACGCTCAGGCGGGGGCCGTCCGGGTCAGCGGGCCGGCTCGGGGGCCGCCGCTTCGGCGGGCTCGGGGGCCTGGCGGGGCATCGTCGTCGTGGCGGCCGCCAGCACCGTGAAGGCCAGCATGACGGCGGCCGTGGCCAGGAAGCCGGCGGTGAGGGAGACCCCGGCGAAGTGGCCGACCAACGGCATCAGCACGGTGGTGGCCACGCCGATGGACAGCATGCGCAGGCTGGCCATCTTCGCCTTCTCCCCGTCGCCCGCCCGGTTCTGGAGGCCCGTCAGGAGCCAGGTGAGGGCCGAGAGGTTGGCGAAGCCGGCCGCGAGCAGGGCCGCCAGGTGGACCGCCGGTGCGGCCGACAGCCCGAGGGCCAGGGCCGCCGCGCCCTGGAGTGCGCACCACAGCGGCAGCAGCGCGGCCCGCTGCGTGTGCCGGGTGAAGAAGGAGGAGGCGATCATGCCGAGGGCGAAGACCGCCTCCAGCAGGGAGACGTACTGGCCGCGGCCGCCGTAGTGCTCCGCGACCAGCGGGACGACGAGGGTGCTCACGCAGGACTGGAAGACGAAGTCGGCGGCGCACAGCACGATCGCGCCGAGGACGGCGAGGTCGCCGCGGTAGCGGTGGAACATGGCCCGCCAATCGTGCAGGGCCAGCGGCAGCGCCGTACGCAGCACCCCGGCGGCCGGGCCGCGCGGCTCGGGGGCCGTCGCCGGCAGGCTGCGTACGAGCGCGGCGACGGCCAGCGCGACCACCGTGTCGGCCAGCAGGGCTCCGGCCAGGGAGGTCCGGAGCAGCAGCAGGCCGAGCAGGGCCATGCCCGTCAGCGCCCCCACCTGGACGGCCACGTTGATCAGGGCGTTGAGCCTGGCCCGGCGGGCCGGCTCGACGTGCCAGGCGGTGTACTTGAACAGGGCGGCGCGCTGGACGTTGTCCACGAACGCCAGCAGGACGACGCCGGCGGCGATCAGCGCCACCGCGCCCGGCGGCCGGGTCAGCCCGGTCAGGGCGAGCCCGGCGACGGTGACGGCGCGCGCGAGGCTGCACGCGGTGTGCACGTGCCGCGAGTCGAGGGCGTCGACGAGGGGCCCGGAGAAGGGCAGGACGCAGACGGCCGCGGCGCCCTGCAGGGTCAGGGCGAGCGCGAAGGCCTGCGGGCTTCCGGTGAGCTGGTACAGGAGCTGGCCGAGGGCGAGCAGGTAGACGCCCATGCCGATGCCCAGGAGGGCGATGGAGGTCAGCACGGTGGGGACGGCGCGGTCCCGGACGGGGCCCGGGGCGCGGCCGCCCGGCATCAGGCTTCCACCCGGCGGTCCACGACGGGGCGGATCTTGCCGCTGGCCGGGTTGCGGGCGAGGGCGCCCGGGGCGTGGCATTCGACGCGGAAGTCGGCGGGGCCCGCGGGGGCGGCGCCGTCTTCGTAGATCCGGCTGCCGGCGAGGAGCGGGAAGCGGTCGGCCAGATGGGCGCGCAGTTCCTCGGGCCGCAGCGGGCCGGGGGACTCGGTGCGGACGGTGAGGGTGTCGCGGCCGTCCTGCGAGGTGATCTCGGCCTGGAGCTCGGAGACCCCGAACCCGGATACGGCGTCGAAGAGTTCGGCGTGCAGAAGGGCGGCGCCCATGAGGCGGACGACGCCGTCGGAGCGGCCGTGGTATTCGAGGGTGCGGCCGGAGATCCCGCAGGGGCAGTCGTGGTGGACGAAGCGGCCGCGGTCGCCGATGCGGTAGCGGATCAGCGGGCCCTCGCCCTTCTGGAAGGTGGTGGTCAGCAGCTCTCCCGCGGTGCCGTCGGGCAGGGGGCGGCCGTGGTCGTCGACGACTTCGAGGTAGTTGTAGTCGTCGTTGACGTGGTGGAGCATCCCGTCGAGGGCGGCGCACTGGTAGCCGAGCTGGGCCCCGTCGTTGGCGGCGAGGACGCTGGAGACGATGCGGGTGCCGAGGTGCTCGCGCAGCCAGGTGCGGTCGGCGCGGCCCATGGCCGTGCCGAGGTAGAGGACCTTCTCGATGCGCAGGAGCGGGTCCTGCCGGTACGCCTCGCGCAGCAGCGGGACGATCATGGTCGGTACGCCGATGACGGCGTTGGCGCCGAAGCTGCGGGCGAGCATCAGGAGGGACTCGGGGGTGGCGGCCTGGGCGGTGGTGCAGCATTCGAGCGGCATCCGGCTGAACTCGGTGACCGTCGTGGTCAGTCCGCCGTAGAGGTCGCCGCCGAAGAGGGTGTTGACCAGGCGGTCGCCGGGTTCCAGCCCCATGGCGTAGAAGAGCGGGACGGCCTCGCGGACCATGTTGTCCCAGTCGGTGCGGGCGTAGACGATGTAGCGCGGCGTGCCGGTGGTGGAGCCGCTGCGCAGCACCTCGCCGGTGGGGCGGGCACCGCTGGCGAAGCCGCGGCCGGCGGGGAGCGAGTGCGCGGCGAGGGCCGCCTTGCCGAGCACGGGAAGACCGGGCAGGTCGTCCAGGGTGCGTACGGGGGGCAGGTCCCGGTAGTACGGGGACCTGCGGGCGCGGGATGCGGTGTGGCGCAGCCGGGCGTCGAGGCGGCCGGTGCGGCGGGGGTCCTCGGCGGCGCGGGCGGCGGCGAGGGTGGTGCCGTGGAGGCGGGTGCGCCGGCTGAGGGCCGCGGTCCAGGCGGCGCGGCAGTCGCTGCGCAGCACCCCGGCGGTGAACGCGTCCTGCGCGGGCAGCCCCCGGCCGGCCGGGAACCGCGTCACCAGCGGCTCGGGCCCGGCGCTGCCGGGGGTGGCGTAGAGGGCGGGGTCCCAGCCGGGGCTTCCGTACGGGGCCGCGTCGCCGGCGGGGGCGTCGTGACGGGCCGGATCCCCGGCGGGAGCCGCGTGCCGGGCCGGGGTCCGGGCGGGTGCGTCGTACGAGGCCTCGGCTTCGGCCCGCGCGGCGAGGGGCAGCAGGTCGGGTACGCACAGCGGGGTGCCGTGCGCGGCCGCAGGGGTGTCCCGGGGGACGGCGCGGGCGGTGGGCAGGGGCAGGCCGGGGCGGTGGAGGAGGGCGGTGAGCGCCCGCCAGAAGCCGGGGTCGGCGGTGCGCACGGTGACGTGGTTGCCGGTGGCCCAGGCGAGCAGGAGGCCGCGCAGGGTGGTGCCGGAACGGTCGTCGTCGAGGACGACCGTTCCGACGGGCCGCAGCTCGTCCACGTCGTTGGTGTCGGTGAGCGGCTGCCAGGGGTACTGGGCGAGGCCGCCGAGGAGCTCGTCGAGCCCGTCGGCGAACTCCTCGCCGGCCCCGAAGAGCGGTCGCAGGGCGGCCAGTCGGTGCGCGTCGAGCAGCTCGTCGAGCCCGGACCCGGGCCGGTCGGCCTCCTCCATCGCGAGGAGGAGGTCGGTCGGGTAGTACCGCACGACCCGCCCGGCTCGGGGCCCGGCGGGCATCGCGGGCGCGGGCGCGGCGACCGCCGTGGGGGTTGCGGGGGCGGACGGTCGCGCGGGGGCGGGGGCGGTCATGCGGCTTCCTCGGAGGGGGTGGCGGCGGCTTCGGCGCAGGCGTGGAGGTAGGCGCGCAGGGCTGCCGGGTCGGGGTGGGAGGCTTCGACGGCCAGCGGGACGAGCCACTCCTGGTAGGTGATGTGACGGGCCGCCGGGGTGCCGGGCGGGAGGGTGTGGATCCGGTCGGCGCAGGGGTGGTCCAGCAGGTGCGCGGGGAGGGCCGCGGTGTGCGGGCGGTCGGCGGGCAGGTGGTGTCCGGGGACGACGAGCCAGCCGTGGTAGCGCCCGCTGGGGGTGTCCGGGGCGGGCCTCGGCAGGCCGAGCCGCAGGGCGATCTCGTGCGAGGGAAGGTGGATTCCGGTGTGCCGCAGGTGGGCGTCGACCACCCCGGCGCCGCCCATCCGGTTGGCCACCTCCAGGAAGACGAGCTCGTTCCCCGCGGTCTCGAAGAACTCGAGGTGGACCGTGCCGCAGTCGATGCCGAGCGCGGCGACGGTGCGGCGGGCGAGGTCCCCGTACCGCTCGTCGGGCGGCAGTTGGTGGGAGCCGAGCGGGATGCCCGCGGCGTAGTCGGCGGGCTTGCCCACGTACCGGCTGGTGACGCTGTGGACGAGTACCCCGTCCTGGACGAGGCCGTCCGTGTGCAGGATGTCGCCGTCGACGTACTCCTCCAGCTCGTACGCCTGCGGCTCGGCCAGCGCGCGGTGCGCGGCCAGGGCGCGGCGGGCGCCGGGGAAGACGGAGACGCCCTCGCTGCACGTGCCGCGGCGCGGTTTGAGGACCGTGGCCCCGGACCAGGGCAGCAGGGCATCGCGCGGCGGCGCGGCCGAGAAGCGGGGGGTACGGATGCCGGACCCGGCGAGCGCCTGCTTCATGCGGACCTTGTCGTGGGCGAGTTCGGCCTGCTCGGGGGTGGGTCCGGGCAGGCCGAGGTGGCCGCGGACCCGGCAGACCGCGAGGACGCCGAACTCGGAGAGGGACAGCACCGCCTCGTAGCCGTCGGCGGGTGAGGTGCGCGCGATGACGCCGGCGGCGAAGTCCTCTTCGGCCGGGACGGGCAGCCGCCGGGCGGGCAGGTCCTCGGGCAGGTCGGCCAGCCGGTCGGCGTGTCCCGCATAGGTCACGTCGTGGCGCCGGTGGTCGATGGCCCGGTCGTAGCCGGCCTTGCGGTACGGCAGTTGGTGAAGGACGAGGATCTTCATGCCTGACGCTCCAAGGGGACTGCCGTCCGCGGCGCGGGGACGGCGGGAAAAACCCTTGTTCAGCCGCCGGGGCCCGGTCAACGCGGGGCGTGCGGGAATGACGATGCGCGCCATCGCCTCTTTCGATCGCCCGTCCGGTCGGCTGCCTGCCGGCGGGGCCCGGCCTTGGGCCGTGTCTTTCGGATCAGAGCGGGCCCGGGGCGGCCGGCACCGCGCCTCGCTGCGTTCTCGCCGGTCGCCGGCACACCACGTCGACTCCCTCCTCGGCCTTGCGATGCACGGCACCGGACGCCCCGGGCTGATCCGCCCTGATCCGAAGGACACGGCCTGGCCCCTGACCTCGGAACATCGAATTCTTCGATGTCGGCGATAGCGGTTCTCCATCGACGGCGCGTTGAATCGGCGCGGGCAGCGCCACGAGGATCGGTGTACCGCCTGCGCCGATCCGCCACCCGGGGGTGTCCCATGCCGAAGTACCGAAGCCGCTCGGGGAAGTTCGTCGTCTCCGGGGTCTCTTCCGACGCGCACACCTGGAACCTGGTCTTCCTCCAGCTGATGCTGGAGGAGCGCGGCCACGAGGTGGTCAACCTTGGCGCCTGCCCGCCCGACGACGAGGTCGTCGCGGCCTGCCTGCGCGAGCGCCCGGACGCCCTGGTGGTCAGCACCGTCAACGGGCACGGCCACATGGACGGCGAGCGGCTCGTACGGACCCTGCGGGCGCACCCGGACCTGGCGGAGCTGCGCGCCGTCATCGGCGGCAAGCTCGGCGTGGACGGCGCGGCCGACCGCCACGTGGACGCGCTGGTGGCTGCGGGCTACGACGCCGTCTTCGCCTCCGAGCACGGGCTGGAGGAGTTCGCGGACTTCCTGCGGGAGCTGCGCCCGAGGCGCCGCGCGCCTGCGGAGCCGGTCGCATGAGCGGGCCCGGCGCCGCCGGCGCGGGCCGGTTCGCGGCGCACGTGCGCAGGGCCCGGGAGTCCGGGTCGCTGGTCGTACAGCCGCGGATGGGATTCGCCGGCGCACGCCGGATGCGTGAGGGGCTGCGCGCGGTCCGCGATGTCGCGGCGCCCACGGCGGGCACCGTCACCGTGGACAGCTACACCCGGGTCGGGCAGTACGCGCGGGCGCTGGAGGCGCTGCGCTCCGGGGCGGACTTGAACGGTTTCCCCCTCGTGGCCCATGGGGCGCAGCGTACGCGTGAGGTACTGGACGGGGTGGCTTCGGAGGACTTCCCCGTCCAGGTGCGGCACGGCTCGGCGCTGGCCGGGCGGCTGGTGGCGGCGGTCTGCGCGGCCGGGGCGGACGCCACCGAGGGCGGCCCGGTCTCGTACTGCCTGCCGTACGGGCGGGTGCCGCTGCGGGACTCGGTACGGGCCTGGGCGCGGTGCTGCGAACTGATCGCGGCGCGCGCGGAGCCGATGCACCTGGAGACCTTCGGCGGCGGCATGCTGGGGCAGTTGTGCCCGCCGTCGATGCTGGTCGCGCTGAGCGTGCTGGAGGCCTTGTTCTTCCGTGAGCACGGGGTGCGCTCCCTCTCGCTCAGCTACGCGCAGCAGACGCACCCCGGGCAGGACCTGGAGGCGCTCGCCGCGCTGCACCGGCTCGCCGCGGAGCGGCTGGAGGGCGGCCCGGACGGCGGCCCGGACGGCGGCCCGGACGGCGGCCCGGACGGCGGCCCGGACGGCGGCCCGGACTGGCACGTCGTGCTGTACACGTTCATGGGGGTCTTCCCGCGCTCGGCGGCGGGCGCCCTGCGGCTCCTGGAGGAGAGTGCGCGCCTCGCGGTGCGCGGCGGGGCGGCCCGGCTGGTGGTCAAGACGCCCGCGGAGGCGCACCGGATCCCGACCCTGGACGAGAACGTGGCCGCGCTGGAGTTCGCCGCGGCCGTGGCCGCCGACGAGCGGGACCGCATCCGCGTCCGTGCCCGTACGCGTGCGCGTCCGCTGCCGGCGCCCGTCACGGGCCCGTACGGCGTGTACGAGGAGGCCGCGCTGCTGGTGGACTGCGTGCTGGAGCAGGCGCCCACGGTGGGCGAAGCGCTGCTGCGGGCCTTCGCGACGGGGCTGCTGGACGTGCCGTACTGCCTGCACCCGGACAACGCGAACCGGGCGCGGGCCGTCGTCGACCCCTGGGGCGTGCTGCGCTGGGCGGACCCCGGCCGGGTCCCGCTCCCCCCGCGGACCCGGCGCGCCGTGTCCCCGGACGCGGCGGTCGGCTCCCGGCAGCTGCTGGACATGCTCGGCTTCAACGAGCGCCGCTTCGACGTGGAGGACGTACTCGGCCGCCGCCTCGCCGACGGGGCGGCCGCATGAGCGCCGGCCGGGGCGGGAGCACCCTCGCCGCCGTACGGGCCCGCGGGGCGCTGCGCGCCGTCGTCAGCCGGGGTGTGCCCGGGTTGTCGGCGTGCTCGGCGCGCGGGGTGTGGTCGGGGCTGGACACCGACGTGGCCCGGGCCGTGGCCGCGGCCGCGCTGGGCGACGGCGACGCCGTGGAGTGGGTGCCCGCCGATCCGGCGGACCGGCTCTCCGTGCTGGCGGCGGGCGGGGCGGAGCTGACGGTGGCCAACACCACCTGGACGATGGGCCGCGAAGCCGCCTGGCCGGTCCTGTTCGCCGCCGTGACCTGCTACGACGGCGAGGGCTTCCTCGTTCGAGCGGCGGACGGGATCACGGGCCCCGCCGGTCTCGCGGGGCGTGAGGTCGCGGTGCAGGCGGGTACGACGAGCGCCGCCAACCTCGCCGCCTGGTACGGGCCGAGGGGTCTCGCCGTCCGCGTACGCGAGTACCCGACGCCCGCCGCCGCGCTGGCCGGCTACGCCGACGGCGGGTGCGCCGCGCTCGTACTGGACCGGGTCGCGCTGGCCGGGCAGCGGGCGCTGCTCCCCGTACCCGGCGGGCACACGGTCCTCGCCGAGACCGTCTCGCGCGAGCCGATGGCCGCCGCCGTCCGCGAGGACGACCCGGGCTGGCTGCGGCTGTGCCGGTGGGTGGTGAACCTGCTGCTGGCCGCCGAGCACGAGGTGGCGCAGGCCGGCCCCGGGGACGGCGGCCGCGCCGCCGCCGCCCTGGAGCGGGTGGCCCGGGCGGCGGGACGGCACGGGCCGGCCGCGGGGCTGGAACCGCGGTGGGCCGCCCGGGTCCTGGCCGCCGTCGGCACCTACGCGGACGTGTACGAGCGCGCGCTGGGACCGACCTCCGGGCTGGACGTGCCGCGCGGCCTCAACGAGCTGTGGACCGGTGGTGGTCTGCACTACCCGGTTTCCCTGTACTGACCGACTGAACGATCGAGATCGGAGATTCGTGTGACCCTCGTCAGCGACCCCTCAGCGCCCCGCATCGCCATCATCGGGGCGACCGGCGCGGTCGGTGGCACCCTCGTCGAGCTGTTCGAGGAGCGGAAGCTGCCCTACCGCGAGCTGTACCTGGTGGCCTCGCCGCGCTCCGCCGGCCGGGAGGTGTGCGTGGCGGGCCGCTACTACACCGTGCGGGACCTGGAGGAGTTCGACTTCACCTCGGTGGACCTGGCGTTCTTCTCGGCCGGTACGGCCGTCAGCGAGCGCTGGGTGCCGGTCGCCACGGCCGCGGGCGCCCTCGTCATCGACAACACCCGCGCCTTCCGCATGGACCCGGCGACCCCTCTGGTGGTCCCGCAGGTCAACGCCGCGGAGCTGGACCGGCGGCCGGACAGCGGTACGGTCGCCAACCCGAACTGCTCCACCATCCCGCTGGTGCGGCTGCTGGACGCCGTCGGCCGGCGCTGGGGGCTGCGCCGGGTCGTGGTGAGCACGTACCAGGCGGCTTCGGGGCTGGGGCACTCGGGCATCGAGGAGCTCCAGGAGGCGACCGCGCTCGCGCTCCAGGACCCGGGCGCCGAGCCGCTGTCGAAGCGGTTCACCCCCTCGCTGGCCTTCAACGTGCTGCCTCGGATCGACGAGGTGCTGGAGAGCGGCTTCACCCGCGAGGAGGAGAAACTGCTGCACGAGTCGCGGCGGATCCTGGACCTGCCGGGACTGGACGTGACGGCGACGTGCGTACGGGTGCCGGTGGTCAACGGGCACTCGGAATCGGTGTGGGTGGAGTGCGCCGACGAGGTCGACCGCGGCGAACTCGTCGCGCTGCTCGGCGCGCTGCCCGAGGTGAGCGTGTACGACGGACCGCAGGCCCAGCCGCCGGTGCCGGCCTCCCTGGAGGACCCCGACCGGGTGCACGTGGGCCGGATCCGCGTCTCGCCGAACGACCCGCGGGGCTTCTGGCTGTGGCTGGTCGCCGACAATCTGCGGGTGGGCGCGGCGCTGAACGCGGTGCAGATCGCGGAGGAACTCCTCGCCCGGGGCACGCTGTGAGCGCGGCGCGGGTCCTCAAGTTCGGCGGGTCGAGCTTCGCCGGGCCGGACGGGTACGAGCGCGTCGCGGACGCGGTCGGCCGCCGGCTGCGGGAGGGGCGCGGCCCGCTGGCCGTGGTGGTGAGCGCGGGTCCGGGCGAGACGGAGGCCTTGCGGGAGCGGCTGCTGGGCATCGACCCGCATCCCGAGGACGAGACCCTGGCCGGGCTGCTGACGCTGGCCGACACGGCGGGCGCGCAGCTGCTGGCCGCGGCCCTGCACCGGGCGGGCATCGGGTCGGCGGTACTGGCCGGGCAGCAGCTGGGCCTGGTCTCGGACTCGGTGTTCGCGCGGGCCCGGCTGGTGCACACGGATCCGGGGGCGCTGGCCGCGGCCCTGGCCCGGCACGAGGTGGTGGTCGTACCGGGCGGGCAGGCCGTGGACGCGCGGGGCCGGCCGACCTGGCTCGGCAAGAACAGCTCGGACCTGTCGGCGGTGGCGGTGGCCGCGGCCGTCGGCGCGCCCGCGTGCGAGATCCACTCGGACGTGGACGGCATCTACAGCGCGGACCCGCACCTGGTGCCGGGGGCGCGGCTGCTGCCGCTGGTCTCCTACGACACGGCCTCGCTGCTGTCGCTGCACGGCGCGAAGGTGATCCACCGGCGGGCCGTGGAGATGGCCCGCAAGTGCGGTGTGGAGCTCGTACTGCGGCACGGGCGGCCGCCGTTCGCCCACGGCACCCGGGTGGGCGCGGCGGGCGAGCCGGTACGCGCCGTGGTCCTGAACCGGCGTTCCGTCGCCCTGCGGTACTCCGGCGAGGCCGAGGCCGACCGGGCGTACGCGGCGCTGCGCGCGGCGAACGCGGACGCCGTCCGGCTGGGCGAGGGCCCGCTGGTCGTGGCCGTCGGCGGGTTCCTGGACCTCGCGGAGTTCCACCGGCGCCGGGGCCTGGCCCCCGGATCGGGCGCGGGCGTACCGGTGACGGTGCTGCGCGGGCCGGTGGCGACCACGCATCTGGCGGCCGACGCGGACGGGGCCGTGGCCCTCGCGCGGCGGCTGCACGGCACGTTCGAGAACGGCCCGGCCTCCCGTGCCCGGCCCCTGAGACTCGCAGGAGTGTGACGCACATGACCATGACTGTCGCCGACATCCTCGGCACACGGCCGGACAGCGGCTCCACGCTCGCCGTCTGGGACCTGCCCGATTCCGTGCGCGAGGCGGTGGGACGGGACCTGGCGCAGCTGGCCGACCCGGCCGCGGACCTCGACTGGGCCACGGCCCGCTGCCACCAGGTCTTCGCCCAGCTGCCGACCGAACTGCTGCGCCGGCTGCTGGACTTCGGCCGGCACCCCGACACGCCGGGGGTGGCGCTGGTCGGGAACCTGCCCCAGGACGCCCTGCTGCCGCCCACCCCGCTCGACGGCGGGCCGAGCCCCGCCAAGGGGACCTTCGTCGCCGAGGGGGTGCTGCTGGGGCTGAGCGGACTGCTGGGCGAGCCGGTGGGGATGCTCACCGAGAAGGACGGCCGGATCGTCCACGACGTGGTGCCCGTCCCGGGAGGCGAGCACACCCAGACCAACCAGGGCTCGCGCGCCTTCCTGAACTTCCACAGCGACATCGTCCACGACCCGGCGGGCCGCTACGACCTGGCCAATCCCGACTTCCTGGTGCTGAACTGCCTGCGCGCCGACCATGACGGCGAGGCCGTGACGTACTACGCGGACGCCCGCGACATCGCGGCCTCCCTCGGGGACGATCTGCTGACGACACTGCGGAGCCCGCTGTTCCGGCTGAACGCCCCGGGCGGCTACACCCGGGCCCACGCCGGCGGCCGCGAGGTGCTCTCCGATCCGGTGCCCCTGATCGGAGGCGCGGCGGCCTTCCCGGAGATCACCGTGGCGGCCAACGGGGTCCGCCCGATGACCACCGCGGCCGGCACGGCGCTGCTGCGGCTCCAGGAGGTCTGCCGTTCGGTGGCGCAGCCCGTGCGGCTGCGGCCCGGGCAGGCCCTGCTGGTCAACAACCGCAAGGGGGTGCACGCCCGTTCGGTGTTCACGCCCCGCTACGACGGGCTGGACCGCTGGGTCCAGCGCACCTACGTGCGGCGCAGTCTGTGGACCATCCGCCACCGCGCCTCGCCGACCGCCCGCCGCGTCCACCTGTGAGCCCCTTCAGGCGGCCGCCGCGGTGGCCGCGGCCACCGGCCGGTAGTACTCGGACATGAAGGAGACGGTCTGCTCGACGAACAGGCGCATCTCCCGCGACAGCTGCTTGCCGCGCCGCCAGGCGAGCTGGGTGAACACCTCGAAGGGCGGCTCCCAGTCGAGGACGGCCAGCTGGCCGCTCTCCACGGCCTCGGCGACGGTCATCGTCGGCAGCAGGCTGATGCCGAGGCCCGCGGCCACGCCCCGCTTGATGGACTCGATGTTGCCGAACTCCAGGAAGGACACCGGCTCGCCCGAGCCGTCGTTCAGTTCGGCCTCGAACAGCTCGCGGTAGGCACAGCCGGCCTCGGGGGCGAGGACGGCGGCCGTGCGCAGGTCCTGCGTCGTGAGGGAGCGGGCCAGGGCGAGGGGGTGGCCGGGAGCGGCCACCACGGACAGCGGCTCGGAGCCCAGGACGGCGGTCTGCACCCCGGAGTGCTCCGTCTCGGCCTCCATCAGGAAGCCCAGGTCGAAGGAGCCCTGGCGCAGCGAGTGGCAGGTCTCGGCGCACAGGCTGGGGCGGAGCACCAGCTGCAGCAGTGGGTAGCGGTGGTGGAAGTACTCCAGGACGGGGGGCATCCGGTAGGAGATCAGGCTCTCCATGGTGCCGATGGTCAGGACCCCGGAGGGGTCCCCCAGGCCGGCGGTCACGCCCCGCGCCTCGTCGGCGAGGGAGAGGATCTGCTCCGCGTACGGCATCAGGCGCTCACCGGCCGGGGTGAGCTGGATCTTGCCGCGGAGACGTTCGAAGAGCTCGACGCCGAGGGAGATCTCCAGTCCCTTGATCTGCGCGGTGACGCTGGACTGGGCGTACTTGAGCTCGGTGGCGGCCCGCGTGAAGCTGAGCAGTGTCGCCACCCGGTGGAAGGTCGTCAGCTGTCGGATGTCCACGTGGTCTCCCGCGGGTTCGGAGCCGGCTGCCTCGGTGTCCGGTCCGGTCAGCCCCAGCCCATGTCGTCACCCGTGCCGCTGCCGGTGCCGGTGCCGCCGGTGCCCGTGCCGGGGGCCGGCTGGGTGGCCGCCGGCGGAATGGGCCCGTCGGCCATGACCGTGGCGGTCGCAGCGCCGCCGGCCGGCAGGATGCACAGGGCGGCGAGGGCGAGGGCGGCGGTCTTGGCGGCGATCGGGGCGAAGCGGGCGCGGAGCATGAGCGGTCCCATCCAGGAGTCGGGGTGAGGTACTCGAACTCCCCTCGCACGTCCCGCGGTTGACGTGGTTCGGGGGGTTCTGCCGAGTTCTGCGGCGGCTGTTTTCCGCCGTGGCTCAAGCATCCTTCGAGCGGTGGGTGCAGGTGAAGGGAAACCGGGTGGCCTGATTGGGCCCTGGCCCTTTCAGTCCACCGGACGGCATCACGGTGGCGCGGGGCCTCGCCGGGTGGTTTCATCCCCTCGATCGGCAGGTTGTCGTTTGGCATGATCAGGGCGGAGCGACCAGTCCGCTCTGTTCAGCAGGGGGATTCCAGTGCTTGAGTCTTTGGGGTTGGACGGCCCCACAGAATCCGTCTACCGCACGATGCTGGCCCATCCGGGGGACGACGCGACCGCGTTGGCGAAACGGCTGGGCTGGACCGAAGAGGACATCCGCCGCGCCTGGGGGAGGCTGGCAGAGCTGTGTCTGGTGGTGCAGGACCGGGCCGACTTCCCGGACCACCCGCGCGCGGTCAGCCCCGAGCTGGGGCTGGAGCACCTGCTGGCCCGCCAGCAGGCGGAGTTCGCGGCGCACCGCCAGCGCATCGCCGCCTCCCGGGCGGCCGCGTCCCAGCTCATCTCGGAGTACGCCGGCCTCCAGCCGGCCGCATCGCAGACGGGGGTGGAGCATCTCAACGGGGTGGAGGAGATACGGGCCCGGCTGGCCCGTTTCACCAACGAGGTGGAACAGGAGGTGATGGCCTTCGTGCCCGACGGGGGCCAGAGCGAGGAGAACATGGCCGCCGCGAGACCGTTGAACGAGCGCCTGCTCAAGCGCGGCGTGGTGATGCGCACCATCTACGTCGACGCGGTCCGCAACAGCCCGCCGACGGTGGAGCACGCGAACTGGCTGACCGGCCAGGGCGGCCAGGTGCGTACGGTGGCCACCCTCCCGACCCGGATGACGATCCTGGACCGCAAGACCGCGATCATCCCGCTCAACAGCGAGGACAGTCTGGCAGGGGCCGTGGTGCTGACCGGTCACGGGACGCTGACCGCGCTGTGCACGCTCTTCGAGGGCGTATGGGACCAGGCGCAGCCCTTCGGCGAGGCCGTCCAGCCCCGAGGGGGCGAGGACGGCCTCAGCCGGCAGGAGCAGGCCGCGCTGCGGCTGCTGGCCGAGGGGCACACGGACGAGGGGATCGCCAAGCGGCTGGGGGTCTCGCACCGCACCGCCCGCCGGATCGCCACGGTCCTGATGGAGCGCCTCGGCGCGCGGAGCCGGTTCGAGGCCGGCGTCCGCGCGGTCCGCAGCGGATGGCTCCCCTACGAGCCCTAGGGCCCAAGGGCCCAAGGGCCCAAGGCTGTACGGGAGCCGGGGCGCCGGGGTTACGGCCGGGGCTCGCGCAGGGAGGTGAAGGCGCCCGCGCGGTAGAGGAGGGGGAGCCGGTCCGCCGGGCCCGGGTCCCCCGTGACCAGTTCGGCCACCACGATGCGGTGGTCGCCCGCCGGCACGCGGGCGGTCACCCGGCAGACCAGCCAGGCGAGGACCCCGGAGAGCACCGGGGTCCCGCAGGGGCCGGCGGACCAGTCGGCCGCGGCGAACCGGTCGGCGCCGCTGCGGGCGAAGACGGAGGCCAGCGCGGCCTGGTCCTCGCCCAGCAGGTGCACCGCGACGTGCTCGGCGGCGGCGACCGCCGGCCAGCTGGAGGCTCCGTTCGAGACGGCGAACGCCAGGGCCGGCGGGTCGGCCGAGACCGAGATCAGCGAGGTGGCGGTGAACCCGTGGGGGCGGCCGTCCGCCCCGCGGGCGGTGATCACCGCGACCCCGGCGGCGTGCTGGCGGAAGACCGACCGCAGCAGGGTGTCGAGTGCGGGCCGCGTGGCCCGCGGGGTCTCCATGACGGTCATCCGAGGCGGCTTTCCGGGAGCAGTTCGCCGAGCGCGGCGGCGATGTCCTTGGCGCCGGTGCCCTGCATGACGGTGAAGTGGGTGCCGGGGGCGAGCCGGGTGCGGACCGGGCCGTCGGCGTGCCGCTCCCAGCCCTCGCGGAACCAGTCCAGATCGCCCGGGTCGTCGGCGACGAGCAGTTCCACGGGCCCGCGGTAGGGGGTGGCCCGCCAGGTGGAGGCCGCACGGGTCATGGCGGTGAACATCCGGGCCCGGGCCAGGATCTCCGCGTCCTCCCCGTCGCGGACCAGGCCCGCCTCGGCGAGCCGGCCGAGGACGGCCTCGTACGCGGCCTCCCGTGGCAGGGCGCGGACCGTCTCCGGGTCGGTGTGCAGCGGGGGCCGGCCCATGGAGAGGGCGAAGCTGTCGGCGAAGGCGCACACCGACTCGGCGTGGCCGAGCGGCTGCGGCAGCTGGGCCGGGGGCTGGGTGTCCACCAGGGCCAGCAGGGCCACCTCGGCGCCCTCGGCCTGGAGCAGCGAGGCCAGCGCCCAGGCGATGCCGCCGCCCAGCGACCAGCCGAGCAGGTGGTACGGGCCTTCCGGCCGGACCTCGCGGATCGCGTCCCGGTAGCGGTGCGCGAGCTCGTCGAGGGTTTCCTCGGGGGCGCCGGGGACGATGGGCGCGGCGTCGATGCCGTAGACGGTCCGGTCCTCTTCGAGGTGCTGGGCCAGCGGAAAGTAGGAGGCGGAGGTTCCGGTGCTGGAGTGGACGCAGAACAGCGGGGGCAGCTGCGCGGATCCGGAGCCGGACTTGAGGAGGGTCAGGGTGCCGCCCGGTGCGGGCACGGCGCCGGCCGTGGACGCCGAGGCGGCCTCCTGATCGGCGACGGCGGCCAGTTCGGCCACGGTCTGGTGCTGGAAGAGCTGGCGGGCGGTGATGCGCACGCCGCGCTTGTTGGCGAAGTCGACGGCCCGGATGACGGTGATCGAGTGTCCGCCGAGGTCGAAGAAGTTGTCGTGGATGCCGACCGAGGGGACCTCCAGGAGCTGCTGCCACACCTCGGCGAGGATCTGCTGGGTGGGCGTGGCCGGCGCCTGGCCGGGGCCGTCCGCGGCCGCGGCGGACGGGTCGGGCAGCTTGAAGCGGTCGACCTTCCCGTTGGCGTTGAGCGGGAGCGCGTCCAGCACGGTGTAGCGGGCGGGCACCATGAACTCGGGCAGCCGCTCGCGCAGGTGGGCGCGGAGTCCGTCGGCGCCTGGGGCTCCCTGGCCGGGAGCGGCCACCAGGTAGGCGGCCAGGTACTGGGCGCCGGCCGGGCCTCGGGCGGCGACCACGCAGGAGCCGACCCCGGGGTGGTCGCGCAGGGCGGTCTCGACCTCGCCGAGTTCGACGCGGTAGCCGCGGACCTTGACCTGGTCGTCGCCCCGGCCGAGGAACTCCAGACGGCCGTCGGGCAGCCACTTGGCGAGGTCGCCGGTGCGGTACATGCGGGCGCCGGGTGCCCGGTCCTGCCGGAACGGGTCGGGCAGGAACCGCTCGCGGGTCAGCTCCGGCAGGTTGTGGTAGCCGCGGGAGACGCCGTCGCCGCCGATGTGGAGCTCGCCGGGCACGCCGACGGGCAGCGGGGCCCCGTGCGCGTCGAGGACGTAGACGGCGGTGTTGGCGATGGGGGTGCCGACGGGGACGGTGGGGGCCTCGGTGTCGGCGCCGTCGATGGGCGCCGAGGTGGACCAGACGGTGGTCTCGGTGGGCCCGTACATGTTGTGGAAGCTGGCGCCGGTGGCCTCGCGCAGCCGCAGGGCCAGTGCGGTGGGCACGGCCTCGCCGCCGACGAGCAGGACGTCGAGGGCGCCGAGGGCCTCGCGGGCCGCGCCGGAGGGGTCGTCGAGCATCAGCTGGGCGAGGGAGGGCGTGCACTGCAGGTGGGTGACCCCGTGCTCGGCGATCAGCTCGGCGAGGGAGGCGTTGTGCGCGGGGTCCGCCGGCCGCGCCTGCCCCAGCGGGGCGTTGGCGAGGACGCGCAGCCGGTCGAGGTGTTCCAGGCCGCCCAGTACGTCGTCGGCGTCGACGCCGAAGTCGACGAGGCAGGCGAGCTCGTCGACGCCGACGGCGGAGAGCTTGTCGATCAGCTCCAGGCAGTCCTCGGGGGTGCCGAACAGGCCGCTGGTGTGCACGTACCGGTCGAAGGCGTGACCGAGGAGGGCGTCGAGGTCGTCCTCGCCGATGTTGCGGGGGTCGACGTCCACGCCCATGCGCTGGCCGAGCACCCGGACCAGGTCCAGGGAGGTGCGCAGGTAGTCGATGAACGGCTCTCGGACCAGGGCCAGGGCCCGGTCGCGGTCCTCGTCGAGGAAGGTGTGCAGCATGAGGGTGACCTTGCCGCCCTCGGTTCCGAACTTCTCGCGCCAGGTGTCGTGGTACAGCCGGATGGACTCGGCGAGCTGGTCGAGGTCCTGGCCGAGCAGGTGGGTGAGGATGTTGGCACCCTGTTCGGCGGCGGCCTTGAAGGTGGCGGGGGTGCCGCCGGAGGAGAGCCAGACGGGCAGTTCGGCCTGGACGGGGCGGGGCCGGATGCGGACCTCGACGTCCTTGCCGTTGCCGGCGGTCAGCGTGGCCGGCTCGCCGCGCCACAGCGACCGTACGGTCCGCACGCCGTCGATCATGACCTGCTTGCGGTCCTCGTAGTTCTCGGGGGCGAAGACGAAGTCGTCGTGGAGCCAGCCGGAGGCGAAGGCCATGCCGACGCGGCCGCCGGAGAGGTTGTCGACGACGGACCACTCCTCGGCCACCCGCACCGGGTGGTGCAGCGGCATGACCACGCTGCCGGAGCGGATCGCGATGTTCTCGGTGACCATGGCCAGGGCGGCGGCGGTCACCGAGGGGGCCGGGTAGAGACCGCCGAAGGCGTGGAAGTGGCGTTCGGGGGTCCACACGGCGGAGAAGCCGTGCCGGTCGGCGAACTTGGCGCCCTCCAGCAGCAGCCGGTAGCGGTTGCCGCCGGGGGCGTCGTCACCCGCGTCACTGGCGAAGTAGAAGAGGCCGAACTCCATGGGTCGGGTGCGCGGGGCGGGAGCCGAGCGCAGCAGCTCGTGCGGGCGGCCGGAGGCCACGACCACCTTGAAGCCGCGGGTCAGCGTCCAGAACATCTCGACCTCGGACATGTCGAAGGAGATGCTGCTGATCGCGAGCCAGGTGCCCGGCGAGTGCTCGCCGACCCGGTCGTCGAGACCGCGGAAGAGGTTGAGGAGCTGGGCGTGCTCGACCATGACGCCCTTGGGCTTTCCGGTGGAGCCCGAGGTGTACGTGACGTACGCGAGGTCGTGTGCGCCGACGCCGACGCCCGGGTCGGTGTCGGGGACGTCTTCGAGGGCGCCTGCCGACAGGTCGAGCAGGACGGGCCCGGCGCCCTCGGCGAGGGCGGCCGCGGCGGTCAGCCGGGCGGTGCTGTCCGCGTCGACGAGGACGGCGGCGGGGCGGGCGTCGCCGAGGACGTGGCCGAGGCGGGCCGCCGGGTAGTCGGGGTCGAGGGGGACGAAGGCGGCTCCTGACTTGAGGACGCCGAGGAGCCCGGCGGGCATGTCGAGGCCGCGGGAGAGGCAGACGCCCACCAGGGTGCCGGGGCCGGCGCCGAGGGCGCGCAGGCGGTGGGCGATCCGGTTGGCGCGCCGGTCCAGGGCCGCGTAGTCGAGGGCGGCGCCCCGGTGGACGACCGCGGTGGCCCCGGGGGTACGGGCGACCTGGGCGGCGAAGGCCGCGGGGACCCCGCCGGCGGTCTCGACGGGGACGGCGGTGTCGTTCCACCGGACCAGGATCCGCTCGTGCTCGGCGGGGGTGAGCACGGCGAGCTCGGAGAGGCGGGCGTCGGGGCGGGCGACGGCGCTCTCCAGGACCCGGCGG
Organism: Streptomyces sp. NPDC059355; assembly: GCF_042752335.1. NCBI lineage: Bacteria > Bacillati > Actinomycetota > Actinomycetes > Kitasatosporales > Streptomycetaceae > Streptomyces > Streptomyces sp. NPDC059355. The sequence continues at coordinate 45,187 of NZ_JBHYXN010000031.1, read as the reverse complement.
TAGTGGCCGAGCATCCGCTCGATGCGGTCGCCGTCGTGGAGTTCGGTGGCGTACTCGGTCATCAGGTCGACGCCGCCGGTGGAGCGCTCGGAGAGGCCGATCGTCCAGTCGAACTTGGTGGTGCCCATGTGCAGGGGCAGGCCGGTGAGTTCGATGTCACCCATGCGGACCGTCTCCACCGGGGTGCCCAGCTGGTAGATCGCGTGCTGGAAGAGCGGGTTGCGGCTCTGGTCGCGGTCGGGCCGCAGCTCCCCGACGAGCTGGTCGAAGGGGAGTTCCTGGTGCTTGTGCGCGTCGGAGACGGCGTCGCCCGTACGCGCCAGCAGCTCGCGGAAGGTGGGGTCGCCCGCGGTCGAGGTGCGCAGCACGACGGTGTTGGCGAAGTAGCCGATGAGCGGCTCGAACTCGGTGCGGGTGCGGCCGGAGAAGACGGAGCCGAGCGCGATGTCGTCCTGGCCGGTGTAGCGGGACATCAGGGCGGCGAGTCCGGCGACGGCCACCGGCAGCAGCCGGGTCCGCTCGCTGCGGGCGAGGGCCTCCAGGTCGCGGTGGAGCGCGGGTTCCAGGTACGCGCCGGCCTCGGCGCCGGTCCACTTCGGGTCGGCCGGGCGCGGCCGGTCGGACGGGAACTGGAGGGCGGGCAGCCCCTCCAGGCGCTCGCGCCAGTAGGCAAGCGAGCGGGCGCCGGCCTCGCCGGCCAGCCGCTCGCGCTGCCATACGGCGTAGTCGGCGTACTGGATGGGCAGTTCGGGCAGGACGGGGGCGCGGCCGGCCCGCCCGGCCAGGTAGCACTCGGTGAGCTCCTGCACCATGCGGGTGGTGGACCAGCCGTCGGTGGCGATGTGGTGCATGGACAGCACCAGGACGTGCTCGTCGGGGCCCTGCTTGGCGAGGGTGGCGCGCAGCATCGGACCGGCCGACAGGTCGATGCGGCGGCGGGCCTCGCGGGAGGCGGTCTCGCGGGTGCGCGCCTCGCGTTCGGCGGCGGGCAGGCCGGAGAGGTCGAGCAGCTCCAGTGCGGCGGGCGCGGGCGCGTCGACGATCTGGCGGGGGCCGTCGGGGGTGGCGAGGTAGCGCGTGCGCAGGGTCTCGTGCCGGGCGACGACGGTACTCAGGGCGGAACGCAGCAGGGGCACGTCGAGGGGGCCGCGCAGGCGCAGCGCGAGCGGGGTGTTGTAGAAGGCCAGCCCGTCGGACCACTGGTCGAGGAACCACAGGCTCTGCTGTACGGAGGACAGCGGCAGGGGCTCCTCGCGGCCGGCGGCGGCGATGCGGTCGCTGTCCTGCCGCGGCTCACGGTTGGCGCGCAGCTCTCCCAGCAGCGCGGCGCGCTGCTCGGGGGTGAGCTGTGCCAGTCGGTCGTTGACGTTTCGCGGCATGCCGGGGCTCCTCGTCGACGTGTGTGTCTGGCCCGAAGCCTGCCCGGGGCGGGCGGGCCGGTGGAGTCGGGGGAAATCCGGACTCCACCGGCGCGGCCCGGACCGGCAGCGTGATCGCCGGTCATACGCATCATTTCTGAAGGGGCGATCGTGACAAGTACGGGAGTGACCGCGCCGGACAAGGCAGTCCGGACCCGACCGCCGGCCGGCGACTGCGCCGACGGCCTGGCCCGGGAGACGGCCCGGGCCGGCTTCACCTGCCTGCGCCGCGACCGGATCCGGCACCTGCTGCCGGCGGACGCCCTGGAGGATTTCCGCGCGGCCTGGGAGGACCTGGAGCCGGACACCGGCATCCCCGGCGGGAAGCTGTTCCGGCTGCGCCGCTACGGGCGGCTGCGGGTGGAGGTGGAGGCGGACGGCACGGCCTCGTTCGCGCCGCTGCCGCACGCCTCGTTCCGCCAGGACGTGATCCACATGTGGCGGGGGCAGGACCGGGTGTTCGCGCCGATCGCCCCCGAAGTGCTCCTGCACGAAGGCATGCTGGCGCTGGTCGGGCTGGACGCCCGGGCGGCCGCGCAGCTGAGCGGCACCACCTCCTGGGAGGTCGGCATCCACCTGATCCGCATCCTGGCCGAGCCGGGCGGCGAGGGCGAGCCGACCCCCGAGGGCCGCCACCGCGACGGGCACGCGTACGTCGGGATGCACCTGCTGCGCCGGGACCGGTGCGGCGGCGGGCTCTCGACGGTGCACCCGGAGGGCGGCGAGCCGGTCCGGCTGACGCTGCTCGACCCGCTGGACTCGATGTTCGTCGACGACGCCCGCGTGACGCACGAGGTGTCCCCCATCAGCCCGCTGGGCGGCACGGCGGTGCGCGACATGCTGCTGGTGGACCTCAACCCGGCCGCCCCGGCCGGCGGGTGACGCGGGCGTGAGCGCCATGGACCGTACCGGCGAGACCGCGCTGCTGCGCTCGCTCGTCGGCATCCCGTCCGTCTCGGGCACCGAGGCCGCGGTCGGGTCCTTCCTGGCCGCGTCGATGGACCGGCTCGGCTTCGACACGCACGTCGACGCCGTGGGCAGCGTGCACGGCTCGGTCGGCCCGGCGGACGGGCCGCACCTGCTGCTGCTGGGCCACATGGACACCGTGCCGGGCGAGGTCCCGGTCCGGCTGTCGGGCGACGTCCTGTACGGGCGGGGCACGGTCGACGCGAAGGGGCCGCTCGCCGCGATGGTCTGCGCGGCGGCCCGCCTCGCGGACCGTACCGACGCGCGGATCACCGTCGTCGGCGCGGTCGACGAGGAGCGCACCTCGGTCGGCGCCCGCCACCTGGCCGGCCTGATGCGCCCGGACGCCGTGGTCATCGGCGAGCCGAGCGGGGCCGCCTGCGTGGGCATCGGCTACAAGGGCGTCTTCCGGTTCCGGATGACCGCCGAGCAGCCGGCCGCGCACACCAGTTCGCCCGAGGCGACGGCCGCGGAGATCGTCGCGGACTTCTGGTTCGGCGTACGGGAGTGGCTGCTGGAGCGGTACGGGCCCGGAACCGCGAGCGCCCTCTTCGACCAGGCGCTGCCCTCGGTCGTCGCCATGGGCGGCGGCCTGGAGGAGGCCTGGATCGAGGTGTCGTGCCGGGTGCCGGTGCACTTCGACGCCGCCGCCTTCCGGATCGCGCTCGACGAGCTGGCGGGCGGCCGGCGGATCACCGTCGTCGAACACGTGGAGGCGGTGCGGTCCTCGCGCACCGACCCGGTGGTCAAGGCCCTGTCGGCCGCGATCCGCGAGAGCGGCGCCCGGCCCGCCGCGAAGCTGAAGCTGGGCACCGCCGACTGGAACGTGGTGGGTCCGGTCTGGGGGGTGCCGACGGCCGCGTACGGCCCCGGCGACTCCCGCTACTGCCACACCGAGGACGAGCACATCGCTCTGCCGGAATACCTCACTGCCATCGACGTCCTGACGGCGGCGCTGCCGCGGCTGGCGCAGTCGGTGGCCCTGCGCACCACGACCGGTGCCCTCAACGGAATGGGAGGCGGCACGCCGTGAACACACGACGACCGCTGGCGGTACTGACCTCGCGCGTACGGCTGGAGGAGCGCCTGCTCCTGGCCGAACTGCGCAAGCGGGACATCGAGTTCGAACAGCTCGACACCCGGCGCCTGACGTTCCGGCTCGACGGACCGGGCGCACTGCCCTACCGGGGCGCGCTCAGCCGGGAGATCTCGCACACCCGCAACGCGTACGCGAGCCGGCTGCTGGAGCACCTGGGCGTGCCGGTGCTCAACAGCTCGCGGATCATCAACCTCTGCGGGGACAAGCTGCTGACCACCCTCGCCCTGCGGGAGGGCGGACTGCCCACCCCGCGCGCGATGGTCGGGCTGGTCCCGGACGCGGCGCTGGACGCCCTGGACGCCTTCGGCTACCCGGCCGTGGTCAAGCCGCTGACCGGCTCCTGGGGACGGATGGGCGCCCGGCTGCACGACCACGAGGGCGCCGAGGCGATCTTCGAGCACCGGGCCGCGCTGCCCGGCCCGCACCACCAGATCACGTACGTCCAGGAGTACATCGACAAGCCCGGCCGCGACATCAAGGCGTACGTCTTCGGCGGCGAGGTGGTCGGCGCGATCTACAAGATCTCCGAGAACTGGCGGACCAACACGGCGCTCGGCGGCCGCACCGAGGTGTGCCCGCTCACCGACGACCTGGTCAAGCTGCTGACCGCGACCGCCGAGGCGATCGGCGAGGGCGTCCTCGGCGTCGACGTCATCGAGCACAAGGACGGCCGGATGGTCGTCAACGAGGTCAACCACACGCCCGAGTTCCACGGGGCGATCGAGGTGCTGGGCACCGACCTGGTCGGCGCGTACGTGGACTACGTCATGGCCCGGCTCGCCGTCTGGGACGCGCAGTGAGCCGCGCGCCCGGCCGGCTGGCCCCCCTCCCGCTGGCCGGCCCGGTGCCCTTCGACGGCCGGGTGCTGGAGCTGCCCCGCGGCCGCTACGACTGGCTTCACCTGGAGGTGCGCGCCGCCGCGCCCGCCGAGGCGACGCTGTGGCTGCACTTCGCCGGGGGAACCGACCCCGAGACCGCCGAGATCCCGGCGGGTGCGGCCGTACGGCTGCGCGTGCCGGTGACCCGCCGCGACGAGCTGGAGCGCGTACGGCTGCCCGAGCGGGAGGGGCTCGTACTCCTCGCGCTGACCACCGTGGCACCGGCTCCGGCCGGCCTGCCCGATCCCCACGAGAGCGGTCTGGTGACGACATGAGCGGCACACTGGCGATGTTCGGCGGCGCCAAGACGCTGCGCCGGCAGGACATGGGCAAGGAGCTCACCGGCTGGCCGGTGATCACCGAGGAGGAGCACGCCGCGGTCCGCGGGGTGCTGGACGGCGGCCTGTTCACCTCCAACGACGCCGGACGCGGCGAGGTGTCCGCGCTCCAGCGCGACTGGGCCGCGTACACCGGGACCCGCTACTGCGCGGCCGTCTCCAACGGGACGGCGGCGCTGGAGCTGGCGCTGGCCGCGCTCGACCTGGAGCCGGGCTCCGAGGTGCTGGTGCCCGCTCTGACCTTCATCGGGACCGCGATCCCGGTGGTGCAGCGGCTGCTGGTGCCCGTCTTCGTCGACGTGGACCCGGTCACCTTCACGATGGACCCGCAGGCGGCCGCCGCGGCGGTCACCGAGCGGACCCGGGCGATCATCGTGGTGCACCTGCACGGCCTGCCCGCCGACATGACGGCGCTGCGGGCCCTCGCGGACAGCCGCGGGCTGAAGCTGATCGAGGACGCCGCGCAGGCCCAGGGCGCCGAGTACCAGGGCCGCCGGGCCGGCTCGATCGGCGATGTGAACGCCACCAGCCTCAACGTGGTCAAGAACCTGCCGACCTGCGGCGAGGGCGGGCTGATCACCACCGACGACGAGGAGCTGTACGAGCGGATCGTGCTGCGCCGCCAGTTCGGCGAGGACCTGCGGGCCGGCAAGGACCGCGACTACATCTCGCGGGTGCTGGCCGGCAACGAGAAGCTGAGCGCGGTGCAGGCCGCCTTCACCCGGCGCCAGCTGGCCCGCCTCGACGAGTACCACGCACTGCGCGCCAAGAACGTGGAGTCCTTCCTGGACCGCATCGGCCGGCTGCCGGGGCTGCTCGCCCCGCAGGTCCCCGCCGACCGTACGCACGCCTGGCACATCCTGCGGCTGCGGTTCTCCGCGGCGGGCCTGGGCCACCCCGAGGTCTCCGACGGGGCGCTGCGCGCGGTGCTGCAGCGGGCGCTGAAGGCGGAGGGCGTGCCGGTGGCCCCGTACCAGGTGGTGCCGCTTCCGGGGCAGCGGGCCTTCCGGGAGCTGTCCGGCTTCGGCGGCTACCCGTGGCGGATCGAGGGCGCGGCGCGGCCGCGCCACGACATCTCCGAATTCCCGGTCTCGCTGGCCGTGATCGAGGACTCGCTGACGATCCAGCGCATCCACCTCAACCCGGCGGCGGGCCCGGTCCTCGACCGGTGCGCGCAGGCCTTCGAGAAGGTCTGGGACCGGATCGAGGACCTGCTGCCGCTGGCGCGGGCCATGGAGTACCGCCCGCCGTGGCACGCCGCGGTCAACACCCCTGAGGAGAGCGCGTGAGCACCCTGCTCGAACCGCCCGCGACGGCGGCCGCCCCGGCGGGGCCCGCCGGTCCCGCGGACCTGGCGGACCTGGCGGACCTGGCGGACCTGGCGGACCTGGCGCACGAGGTGCGCGAGCTCGTCCTTCGGATGGGCACCACCGCGCACGGCACCCACGTCGGCGGCAGCCTGTCCGCGGCCGACGTCCTGACCGTCCTGTACCACGAGGTGCTGCGGCTGCGGCCGGAGCAGCCCGACTGGGCCGACCGCGACTGGTTCGTGCTCAGCAAGGGGCACGCGAGCGCCGCCCTGTACGCGGTGCTGGCCCAGCGCGGGTTCATCGACCGGGCCGAGCTGGCCACGTACAGCGCGCCGGGGAGCCGGCTCGCCGGGCACCCGCTGCGCCGGCTGCCGGGGGTGGAGTTCCCCACCGGCTCGCTCGGACACGGCCTGTCGCTGGCCTCGGGGGTCGCGCTGGGCCTGCGCCGCACGGGCCGGCCGGGTCGGGCCTTCGCCCTGCTGGGCGACGGCGAGCTCCAGGAGGGCTCGGTGTGGGAGGCCGCGATGAACGCGGGCCACCACCGCCTCGACAACCTGGTCGCGGTGGTCGACCGCAACGGGCTGCAGATCTCCGGCTCGACCGAGGAGTGCGTGAGCCTGGAGCCGCTGGGCGACCGCTGGCGCAGCTTCGGCTGGGCGGTGGCGGAGGTGGACGGGCACGACCTGGGCGCGCTGCGGGAGGTGTTCGCGGCCCTGCCGGACAACGCCGGGCGGCCGACCGTGGTGCTGGCGCAGACGGTCAAGGGCCGTGGGGTGCCGTTGTTCGAGGGCAAGAAGAAGTCCCATTCGGTGCAGCTGACGCCTCGGCTGTTCCAGCGGGCCCTGACCGGCCTGAACGCGAGGAGGGCACGATGACCGCCACGATGCCGGAGACGGCCGCGCAGCTGCCCGGTGCCGCCGGGTCCGATCGGGCCGCCGAGCCGTCCTGGGAGGAGCGGTACGGGGTCGCCGCGCGCGAGGTGTACCGCCGCACGCTGCTGGAGCTGGCCCGGACCGACCCGCGGATCATCTGCGTGGACTCCGACATGGGCGGCCTGGAGACGCTGTTCGGCGGGGAGCTGCCGTCGCAGTACGTCAACGTCGGCATCGCCGAGGCCAATTTGATGGGGGTCTCGGCGGGGCTGGCGGCGACCGGGCTGCTGCCCTACGCGAACACCCTGTCGGGGTTCGCGGCGGCCCGCGCCTGCGAGCAGGTGAAGATAGACGTGGCCGGGAACAACCTGCCGGTGCGGATCGTGGCGACCCACGCCGGGCTGTCGGCCGGGCACTACGGGCCCACGCACCACGCGGTGGAGGACCTGGCGATCCTGCGGACGCTGCCGAACCTGACCGTGGTGGTGCCGGCGGACGCGGTGGAGACCGAGTACGCGGTGCGCGCCACGGCGGACCTGCCGGGGCCGCTGTTCCTGCGGCTGGGCCGGGCGGCGACGCCGCTGGTGCACGAGGAGCCGTACGAGTTCACGGTCGGCAAGGCGCGCGAGCTGCGGGCGGGTACGGACGTCACGATCGTGGCGACGGGCCCGTACCCGGTGTCGATGGCGCTGGAGGCGGCGCGGGAACTGGGCGCGCGGGGAGTGTCGGCGCGGGTGCTCAACATGCACACGATCAAGCCGCTGGACCGGGAGGCCGTGCTCGCGGCGGCGCGGGAGACCGCCGGGATCGTCACGGTGGAGGACCACCTGGTGGCCGGGGGCCTCGGGGCCGCGGTCTGCGAGGTGGTGACGCAGGAGGCGCCGTGCCGGGTGCACCGGATCGGTGTGCCGGACCGGTTCTTCGACCACGTCGCCGACGAGCGGCAGTTGCTGGAGCTGGCCGGCATCAGCCCGGCGGAGATCGTCGCGGCGGCGGCCCGGCTGGCCGGCGCCCCTCGATGAGCGGCCCCGCGATGAGCGGCCCCGCGGCGAGCCGCCGGGCCGCCGTCGTTCAGGGGCGCGGGGTGCGGGCGGCGCGGGCGGCCGGGCTGCGCCACCAGGCCAGCAGGCTGGTGTGGATCAGCCGGGGCTGGGCGAACGCCGCGATCTGCGCCGCGGGGCGGGCGAAGAACAGCCCGTCCGCGGTGCGCCGGTCCGCGGCCGCCGCCAACACCCCTACCACCGCGGCCCGTTGGGACGCAGCGGCACCGGGCAGGAAGTCGATGCCGAGCAGCGCCTCCTCCGGGGCTGCGGGCAGCGGCTCGCCGGTCCGGCAGCGGGTGCCGCACGGACCGGCCCACCAGGACACCGCCCAGCCGTCCCCGCCGGGGGCGTAGGGCGCTCCGGGCTCCTGCGGGGCGCGCGGATCGCGCACCATGTGGACCTCGGAGAGCGGCTTGTCGGCGGCGCCGAAGTGGCGGACCGTACGGAAGCCGACCCGGGCGTAGAAGGCCGGGTTGCCCCGCTCGACCACGGCGTCGAGCACCACCTGCCGGGCGCCCGCGGCCGCGGCCGCGGCTTCCAGGCGGCGCAGCAGCAGCCGGCCGAGCCCGGCGTGGCGCACCCGGGGGGAGACGGCCAGCCGGCGGACCTCCCAGTCGCCGTCGGGGCGGACCACGGCCCGCACCGATCCGGCGGTCTCTCCGCCGAGGGAGGCGACCCACAGTCCGCGGCCCGCCGCGAGGTCCTCCCGTACGTCCCCGGCCCGTTCGCGGGCGCCGTCGGCGACGGGCAGGCCCGGGACGAGGTCGCCCGCGGCGTACGCGGCCGCGGTGACCGCCGCCACCCGCCCGCAGAGGTCTTCCGGTGCGCCGGGAACAGAGTCAAGGAATCGGATCTGGATATCGACGGCAGTGGCCGCCTTTTCTGTGGTGAGCACAGCCGCAACATAGTGGATGTGATGGGATTGGGAAACACCGTCGTCAATCTGTCCGCGCATTTCAACAATCGCGGAATACAGCCGCCGGACACGCCCGGCGACTACGGGTTCAATATCTGGCGCAATACGTTTCCGGCCGAGGAACTGCCGGAGCCCGGCTCCCTGGTGGACCTCGTGGGGGCCGTCTTCGAGTTCCCGGCCCGCAAGAGCGCCGCCGGGGACAACGTCCGCTGCCGCGGACAGCTGGTGGAGCTGCCGGGCGGCAGCTGGGACTGGATCGGCCTGGTCGGCGCGGCCGAACGGCGCACCGAGGACGAGGTCGAACTGCACTACGCGGACGGCACCGTGCGCCGCGAGTGGCTGCGGATGAGCGACTTCTGGCCGCAGACCGGCGCGTACTTCGGCGAGCCGAGGGCCTTCGCCACCGGCAGCATGCGCTACCCCCGCCACACCCACCTGCACCACGCGCCGTCGATCTGGCAGCAGCGGGTGCCGGTGCGCGTGCCCGCGCCGCTGGCCGCGGTGCGGCTGCCGGACAACCCGGCGATGCACGTCTTCGCCATGACCGTCACAGCGGACGAGGAGAGCCGTCTTGCGAGTTGAACTGGGACCCGTCGGCTACTGGCGGCACGAGCTGTCGCACTGCCTGCACACGACGGCCGGGGTCCTGCTGGGCTTCCACGGGCTGGACCCGGTGCAGGCGCTGGGCGCCGGCTGGGGATTCGACTACCCGGCGGGCGACATCCGCCGCGAGGAGTACTACTTCCCGGGTGCGGCGCAGGACCTCTTCGGCGGGCTCGCCCCCTTCCACGACGTGCACTCGCGCTGGCACGAGCCGGCCGACGCCCGCGAGGGCCGGGAGCAGGTGCGGGCCGCGCTGGCGGCGGGCACCCCGGTGGCGGTGGCCGCCGACAACTTCCACCTGCCGTTCCGGCCGGCCTACCGCGACGTGCACACCAACCACCTGATGGTGCTCTACGGGTTCGACGACACCACCGGCGACGTGTTCGTGGCCGACCCGGTGCCGCCCGCCTTCCAGGGGACCATCCCGCTGGCCGCGCTGGACGCCGCCCGGGACTCCGGCAACCCGGTCCACCACGACCGGGACCTGTTCTTCACCGCCAATCCGATCGGCAACCGCTGGCTGGAGGTGCGGATCGGGCAGGACCAGCCCGCCTTCGACCCGGAGTTCGTGGACCGGGTGACCGCCGCGAACCTGCGCGCGCTGCGGGCGGAGCCGGCCGCCGCCGATGCCGCTACGGGGCACCTGCGCGGGCTCGCCGGGCTGCGCACCTTCCTGACGGAGGCCTTCGACCGGCTGCCCGAGGACCCGGCCGTCGGGGACGAGGTCTTCGTGGTCATCGGCCCCGTCCTCGCGGTGACCGGGCTGCACGCGGAGTTCCTGCGCGAGGCCGGCCGGCGCTTCGGCGAACTGCGGCTGGCCGAGCTGGCCCGCGAGGTGGACCGGGTCGCCCACCACTGGTCCGCGCTGCGCATCGCGGTGGCCACGGCCGGCCCGGACCGGGCCCGGGCGGTGCCGGGGCTGCTGCGCCGCACGGCCGCGCTGCTCGACGCGTACGACCGGGTCCTGGACGGTCTCCGGAGTCGTCTCGAAGCCCGCGGGCAGGCCCTTCAGGGCGCGTAGGGGTTATCCCCGACTGACTGCGCGGGACCCCACCCGGCAGGCTCGACCTGCGGTGGAAACGCCCGCGGAAAACATGCCGAATATCGCATGGAAAGGAATGCTGTCTTGCTCAAGGAAGCATGCCCGGAATGCACCGGAGACGTCTCCGTCGCACCCGAGGTGGAACTCAACGAAATCGTCGAGTGTGCGGAATGCATGGCGGAACTCGAAATCGTTTCGCGCGAACCGCTGATCATGGCCCTGGCCCCCGAGGCCGAAGAGGACTGGGGTGAATAAGTGATCCGCGCCGGGATCGTCGGCGGGGCCGGGTACATCGGGGGCGAACTGCTCCGGATGCTGCTCGGCCACCCCGAGGTCGAGGTCGTGGCCGCCACGTCGACCCGCCTGTCCGGCAGGCGGGTCGACGGCAGCCACCCCAACCTCCGGGGTCTGACCGACCTCAGCTATGTCGCACCGGAGCAACTGCCCGAGTGCGACGTCCTCTTCTTCACCGCGTCCAGCCTGGACGACCCCGCCGGGCGGGCCGAGCTCGCCGCCCGCGGCAAGGTGGTCTTCGACCTCAGTGCCGACCTGCGGCTGAAGGACCCCGCGCTGTACCGCAAGCACTACGGCCGGGAGCACCCCGTACCGGACCTGCTCGCGGACGCCGTGAGCGGTCTGCCCGAACTGCACCGGGAGAGCCTGCGCACCGCCGACCTGGTGAGCGTGCCCGGCTGCATGGCGAGCGCGTCGATCCTGGCGCTGAACCCGCTGGCCACCGCGGGTCTGATCGAGCCCCGGGTCACCGTGGACGGCCGGGTGGGCTCCAGCGGCTCGGGCGCCTCGGCGGGCGAGATGAACCTGCACTCCGAGCGCAGCAACGTGCTGCGGGTGTTCGCCCCCCTGGGCCACCGCCATCAGGCCGAGATCAGCCAGGCCACCGGCCTGGAGGCGCTGATGACGGCCACCGGCGTGGACGCCGTGCGCGGCGTGCAGGTGGTCATCCGGGCCACGGCCCGGCCCGGGGTCACGGAGGCGGCGATCCGCTCCGCCTACCGCACGGCGTACGCGGCGGAGCCCTTCGTCCGCGTCGTCGCGCAGAAGCGCGGCAACTACCGCTTCCCGGAGCCGAAGCTGCTGCTCGGCTCCAACTACTGCGACGTCGGCTTCGCCTACGACGCGCCGAGCCGCGAGCTGCTCGTGATCGGGGCGCTGGACAACCTCGTCAAGGGCGGGGCGGGCAACGCCGTGCAGAGCATGAACATCCGCATGGGCTGGGACGAGCGGACCGCCCTGGGCTTCCCGGGGCTGCACCCGATCTGACCGTGCCGGGCCCGCGCCGGTTCCGGTTCCGGTTCCGGTTCCCGGCCCCGTACGCCCGCACCGGTGCCGACGGGACCCCCTCCCCCGGCGGCGCCGGCCCCGCCCGCCCGGCCGGCACGGCCGCAGCGGCCGGCCCCGTGCCCCTTCGTAAGCGCCGTACCGATCCGAGAGGCAGCGACACATGATTCACCCCGTCACCGTCGTCAAATGCGGTGGCAGCCCGGCGATCGACCGGGAGGCCATGTGCGCAGACATCGCGTCCCTGGCCGCCGCGGGCCGCCGTGTCGTGCTGGTGCACGGCGGGGCCGCCGAGGTCGACCTGCTGGCGGAGCGGCTCGGTGTCCCGCAGCGACGGCTGACCACGCCCAGCGGCTCCTCCAGCCGCTACACCGACCCCGCCACCCTGGAGGTCCTCCAGCTGGCGCTCGCCGGAAAGGTCAAGCCCGCCCTGGTGGCGGCGCTGGGCCGCTTCGGGGCCCGCGCCGCGGGGCTGACCGGACTGGACGGGGCCACGGTCACGGCCCGGCGGACCGCCGCGCACCGCGCGGTGCTCGACGGCCGCACCGTGATGATCCGCGACGACCACAACGGCCGGATCCGGAAGGTGGATCCGACCCTGCTGACCCTGCTGCTGGAACACGGCATCGTGCCGGTGCTCTCGCCGCCGGCCCTCGCCGAGGACGGCACCGCGGTGAACGTGGACGCCGACCGCACCGCCGCGGCGGTCGCCGCGGCCCTGGGCGCCGAGCGGCTCGTGATGCTGACGGGCGCGCCGGGCGTACTGGCCGACCACCGCGACGAGTCCTCGCTGCTGCCCGAGTACCGGGTGCCGGCCGAGGGGCCCGTCGGGGACGCGGCCGTGGGCGGCATGAAGGCCAAGCTGCAGGCGGCCCGGGAGGCCCTGCTGGGCTCCGTGGCCGAGGTGGTGGTGGCCGACGGCCGTGTGAAGAACCCGGTCTCCGGCGCGCTCGGCGGCGCGGGGACCACCGTACGGCTGGCCGCCGTACACGAGACGGGCGGCGCCGCGCCGCTGACGACGACGGGGAGCTGACGGCGATGGCCGAGACGACGACCGGAACGACGGCCGCGGCGGGAGCGGCGGCCGGTACGGGAACAGCAGCCGGTACGGGAACAGCGGCCGGTACGGCAACGGCGGCGGCCGGCGCGGGTGCGCGCAGCCTCGCCGACACCCGCAAGGCCCTGCTGGCGCTGCGCGAACGCCAGCGCACCACGGTGCGGGCGACGAGCACCTCGATCACCCCTGCGGCCCGGGACCGGGCCCTGCCGCTGTCGTTCACCCAGCAGCGGCTGTGGTTCCTGAACCAGTGGTCCCAGGGCCGGCCCGTCTACAACGCGCCGTCCGTACTGCGCCTACGGGCGCCGCTGGACCTGCCCGCGTTCCGGCGGGCGCTGACCGCCCTGGTGGGGCGGCACGAGATCCTGCGCACCCGCTACCCGGAGCTGAACGGGGTGGCCTACCAGCACGTCGACCCGGCTCCCGCCGAGGTGCCGCTGCCCGTGACGGACCTCGGCGCGCTCGCCGGCGCGGAGCAGGAGGCGGCGGTCGAGGCCCACGTACGGGCCGAGATCCGGCACTCCTTCGACCTGGCCGCCGAGCACGCCCTGCGGGTGTCGCTGGTCCGGCTCGGCCCGCAGGAGCACGTGCTGGTCCTGGCCATGCACCACATCGCCACCGACGGCTGGTCCACGGACATCCTGACCCGCGAGCTGGTCGCCCTCTACCGGGCCGAGGCCGCCGGATCCGCTGCCGGGCTTCCCGAACTGCCCGTCCAGTACGCCGACTTCGCGGTGTGGCAGCGCGGCCACCTGACCGGCGAGGTGCTGGACAAGCAGCTCGCGTACTGGCGGGAGCGGCTCGCCGGAGCCGCGACCCTCGACTTCCCCGCCGACCGGCCCCGGCCCGCGGACCCCACCCGCGACGGCGCCACGCTGACGCAGATGCTGCCGGACGAGCTGCTGCGCGGACTGCACCGCACGGCCCTGGCCGAGCGGGCCACCCTGCTGACGGTGGTGCTCGCCGCGTTCACCGCGCTGATGTCCCGCTACACCGGCCAGGACGACGTCGTCCTCGGCTCGGTGTTCTCGGGCCGCACCCGGCCGGAGATCGAGAACCTCATCGGCTTCTTCTCCAACACCCTGGTCCTGCGCACCTCCACGGAGGGCGACCCGACCTTCCGCGAGCTGCTGCGGCGCACCGGCGAGACCGTGATGGGCGCCCACTTCAACCAGGACCTGCCCTTCGGCACCCTGGTGGACGAGCTGGCCCCCGAGCGCGACCCGAGCCGCAACCCGCTCTTCCAGACCTGCTTCACCCTGCAGCACGCGGCGGCCGCCGAGGCCGAGGCGGGCGGGCTCTCCGCCGAGCCGTACCCGGCCGACCCGGGCACCGCCCGCTTCGACCTGGCCGTGCAGCTGACCGAGGTGCCCGGGCAGGGCCTGCGGCTGTGGGCCGAGTACTCCACCGAGCTGTTCGACACGGACCGGATCGAGCGGTTGTTCGGGCACTACGCCCGGCTGCTGCGGGCCGTCACCGAGAACCCGGAACTGCGCCTGAGCGAGCTGCCGCTGCTGACGGACGCGGAGCACCGGCAGCTGGTCCGCGGCTGGAACGACACCGCGCGCACCCACGGCTCGGAGGAGCTGTGCCTGCACCAGCTCTTCGAGTCCGTCGCCGACGCCCACCCGGACGCGGTGGCCGTGGTGTACGAGGGCGAGGCGCTGACCTACCGGGAGCTCGACGAGCGGGCCGACCGCCTGGCCCGCGCGCTGCGCGCGCAGGGCGTCGGCCCCGAGTCGGTGGTGGGTGTGCTCGCGCGGCGCGGCCCGGCGCTGCCGGTGGCCTTCCTCGCCGTGCACAAGGCGGGCGGCGGCTACCTGCCGCTGGACCCGGACCACCCGGCCGCCCGCTGGGAGCTGCTGCTGGAGGAGGCCGGCGCCCGTACCGCCGTCACCACGGCCGACCTGGCCGGGGAGCTGCCGGCCTCGGTCGCCGCCGTGCTCGCCGACGACCCGGCGCTCGCGGACGGGCCCGCACCCGGCCGGCTGCCGGCCTCGGCGGGGCCGCGGAACCTCGCGTACGTGATCTTCACCTCGGGCTCGACCGGGCGCCCCAAGGGCGTGCAGGTGGAGCACCGCTCGATCGTCAACTTCTCGCGGGCCATCACGGAGCTGTTCCGGATGGGGCCCGGGGACCGGGTGCTGCAGTTCGCCAACCCCTCCTACGACGTCAGCCTGTTCGACTTCTTCTCCGCGCTGACCAGCGGCGCCGCCCTGGTCCAGGCCCCGCGCGAGACGCTGCTGGACCCCGAGCGGCTGACCGCGCTGATGCGGGGCGAGCACGTCACGGTGGCCGACCTGCCGCCGGCGGTGCTCGGGGCGCTCGACCCGGCGGCGCTGCCGGAGCTGCGGATGCTCTTCGTCGGCCTGGAGGCCTTCCCCGGCGAGCTGGTCAACCGCTGGAACACCGGCGGGCGCGAGTTCCACAACGGCTACGGGCCCACCGAGGCCACGGTCGCCTGCATCGACTACAAGTGCCCGCGGACGGTGCACGACTCGATGCCGCCCATCGGCACCCCGCTCGCCAACTACACGGCGCACGTGGTGGACCGGTTCGGCGCCCTGGTGCCCGTCGGGGTCCCGGGCGAGCTGCTCGTCGGCGGCACGGGGGTGGCCCGCGGCTACCTGAACAGCCCGGAGCTGACCGACCGGAAGTTCGTACCGGATCCGTACGGGGACGGCGGCGGCGACGGCGGGGACGGCGACGGCGGGGAGCCCGGGCGGCTGTACCGCACCGGCGACCTCGTGGTCCGCCGGGCCGACGGGAACCTGGAGTTCCGCGGCCGCGTCGACCAGCAGGTCAAGATCCGCGGGCTGCGCATCGAGCCCGGCGAGATCGAGCAGGCGCTGACCGCGGAGCCGGAGATCGCCGAGGCGGTCGTCGTCGCGCACGGCGAGGGCGCCGACGCCCGGCTCGTGGCGTACGTGGTCCCCGCCCCGGGCACGGACGCACCGGAGGAGGGGGAGCTGCGCCGCCGTCTGGGCGGACGGCTGCCCGCGCACCTGGTGCCGGCCCTCTTCGCGGTGCTCGCCGAGCTGCCGCGGGCCGCGAGCGGGAAGCTGGACCGGGCCCGGCTGCCGGAGCCCGAACAAGCCGTGGCCGCCGTGGAGTTCGAGGCCCCCTCGACGCCCACGCAGATCGCGCTGGCCGGCATCTGGGAGGAGATCCTGGGCCGGGGCGGCTTCAGCACCCACGACGGGTTCTTCGCCGTCGGCGGCAACTCGCTCAAGATCACCCAGTTCGCGGCCCGGGTCCGGGAGCGCTTCGGGGTGGAGCTGGAACTGCGCGACCTGTTCGTCAACAGCACCCTCGGGCAGCTCGCCGACCTGGTCGAGGAGCGGGAGCTGGCCTCGGCCGACGACGCCGAGCTGCTGGCCCTGCTGGAGCGCGCCGAAGCCGCCGGCGGCGGTGCGCTGTGACCGGCCGGCACCCGGGCGGGCTCACCCCCGCCGAGGAGGAGTTCCGCGGGCAGGTCCGCGCGCTGCTGGCCGAGGAGCGGGTACGCGCCCTGGCGGACGAGATCGCCGCGTACCCGCCGGGCACCGAGGCCACCCACCTGCCGGTGCACCGCTGGCTGGGCGAGCGGGGCTGGCTGGCCCCGAACTGGCCCCAGGAGTACGGCGGGGCGGGCCTGGGCGCCGCCGAGGCGGCCATCGTCACCGAGGAGATGACGCTCGCCGGGATCCCCGACGACGTGCACGTCCTCAGCATCGACATCGTCGGCCGGTTCCTGCTGGAGGTCGGCACCGAGGAGCAGAAGAAGCGGCACCTGCCGGCGCTGGCCGCCGGCGAGGAGATCGCCACCGTGCTCTTCACCGAGCCGGACGCCGGATCCGACCTGTCGGGGCTGCGCACCACCGCGCGCCGCGACGGCGACGGCTGGCGGCTGTACGGACGGAAGATCTACAACATGAAGTCGCAGTACGGCGAAGTGGCGCTGTGCGCGGCCCGCACCACCGAATCCCCGGTGGCGATGCACGGCATCACCCTCTTCCTGCTGCCGCTGCGCTCCCCCGGCGTCCACGTGGAGCCCGTTCCGACGCTGTGCAACGACCGCTTCAACCTGGTCGTCGTCGACGGGGTGCGCCTCACGGAGGCCGATGTCCTCGGCGAGGTCGACAACGGCTGGGCCCTGATGAACGACCTGCTCCAACTGGAGCGCACCGGAGTCGACTTCCACGCCAAGGGCCGCCGCCTGCTGGACCTGGTGACCGAGCGGGCCGCGGCCTCGGGCCGGCTGGCGGACCCGGCGTACGCGCTGCCGCTGGCGGCGCTCGACGCCCGCCTGCGCGCCGGGCACGCCATGGCCTGGCAGCAGGTGCGCAACCTGGGCGCGGGCAGCCCGGACCCGGTCGGCTCGGCGATGGCCAAGTGGTACGTCACCGAGCAGATCCGGCCGGTGCTCGACCTCGCCCTGGAAGTCTGCGGACTGGAGGCGGCCCTGACCGCCTGGGACGGCGCCGCGCCCGACGGCGGGGTGCTGGAGGCGGGCCTGCGCATGGGCCCCTCGCACCGGCTGGCCTCCGGGACCTCCGAGGTCATGCTCACTCTGATCGCCACCAACGGTTTGGGGCTGCTTTGACGACGGCCGTGCTCGACGAGCTGAGGGAACTGTTCGGGCAGGAGCTGGCGCCGGTGCTGCGCCGGCTCGGGGAGCGCCCGCGCGGCGCCGCGGACGGGCCTGCGGCCCGGCTCGGCGAGGAGGACGCGGGCACCCGCGACGCCGTCTGGGCCACCCTGGCCGAGCTGGGCGCCTTCGGCCCGCACGGCGAGGACGAACGGGCCGCGATCGCCGAGCTGATGGGCGCCGCGCTCTACCAGAGCCCGTACGCGGACACCGTGACGGCGGCCGCGCTGCTGGCCGCCACCGGGGATCCGGCGTACGGACCGCTGCTCGACGGCGTCGCCCGCGGCGCGGCGGCCCTGGCCCTCGCGGTCCGGGAGGACGGGCTGACCGGGCCCGCCCGGCCCGGCCCGCTCACCGTGCACCGCGGGGCGGACGGGTACGCGGTCACCGGCCGGCGGCCCTTCACCGCCTTCGCGGCCGACTGCGGCCACCTGGCGGTGGTCGGAGCCGGGGCCGACGGGGAGCCCGTCCTGGCCCTCGTACCGCGCGAGCAGCCCGGGGTGCGCCTGAGGCGCCGCGACGACATCGGCCGCGGCGACCTGTACGCGGTGGAGCTGGACCGGGCCGCGGTGTCCGGGGCGGTCCACCCGGTGGGCGCCACCTGGCCGGCCGTGCTGGCCGCGGCCCGGATCCGGCAGGCCGCCGCACTGGCGGGAGCCGCGCGGGCCGCCGTGGAGCTGGCCGCGGAGCGGCTGAGGTCCCGGCAGGCCTTCGGACAGCCGCTGGCCGGCCGGCAGGCGCCCGCCCACCGGCTGGCGGCACTGGCCGCCGAGGCCGCGACCGCGGCGGCCTTCGCCCGCTCGGGGGCCGCGGCCGCCGACCGCGGGGAGGACGTACGCGCCACCGGCGCCCAAGTCCTGTACCTGGCGGGCGACCTGGCCCGGCGGGCGGCCGCCGAATCGGTGCACCTGCACGGCGCCCACGGCATGACGGAGGCCTGCGACGCCCAGCTGTTCCTGCGCCGCGCCGCCGTGGACTCCCAGTGGCTGGGCACCGGCACCGAGCTGCTGCGGGAGGCGGCGGCGCTCGCCACGGCCTGCGCCCCCACCCCGAACCCCCGCTGACCTGAAAGGCCGCGCCATGCACGACTCCCCCCTCCTGGACCCGGTGCCGCTGCTGCGGGACCTGATCCGGATCGAGACCGTCAACCCGCCCGGGGACGAGGGCCGCCTCGTCGCCCACCTCGAACGGCTGCTGATCGCCGAGGGGATCACGGACTACAAGGTGGTCGGCCCCAGCGCGGAGCGCACCAACCTGGTGGTGCGCTTCCCCGGCCGGGGCGAGGCCCCGCCGCTGCTGCTGCACGCGCACTCCGACGTGGTGCCGGTGACGGGCCAGGAGTGGACGCACCCGCCGTTCGAGGGCCGCCTCGTGGACGGGGAGGTGTGGGGCCGCGGCGCGATCGACATGAAGGGCGGCCTCGCGATGATGCTGTCCGCCCTCTTCCGGCTGCGCGCGGCCGGGGAGCGGCCCGCCGGGGACGTGATCCTCGCGGTGGTCGCCGACGAGGAGGACGGCAGCGGGGCCGGCGCCGCACACCTCGTCGAGCAGCACCCCGAGCTGTTCGAGGGGGTGCGGTACGCCATCGGCGAGGAGGGCGGGGCCGGGATCGAGCTGGCCGGGATCCGCTTCCACCCGGTCGTGGTCGCCGAGAAGCGGCCGGGCTGGCTGCGACTGACCTTGCGCGGGCCCGGCGGGCACGCCTCGCGGCTGGCCGCGCCGGGCAATCCGACGGCCCGCCTGGGCGCGGTGCTGACCGCGCTGAGCGGGGCCCGGCTGCCGCGCCATCAGATGCCGGCCGCCGACCGGATGCTGGCCGCGCTGGCCGGGGCGCTGCCGGAGCCGCTGGCCGGGGCGGTGACCCGGCTGCGGGAGGACCGCGAGGGCGACTCGCCGCCGGCGGGGCTGCCGCTGAACGAGGCGCTCCAGCTGGACTCGGTGCTGCGGCACACCGTCAACCCGACGGTGGTGCGCACCGGACACAAGATCAACATGATGCCGGCGGAGATCACCGTCGATGTCGACGGACGGATCCTGCCCGGGGAGTTCGAGGTGGCCGACCTGGTCGCCGAGATCCGCGCCCTGATCGGCGGGGAGGGCGAGGACGCCGACGCGATCGGCATCGAGCTGCTGCACGAGGACCCCCGGGTCCGCCCCGAGCTGATCGCGGAGCCCGAGTTCGGGCCGTTCTACGACCGGCTGGAGGCGATCCTGCGCGAGGCCGACCCCGAGGCCGTACCGCTTCCCGTGATGAGCCCGGCCACGACCGACGCCACCGTCTTCGCCCGCCTCGGCATCCGCTGCTACGGCTGGCTGCCGCTCCTGCTCCCCGCCGGGGCCCCGCACCGCCGCCTGCTGCACAGCGCCGACGAGCGGATCCCCGTGACCGCCCTGGAGTTCGGCACCCGCTGCCTGACCGAACTGCTGCGCACCTACCCCTGAACCGCCGGTCCCCTGACGACGAAGGCCAGTGACGCCATGTCCTCCGAGTTCCTCTCCCCGCAGCGCGCCGCGCTGCTCGCGCAGCTGCGCCGCGGGCGCGGCCTCGGCTCCGCGCCCGGCGGCATCACGCGCCGGCCCGATCCGGCCGCCCCCGCCGCCCCGTCCTCCGGGCAGCGCCGGCTGTGGTTCTTCGACCAGCTCCAGCCGGGCAGCGCCGCGTACAACATCGCCTGCGGCGTGTGGCTGCGCGGCCCCCTCGACCAGCCGGCGCTGGAGCGGGCGCTGACCCGCATCACCGAGCGGCACGAGGTGCTGCGCAGCGTCCTGCGCGCCGACGGCGAAGGCGGCGTACAGGCGGTGGTCCTGCCCGTGGCACCCGTCGCCGTGCGCACGGTCCATGCCCCCGGCGAGGAAGGGGAGGAGCTCGTACGGCGGGCCGGGCAGATCGCCGCGGAGCCCTTCGACCTCGCCGCCGGACCGCTGCTGCGCTGCACCCTGCTGCGCGGCGCCGGCGATGCCCGGCTGCTCGTCCTGGCCATGCACCACGCCGTGTCCGACGGCTGGTCGCTGCAGGTGCTGATCCGCGAACTGGTCGAGCTGTACGGGGCGCAGGCCGAGGGGCGCGAGCCGCGGCTTCCCGCGCTCGCGGTCCAGTACGCCGACTACGCGCTGTGGCAGTCGCAGTGGCTGACCTCCCCGGCGGCGGCCGAGCAGCTGGAGTACTGGCGGGGGAGGCTCGACGGGGCCGTCCTCGCCGACCTGGCCACCGACCGGCCCCGGCCGGCCCGCTCCGACTTCTCCGGGGCGCACGCCCGCTTCGAGGTGGGTGCGGCGGCCGGCGCCCGGATCGGCGCGCTCGCCGACCGGCTGCGCACTACCCCCTTCACGGTGGCCATGGCCGCGTTCGCCGCGGTCCTCGCCCGCTTCACCGGCCAGGACGACCTGGTGGTGGGCACGCCGGTGGCGGGCCGCGGCCGGGCCGAGACGGCCGCGCTGGCCGGGTTCTTCGTCAACACCCTGCCGGTGCGCGTCGACCTGTCGGGCGACCCCTCGCTGGAGGAGCTCGTCGGGCGGCTGCACGGCGAGGTGCTGGACGCCCGGTCCCACGCCGACGTGCCGTTCGACCACCTGGTCGAGGAGCTGCGCCCGCAGCGGGACGCGGGCGGCCGCACCCCGCTGGTGCGCTACCTGTTCCAGTCCGACGAGAGCGCCCGGAAGGCCGTCGTCGTGGGCGGACTGGAGATGCTGCCGGTCCGGCTCGACACCGGCACCGCCAAGTTCGACCTGGCCGTGGACCTCTCGCCGCGCGCCGACGGCGGCTTCGACGGGCTCGTCGAGTACAGCACCGAGCTGTTCGACCCGGCCGCGGTGGAGCGGATCGCGACCGCGCTGCGGCTGGTGCTGGAGGAGGCCGGGCCCGCGCAGGCGGCCGCCGCCCTGTCGCGGATGCCGGTCATGACCCCGGCGGACCGCGCCGAACTGCTGGAGCGGTGGAGCGGGGCGGGCGTGCCCGCCGTGGCGACCGACGTCCTCACCGTGCACGGGCACATCGAGGCCCAGGCCGACCGCACGCCGGCCGCCACCGCCGTCCAGTACGGCGGGGAGCGGCTGACCTACGCCGAGCTCGACGAGCGGGCCAACCGGCTCGCGTGGGAGCTGCGGGCGCGCGGCGTCGGCCGGGGCGCCCTGGTCGGGGTGGCCCTGCCGCGCGGCCTGGACCTGATGGTCGCGCTGCTCGCCGTGTTCAAGTCCGGCGGCGCCTACCTGCCCCTGGACGCCGGCTACCCGGCGGCCCGGATCGAGATGATGCTGGAGGACGCCGGAGCCCGGGTCGTCGTCACCGACACGGACGCCGTGCCCGCGGAGCTGACGGCCGCGGCCGGGGCGGCGGGGGCGCAGGTGCTGTGCCTGCGCCGGGACGCGGAGGCGGTCGCCGCCCGTCCGCAACACCGCCCTCAGGCGGGCGCGGCAGCCCGCGACCTCGCGTACGTGATCTTCACCTCGGGGTCCACGGGCCGGCCCAAGGGGGCCATGAACGAGCATGCGGCCGTCGTCAACCGGCTGCTGTGGATGCACCGGGCGTTCGGGCTCGCCGAGGGCGAGGGCGTGCTCCAGAAGACGCCCATCGGCTTCGACGTCTCCGTGTGGGAGCTGTTCTGGCCGCTGATGGTGGGCGGCCGGTGCGTGCTCGCCCGGCCCGGCGGCCACCAGGACCCCGAGTACCTGTGCGAGCTGATCGCCTCGGCCGCCGTCACCACCGTCCACTTCGTGCCCTCGATGCTGGCCGCGTTCACCACCGCCGGGCGGCTGCCCGCCGTACGCGACACCCTGCGCCGCATCGTCTGCAGCGGCGAGGAGCTGCCCGCCGCGCTGGTCACCGAATGCGCCGCACTGCTTCCGGACACCGGGGTGTTCAACCTGTACGGGCCCACCGAGGCCGCCGTCGACGTCACCTGGTACCCCTGCGCCGAGGGGTACGGCAGCCGGGTTCCGATCGGCCGCCCGATCGACGGCGCCCACGTGTACGTCCTCGACCGCGCGGGCCGGCCCGTCCCCGCCGGCGTGGCGGGCGAACTGCTCCTGGGCGGCCCGGCCGTGGGCCGCGGCTACTGGCGCCGGCCCGGGCTGACCGCGCAGCGGTTCGTACCGGATCCCTTCGGTGCGCCCGGATCCCGCCTCTACCGCACCGGGGACCTGTGCCGGTGGCGGGCCGACGGCACCCTGCAGTACCTGGGCCGCATCGACCACCAGGTCAAGCTGCGCGGGATGCGGATCGAGCCGGGCGAGATCGAGGAGGCGCTGCGCACCCACCCGGGCGTGGACTCGGCCGTGGTCTCGGTGCGCACCGGCAGCTCCGGGACCCCGGTGCTGGTGGCGCACGTCCGCCCTGCCGAGGGTCCGGACGCGCCCGCCGCGGACTGGCCGGCCGCCGTCCTGCGCGCCCACCTGCGGGAGCTGCTGCCGGCCCACATGGTGCCCACGGCCTTCGCCGCCGTCGCCGAGTGGCCGCTCGGCCCGAACGGCAAGCTCGACCGGCGACGGCTGCCGGACCCGGAGCCCGCCGCCCCCGAGTCCGGCCTGGTCGCGCCCGCGACGCCCGTGGAGAGCGAGCTGTGCGCGATCTGGGCGCAGGTGCTGGGCGTGCCCGCCGTCGGCGCCACCGACAACTTCTTCGACCTCGGCGGGCATTCGCTGCTCGCCACCCAGCTGCTCGCCCGGGTACGGGCGCGATACGGGGTGGAGCTGCCGCTGGGCCGGCTGTTCGCGGCGCCGACGGTGCGCGCGACGGCCGAGGCCCTGGCCGCAGCCGGGCGCCGCCCGGCGTCCGCCCCCGCCCTGCGGCGCATCGACCGGTCCGCCTACCGCGTACCCGCCCCTTCGATTGCGGAGTGAGTCCTGACATGACCCAGACCGAGACGGCCCGGACCGAGACGGCCCAGCCCGAGATGTCCGAGGAACTGTTCTCCCTGCCCGCCTCGTTCGGACAGAAGCGGATGTGGCTGCTGGAGCAGGCGGGCAGCGGGACCGCCCTCTACACGATGCGTGCCGCCCTGCGGCTGCGCGGCCCGCTGGACCCCGGGGCGCTGGAGCGGGCCCTGACCGAGGTGGTCGCCCGGCACGAGGTGCTGCGCAGCGTGCTGCGGCTGGACGGCAACGACATCGCACAGGTGGTGCGGGCCCCCGGCCCGGTGTCCCTGCCCGTCGTGGAGGTGCCCGGCGGCCTGGAGGCGGCCGTGGCCCTGGCCGCGGAGCTGAGCCGGGAGCCCTTCGACCTGGCCTGCGGCCCGCTGCTGCGCTGCACGCTGCTGCGGCTGGCCGAGGACGACCACGTACTGCTGGCGCTCGTCCACCACAGCGTCTGCGACGGCATGTCGCTGGGGGTGCTGCTGCGCGAGCTGACGGCCCTGTACGAGCCCTGCCTGCACGACGCCGCGCACCAGCTGGAGGAACTGCCCCTCCAGTACGCGGACTACGCCGTCTGGCTGCGCGAGCAGGTGGCCTCCGGCGCCCTGGAGGAGCAGCTGGCGTACTGGGGCGGGCGGCTCGCCGGGGTGCGCGAGCTGCGGCTGCCCGCGGACCTGCCGCGTCCCGCCGTACGGGCGTGGTCGGCGGTGTCGGCGCCGGTGAAGGTGGCGGCGCCGGTGGTGCGCCAGCTGCGGCTGACCGCCCCCGGCGGCGGGGTGACCGCCTCCATGGTGGCCCTGGCCGCGTACGCGGTGGTGCTGTCGCGGTGGAGCGGGCAGAACGACCTGGTGGTGGGCCTGCCCGTGGCCGGGCGGCCCGAGGTGGACCTCGAACCGCTGGTCGGGTTCTTCGTGAACACGCTCCCGATCCGCGTCGACCTGTCCGGGAACCCGTCCTTCGGCGAGCTGCTGGCCCAGGTCCGGGACCGGTGCGTGGAGGCGTACTCCCGGGCGGACGTCCCGTTCGAGCTGATGGTGGAGCGGGCGCACCCGGACCGGCGGGCCGGCCGGCTGCCACTGGCGCAGACGCTGCTGAACGTGCAGCAGTCCGTACCGCTGGGCCTCGCCCCGATCACCGGTGTGACGCTGGAGCCCGTAGAACTCCCCGACACCGCGCTGCAGTTCGACGCGGTCGCGGACCTGGTGGAGCAGGGCGACGCGGTCACCGGGCACGTGTCCCTGTCCGCGGACCTCTTCGCCGCCGAGACCGCCGCCCTCGTGGCCCGCTCGCTTTCCGCGGTGCTGCGGGCCGCCTCCGCGGCCCCCGGCACCCCCCTGTCGGCGCTGCCCTGCCCGGTGGCCGACGCCCGCCCGGCCGCGGGCGGTGCCCAGGCGCCCGACGAGGCCGACGAGGCCCGCAAGGAGGCCCCCGCGGCCCTTCCGGCCGGCGGCGGTAAGCCGCAGACCCCCGGCGAGCACCTGCTGGTCGCGCTGTGGCGCGAGGTGCTGGAGGTCTCCGAGGTCGGCGTCCACGACGAGTTCTACGCCCTGGGAGGGAACTCGATGCGGGCCGTGCGGATCGTGACCGCCGCCCGGGAGCAGGGGCTGGAACTTCCCCTGGACCGGATGCTCGGCCAGCACACCATCCGCGAGGTCATCGCCCACACCGAGGCCGCCGCCGCGGCGGCCGGGCACCGCACCACCGCCGCGCCCGCGGCCGCCTGACAGGAGAAACCCCGTGACCACCCAGACCACCGAACCCGAGGCGGGGGCCGCACCCGCCGGCAAGGACTACTCCGTACCGGTGCTGCCCGGAACGGGGGACACGGACTACGCCCGCTACATGCGGACCGACACCCTGCTGTCCCTCCAGCGCCGCCCGGAGGAGGTCATCCACCGCGACGAGCTGCTCTTCCAGGTGGTGCACCAGTCCACCGAGCTGTGGCTCAAGCTCGCCTGCCAGGAACTCACCGACAGCACCCGGCTGATCGGCGAGGGCTCCTTCGACACGGCCGTACGGCTGCTGGAGCGGGCCCGGCTCGGCGTGCGGCTGGCCACCGACCAGCTGGAGATGATGCGCCGGCTCTCGCCCTGGGACTTCCAGACCATCCGCACCATCCTGGGCCACGGCTCCGGCTTCGAGTCCCCCGGCTGGGCGGCCGCCCGCCGCGCCACCGCGCTGCTCGGCGAGGCCTTCGACCGCGCCGTCGAGGAGCGGGGCATCGACCTCGCCGAGGTTTACCGCACGCAGCCCGACACCCCCGTGCACCGCCTGGCCGAGGCCCTGATCGGCTGGGACGAGGGGATCTCCCTGTGGCGGGTGGAGCACTGCAAGATGGCGCTCCGCCTGCTGGGCGAGGACGTCCTGGGCACCAAGGGCATCCCCATCGGCGTGCTCACCAAGCTGATCGGCCACCAGTTCTTCCCGCGCCTGTGGCTCGTGCGCACCGAGCTCACCCGCACCGGCCCGATGGGCGACGCCGCCCCGGCCGCTCCGACCGCGCCCCCGGCGGCTCCCTGCCCGGCGGCCCCCCTTCCCGAGGAGAAAGACCGCAAATGAAAGCGCTCACCGACTGGCTCGCAGCGCCCGAGCCGGACCGTTTCCCCTACGCCGGCGTGGTCGCGGCCTACCGGGAGGGCGGCAAGCACTTCGTCTCCGACCCGCTGCTGGCCCTGCTGGACCGGGCGCGCGGGAAGCTGACCACAGCGCCCGCCCCGGCCGGAGCCGGGCAGGAGGCCGCGCGCGAGGTGCTCGACCGGTTCCTGGACACCGCCCTCGACAAGTACGACGGCCGCTACGACTACCCCACCTACACCGCGCTGTCCCTGCTGGCCCCGCCCGCCGGGGCCGCCCCGGAGGAGATACGCGCACACCGCGACCGGCTCGTCGTGCACCTCCTCGGCGACCTCGCCCGCTTCGAACTGGCCGCCGTGGCCGGGGAGACCGCCCTGCTGCCGCAGCTGCGCCCGTCCCCGCTGCTGGTCGGCAAGCGCCACCGGCTGGCGCTGCGGGTGGCCGCCCCCGCGCTGGCCCGGCTGGGGCTGCCCGGCCCCGTACCGGGCGAGGAGCCCGAGAAGGCGGCGCGCCGGCTGTGGGAGACGTCCGACGCGTCGATGACCGGGCGGGAACGGCTGGTGCTGGAGCTGAGCATGCTGCCGGTGCACGTCACGCACGACGAGTACCTGTTCATCCGCGTGCTCCAGGCCTTCGAGGCCACCTTCACCCTGCTGGCGGCCGAGCTGCGGGCGGCGATCGGGGCCCTCGACGCGGGCCACGGGCCCGCCGCCGCGGACCGGCTGCGCCGCGCGGCGACGGCCCTGACGGAGTCCGCGCCGCTGTTCTCGCTGCTCGCCACCATGCAGGCCGAGGCCTTCCGGGTCTTCCGGGAGTTCACCGAGGGGGCGAGCGCCATCCAGTCGCGCTCGTACAAGCTGGTGGAGTCCCTGTGCCGGACCCCCGACGCCGAACGGCTCCACTCGCACGCCTACCGCTCCGTGCCCGAGGTCCGCGAGCAGGTGCTGGCCGGCCAGCGGACCCTGGACGACGCGTACGCGGACGCCCTGTCGGGGCCGTTCGGCGACCGCGGCCGCGTGCTCCCGGCGGCCGCCGCCATGGAGGAGTTCGCCTCCGCGCTGCGCCGCTGGCGCCAGACCCACTACCGGCTCGCCGTACGGATGCTGGGCAGCCGCAGCGGCACCGGATACACGGAGGGGACCCCCTACCTCGGCGAGGTGCGGAAGATCCCCGTGTTCGACTCCGTGCACCGCCCTCAGGAGGCGGAAGCCACCTCCGCGGCCTGATCCGGGACGGTGCGCAGGGTGCGTACGGAACGGCCTGCGATCGGCGCGACCGAGAGCAGCAGCAGGACCGGTGCGACGGCGAGGGCGGTACGGGCCCCCGCGTACTGGGTGAGCAGCCCGGCGCAGGTGGTGCCCAGCGTGAGCATCCCGAAGCTGATGATCCGGTAGGTCGCGGTCATCCGGGCGTACAGGTGCGGGGCGGTCAGCCGCTGCCGCATGGTCACCGCGATCACGCTGCCCGCGGAGGCGCCTCCGGTGCCCAGCAGGTAGGCGAGTGCGCTCACGGGCAGGTCGGCGCCGCCGCCGTCGGCGGTGAGCAGCAGCAGGTACGGCATGGTCGAGAAGACCAGGACGGTCAGGAAGGCCGGCCCGAAGCCGAGGCGGCGCAGCAGCAGCGGGGCGGTGAGCGCCCCGGCGACGGCGCCGAGCCCGCCGGCCACCATGACGAGCCCGAAGTCGGCGCTGTCGTGGCCGAGTTCGCGGACGAAGCGCATCAGGAAGGCCAGGTTCAGCAGGGCGATGCCCGCGTTGTAGATGCCCGCGTGGACGGCGACGGCGCGCAGCGGCGGATTGTCCAGGACCGAGCGCAGCCCTTCCCGGAGCTCCCGGCGCAGGTCGCGCGGGGCGGCGGACCGGACGGTCTTCTCTCGGTGGCGTACGAGCATCAGGGCGCTGGCGGAGGCCAGGTAGGACAGGGCGTCGAAGACGAGGGTGGCGGCGGGGCCGAAGAGCGCGGCGAGCCAGCCGGCGAGGCCGGGCCCGGCGGTGCCGCCGACGGCCTGGTTGGCCGTCACCAGGCTGTTGGCGGCGGGGAGCTGGGCGGCGGGCAGCAGCCGCGGCAGGTAGGCGGTGGCGGCGATGTCGTAGACCGCGCTCAGGGAGCCGCCGAGCAGGGCGATCAGCCAGACGTGCCACATCGCGAGCCCGCCCTGCAGCGCGAGGACGGGGACGGCCAGCACGAGGGCGAAGCGGGCGAGGTCGGCGGCGATCATCACGGGGCGGGCGGGGCGGCGGTCCAGCCAGACCCCGGCGAACAGCGGCAGCAGGAAGAACGGCGCCATGTAGAGGGTCTGGAGCAGGCCGACCTGGGTGCCGGTCGCGTGCAGGCCGGTGACCATCAGCAGCGGCAGCACGAATTCCGTGATCTTGGAGCCGAACTGGGAGACGGCGTCCCCGACCCACAGGGCCCGGTAGTCGCGGGTGGTGCGCAGCGGGTGGCGGGGGCGGGCCGGCCCGGTGCCGGGCTCGGTGCGTGGCTCCGTGCGTGGCTCGGTGCTCGTCATGGTGACCTTTCCACGGGTTCTCGGCGCCCTCCGCGGTGACCGCGTTAACGGCGTTAACGGCGTTAACGCCGTTGACGCGGTGGCTCCGAGGCGCCGTTGACGGCGGACTGCGGGAGACCGGGGTCCGGGCACCCTGACGGACTCTCACAGGCCCCGCCCGCGCGGGGCAGTCGGGGAAAGCCCCGATCGAGGCGGGGACGGCGGCTGGGCCAAGGTGTGCACCGTTGACCACGGTGTGATCGAGGTGAGGTCGTAACATGAACTGGCGAGACGTACTTTCCGGTACGGCACAGGAGCGCCCGCACGCGACGGCCTTCCGCTTCCACTCCGAGGAGCCGGGCGAGCCCGAACACCTCGACTGGGCCGGGCTCGACGCCCGCGCCCGGGCCGTCGCGGCGCACCTCGCGGACCTGGGACTTGCCGGGCGCAGTGCCGTCCTGCTGTTCCCCGCCGGACTGGACTACGTGGCTGCCTTCTTCGGCTGCCTGTACGCGGGGGTCGTCGCGGTCCCCGCGTATCCGCCGAGCCGGGGTGTCCGCTCGACCGAGCGGCTCGCCGCGATCGTGCGCGACAGCGGCGCGGACACGGCACTGACGACGGCGGTGATCCGCGACCGGCTCGCGCCGCGCCTGGCCTCCGCCGACGGGGTGCCGCCGCTGCGGCTGGTGGCGACCGACGCGATGAGCGCCGAGGACGCGCCGGCCTGGCACGCCCCGCGCATCGGCGAGGACGCCACGGCCTTCCTCCAGTACACCTCCGGCTCCACCTCGACGCCGCGCGGCGTCGTCCTCAGCCACGGCAACCTGCTGCACAACACCGCGATGATCGGCCGGGTCTTCGGGCTGGACGCGGGGATGCGCGGGGTGTCGTGGCTGCCGATGTACCACGACATGGGCCTGATCGGCTCGGTCATGGGCACGGTCCGGGCGGGCGGCACGATGTCGCTGATGGCGCCGAGCACCTTCGCCCGCGACCCGCTGCGCTGGCTGGGCGTGGTCGCGCAGGAGCGGGCGACCGTCACCGGCGGCCCCAACTTCGCCTACGACCTGGCCGTCGAGCGCACCACCGAGGAGCAGCGGGCCGCGCTGGACCTGTCGTCCTGGCAGGTCGCGTACAACGGCGCCGAGCCCGTCCGCCCGGCCTCGCTGCACCGCTTCGCCGAGGCCTTCGCCGTCTCCGGCTTCCGCCCCGAGGCCTTCCTGCCCTGCTACGGGCTGGCCGAGGGCTCCCTGCTGGTGACGGGCGGCCCCGCGGGGACCGGTTTCCGCACCTGCGAGCCGCCCTCCGGCTCCGGCGTGGCCGGTGAACTGGTCGCCTCCGGGGTGCTGCCGCCCGAGCAGCGGCTGGAGATCGTCGACCCCGAGACCCGGCTCCCCGTGGCCGACGGGGAGGTCGGCGAGGTGTGGGTGGCCGGCCCGAGCGTGGCGGGCGGCTACTTCAACCGCACCGACGCCGTCGCCGACACCTTCGGCGCGCTCGTCGAGGGCGGCGACGGCACCGGCTTCCTGCGCACCGGCGACCTCGGCTTCCTCTCCGGCGAGGGCGGTGCGCGCGAGCTGTACGTGACGGGCCGCCGCAAGGACCTGATCATCGTCCGCGGCCGCAACCACTACCCGCAGGACATCGAGCTGACCGCCGAGCGCTGCTCGCCCGCGCTGCGCGGCAACGGCGGCGCCGCCTTCTCCGTCACCGGCGCAGACGGCGGCGAGCAGCTGGTCGTCGTCCAGGAGCTGATCCACGGCCACGGGCTGGCGGACCCGGCGGAGCTGGCGCGTGCCGTACAGGCCAAGGTCGCCGAGCAGCACGAGGTGCGCCCGAACGCCGTGGTCCTGATCCGTACGGCCTCCCTGCCGCGTACCTCCAGCGGCAAGGTGGCCCGGCACGCCTGCCGCGCCGCCTACCTGGCGGGCGAACTCCTGGTGACCGCCGTCCACGCCGACGAGGAGCAGCCGCCCGCCGCGGCCGGGGACGCGGCCGCGGAGCCGCCCGTACCGGCCGCCGGTGACCGCGAGGCGGTCCTGGCCCACCTGCGGCGGGCCGCGGCCGTACTGCTGCGGACCCGGCCCGAGGAGGTGCCCGAGGACGCCTCCCCGGCGGCCCTGGGCCTGGACTCCCTGGACTCCGTACGGCTCCTGCACCGGCTCCAGCGGGAGTTCCGGCTCGAGCTCGGCCCGGAGGAGGCGTTCTCGCTGACCCTGGCCGAACTGGCCGGCGCGATCGCCGCCGCGGACGCCGGGGCATCGGGCACGGCGCCCGCACCGCCGGCCGACACCCCGCCCGGTGACGGCGAGCTCTCGCACGGGCAGCGGGCCATGTGGTTCATGCACCGGATGGACCCCGAGAGCACCGCCTACCACCTCGCCGCCGCCGCGGAGCTCTCCGGCGAGGTGGACACGGCCGCGCTGCGCCGCGCGCTGGAGTCGGTCGTACGGCGCCACGCGGCCCTGCGCACCACCTTCCCCGAGGTCGGTGACGGCCCCGTCCAGCGCGTCCACGCCGAACTGGAGCCGGAGTTCACCGAGACCGACGCGAGCGCCTGGCCGGCGGAGCGGATGCGGGCCGAGCTGACCGCGCTCGCCTACCGGCCCTTCGACGTGGAGGCCGGCCCGCTGCTGCGGGTGGCCCTGCTGCGCTGCGGACCGGGCCGGCACCGGCTGGTCGTCTCCCTGCACCACCTGGTCTGCGACCTGTGGTCCCTGGAGATCCTGCTGCGGGAGCTGGGCGCGCACTACCGGGCCGAGACCGGCGGGCCCGCCCCCGACGCGCAGGCCGTGCCCGGGTTCGGCGCGGCCGTGCACCGCCAGGCCGGACGGCTCGCCGGGGCGGAGGGCGAGCGGCTGTGGGAGTTCTGGCAGCGCGAGCTGGCGGGCGCCCCGACCGTACTGGAACTGCCCGCCGACCACGTACGGCCGGCCCGCCGGCGCGCCCCGGCCGGGGCGCGGCGCTTCCGGCTGGAGCCGCGTACCGCCGCCGCGCTGGGCGCCCTCGCGCGCGCCGAGGGGACCACCCTCTACACCGTCCTGCTGACCGCGTACCAGCTGATGCTGGGCCGCACGGCCGGGCAGGCGAGCCTGCTCGTGGGCTCCCCCGTCCACGGCCGGGAGCACGCCGACACGGCGGAGGTGGTCGGGCCGTTCCTGAACACCGCGGTGCTGCGCGC
This sequence comes from Streptomyces sp. NPDC059355, assembly GCF_042752335.1. Lineage (NCBI taxonomy): Bacteria > Bacillati > Actinomycetota > Actinomycetes > Kitasatosporales > Streptomycetaceae > Streptomyces > Streptomyces sp. NPDC059355. Next base: position 13,626 of record NZ_JBHYXN010000031.1, on the reverse strand, counting down.
CGATCTGCGGCCGGGCGAGTCCTTCACCGCCCTGCTGCGGCGGGCCGCGCAGCGCGTGCCGGCCGCCCTGCGGCACGGCGCGATGCCGCTGTCGCTGCTGGTCGAGCGGAGCCGGGTGGCGCGCGACACGAGCCGCACCCCGCTCGTGCAGGCCCTGTTCACGCTCCAGTCGGGACCCCTGGCGGCATTCGTCCTGGGCGATCCGGCCTCCCGGTTCGACCTGGGCGGGCTGGACATGCGGCCGGTGGCCCTGGACCAGCCGCACGCCCAGATGGACCTCCAGCTGACCTTCGCCGAGGTGGACGGCACGCTCAGCGGGCTGCTCCAGTTCGACCGCGCCCTGTTCGAGGACGCCACGGCCGGGCGGATGACCGCCGGGCTGTGCGCCCTGCTGGACGCCGTCGCCGCGGACCCGGAGCGCCCCTCCGCCCTGCTGCCGCTGATGCCCGCCGCCGAGCGGACCGCCGTCCTGCACGGCCGCAACGACACGTCCGTACCGGGGACTTCTGACGTCCCGGTGCACGAGCTGGTGGCCGCGCAGGCCGCCCGTACGCCCGACGCGCCCGCCCTGGCCTTCGACGACGCCGAGTACGCGCTCGGCGCGGCCGGGCCCGCCCCGGACGCGGACCGCGTACGCGACACCCGGACGCTGAGCTACCGGGAGCTGGACGCGGCCGTGAACCGGCTCGCCCGGCTGCTGCTCTCGCGGGGGCTGCAGGCCGAGGAGACCGTGGCCGTGCGGCTGCCGCACGACGAGTCCATGGTGGTGGCGATGCTCGCGGTGCTGCGGGCGGGCGGCAGCTACCTGCCGGTCGACCCGCACCTGCCGTCCGAGCGGATCGCGTACCTGCTGGCCGACAGCGGGGCCCGGATCGTGATCACCGACACGTCGGTGGAGACGGCCGGGACGACCGGGACGACCGGGGCCACCGGGACGACCGCGAACGGCCCGGTCCGGCTGGTCCTCGACGAGCTGGCCGGGGAGCTGGCCGCGCTGCCCGCCTCCCCGCCCGACGTTCGCGTACGCCCCGACCAGGCGGCCTACCTGCTGTACACCTCCGGCTCGACCGGGCGGCCCAAGGGGGTGCAGGTCCCGCACGGCGCCCTGGCCAACTTCCTGGCCGCCATGGTCCGGCTGCTGAAGCCCGCCGAGGGCGGCCGGCTGCTGGCCGTGACCACCTTCTCCTTCGACATCTCCGCCCTGGAGGCCTACCTCCCGCTGATCACCGGCGGCTGCTCGCACATCGCGGCGCGCAGGATCGCGGCCAGCGGGGAGCAGCTGCGGGTGCGGCTGGACTCCGGCGCCTTCTCGACGATGCAGGCCACCCCCGCCACCTGGCGGCTCTTGTGCGAGGCGGGCTGGACCGGCACCCCGGGGCTGGCGATGGCCAGCGGCGGCGAGGCCCTCTCCCCCGGGCTGGCCCGCACGCTGCTGGCGTTCGGCGCGGGAACCCTGTGGAACCTGTACGGGCCGACCGAGACCACCGTGTGGTCGACCGGCACGCAGGTCACCGCGGTGCCGGGGGCCGCCACCCCGCTGGGCGCCCCCGTAGCCAACACGCAGGTGTACGTGCTCGACCCGGCGCTGGAACCGGTGCCCGCCGGAGCGGCCGGCGAGCTGCTGATCGGCGGCGCCGGGCTGGCCCGCGGCTACCTGGGCCGGCCGGGCCTGACCGCGCTGCAGTTCGTACCGGACCCCTACGGGGACACCCCCGGTGCCCGCCTGTACCGCACCGGGGACCTGGCGCGGACCACGGCCGACGGCCGGACCGAGCTGCTGGGGCGGGTCGACAACCAGGTCAAGGTCAACGGCCACCGGATCGAACTGGGCGAGATCGACGCCGCGCTCAGCCGGCTGCCGGAGCTGAGCCAGGGCGTGGCCGTGGTGCACCGCGCCGCGCCGGACGCCCCGGCGGTGCTGATCGCGTACGTCCGCGGGAGCCGCGACCCGCGCGGCGCGGACTTCGACGAGCGGGGCACCACCCGCGCCCTGCGCGAGGAGCTGGCGCGGGTGCTGCCCGCCTACATGGTGCCCGCGCGCTTCGTGTGGGTGGACGGCTTCCCCCTGGGCACCAGCGGCAAAGTGGACCGGGCGGCGCTCAAGCCGCCCGCGCCGGAGGCGGACGGGCCCGGCGCCGAGCCGGCCACGGCGACCGAGCGGGAGCTGGCGGGGATCCTCGCGGAGCTGCTCGGCACCGGGGCGATCGGCCGCACCGACAACCTCTTCGACCACGGCGCCCACTCGCTGCTGATGTCCCGCTTCGCGGTGCGCGTGCGGGAGTCGCTGGGGGCGCAACTGCCGCTGCGGGTGATGTTCGAGACCCCGACGCTGGAGCACCTGGCCGCGGCCGTGGACACCCTCGCCACGGCGGAGGCGGCAGCGGGGCAGGGCGGCGCGGGCGCCGGCCGGATCACCCGGATCGACCGCACCCGCCAGGTCGGACTCGTCGCGCCGGGTGCCGTGCCCGGAGCGGCACCGGGCGGCGGCAAGGACGCGCTGCGGGCCCTGCGGGCCGCACGCCGGATCGGCAGCCAGAAGACCGGCTCATGACGTACGTGGAGAATCCGATGGCCCTGATGCACCCCGAACAGATCATGTTCCCGGCGACGCACGCCCAACAGCGGATCATGATCATCGAGCAGCTGTACCCGGGCGGCTCCGCCTATCACGTGCCCTTCGCGGTGCGGCTGCGCGGACCGCTCGACACCCTCGCCCTGACCGGCGCCGTCCGGGAAGTGGTGCGCCGCCACGAATCGCTGCGCACCGTGTTCCGCACGGTCGAGGGGGTCCTCGGCCAGATCGTCGAGGAGGGCCACCTCGTCGAGGTGCCCGTACGGGACCTGACCGGCCACGCGGCCGCGGCCGACCCCGACGCGCTGGCCGCGCTGGTGGCCGAGGCCGCCGCCCGCCCCTTCGACCTCACGGGACGGCTGCTGCGCGTCGAGCTGCTGCGGCTCGGCGCCGAGGACCACGTCCTGGCCGTCACCATGCACCACCTGGTCTCCGACAGCTGGTCCTGCGGGATCTTCGTCGGCGAACTGGCCGCGGCCTACCCGGTGCTGCGGGCCGGCGGGCGGCCCGCACTGCCCGAGCCGGAGGTGCAGTACGTCGACTACGCGGCCTGGCACCGCGAGCAGCTCGACGGGGAGCGGACCGAGGAGCTGCTCGGCTACTGGCGCGAGCGCCTCGCCGGGATGCAGCCGGTGCTGGAGCTGCCCGCCGACCGGCCGCGGCCGCCCGTGCAGTCCTTCCGCGGGGCGACCCTGCCCGTACGGCTGTCCCCGCGGACCTCGGCCGCCGTACGGCAGGCGGCCCGCACCCTCGGGGTCACCCCGTTCACCGCCCTGCTGGCCGCCTTCCACGCGGCGGTGGGCCGCTGGACCGGCGGCGAGGACGTCACCGTCAGCAGCGGGGTGGCCAACCGCACCCCGCAGGTGGAGCAGGTGATCGGCTGCTTCATCAACGTGCTGCTGCTGCGGGCCTCCCTCGCCGGGAACCCCAGCTTCGCCGAACTCGCCGCGCAGGTCGGCGAGACCGTGCTGGACGGCATGCAGCACCAGGACCTGCCCTTCGACCGGCTCGTCGAGGAGCTCGCGCCCCGGCGGGACCTGAGCCACCAGCCGCTGGCCCAGGTGATGTTCCTGCTGCAGAGCGCGCCGCTGCCGGCCGTGGCGCTGGACGGTCTGGAGCTGTCGACCGTCCCGGTCCGCCGCAAGGCCACCCACCTGGACCTCAACGTGCAGCTGTGGGACTCCGGGGAGTGCTTCGAGGGGGTCGTCGACTACAGCACCGACCTCTTCGACGAGGCCACCGTCGCCCGGATGTGGACCCAGTACGAGACCCTCCTCGCCGCGGCCGCGGCCCGCCCCGGGGACCGGATCGGGGAGCTGCCCCTGCTGCGCCCCGAGGACGAGCACACCCTGCTCACGGAGTGGAACCGGACCGCCGCCGAGGTCCCCGCGGAGCTCACCCCGGCCCTGGTCGAGGCCCGCGCGGCCGCCCACCCGCACGCCCCGGCCGTGGTCGGCGACACGGGCACCCTCACGTACGGCGAGCTCAACGAGGCCGCGAACCGGCTGGCCCGGCTGCTCATCGAGCGCGGTGCGGGCCCCGAGCGCACGGTGGCGCTGATGCTGCCGCGCTCGGCCGGGACGGTGACGGCCGCGCTGGCCGTCCTCAAGTCCGGTGCCGCGTACGTCCCGGTGGACCCCGTGCTGCCGCCCGACCGGATCGCATACCTGCTCTCCGACGCGGCGCCCTCGGCCGTGGTCACCACCACGGCCGTCCCCCCGGCGGCGACGGGCTCGGCCGAGCGCCTCGACCTGGACGCGCCCGCCACCCGGGCCGCGCTGGCCCGCTGCGCGGCGGGCGACGTCACCGACGCCGACCGGCGGGCCCCGCTGCGGCCCGACCACCTCGCGTACGCCATCTACACCTCCGGCTCGACGGGCAAGCCCAAGGGCGTCCTGATCAGCCACCGCGCGCTCGCCGACTACCTGGCGGCCTGCCGGCGGGACTACCCGGGCCTGGCCGGATCGGCGCTGCTGCACTCGCCGGTCTCCGTCGACCTGTCGGTGACCACCCTGCTGGGGCCGCTGACCGCGGGCGGCCGGATCGTGCTGGGCGGCCTCGACGGCCGCACCGACGAACTGCCGGGCGGGGAGGGGCGGCTGTCCCTCCTGAAGGTCACCCCGAGCCACCTGCCGATCCTGCTGGGGCTGCCCGAGGCGTACTCGCCCACCGGGGACCTGGTCATCGGCGGCGAGATGCTCACCTCCGAGGTCCTGGACCAGTGGCGGACGCGCTTCCCCGGCGCCGTGGTCACCAACGAGTACGGGCCCACCGAGGCCACCGTCGGCTGCGTGGCCCTGCGGGTGTGCCCCGGCGAGGTGCTGGCCCCGGGCCCGGTCCCGATCGGCCGGCCCATGGCCAACTCCCGTGCGTACGTGCTGGACCGCGCGCTGCGGCCGGTGCCGGTCGGGGTGGCGGGCGAGCTGTACGTGGCGGGCGCGGGGCTGGCCCGCGGCTACCACGGGAGGCCCGCGCTGACCGCGTGCGCCTTCCTGCCCGACCCCTTCGGGGAGCCCGGGCGGCGGATGTACCGCACCGGGGACCTGGCCCGCTGGACGGCCGGCGGCGGCCTGGACTACCTCGGCCGCATCGACGACCAGGTCAAGGTGCGCGGGTTCCGCATCGAGCTCGGCGAGATCGAGGCGGCCCTGACGGCCCTGCCCGGAATCCGGGAGGCTGTCGTCAAGGCGGTGACGGAGACCGGCGACACCACCCTCGCCGCGTACTGCGTACCGGACGGCGGCGGGGAACTGCCGGTCGGCGATCTGCGCCGGCAGCTGCGCCGGACCCTGCCCGAACACATGGTGCCCGCGCACTTCGTGGCGCTGGAGCGGCTGCCGCTCGCGGTCAGCGGCAAGGCCGACCGGGGGGCCCTGCCGCCCGTCGGCAGCGCCCGGCCCGCCCTGGACACCGGCCGGCTGGCCCCCCGTACCCCGGTGGAGTCGCTGCTCGCCGAGGTGTGGGGCAGCGTGCTCCACGTCGACGGGGTGGGCGTACGGGACGAGTTCTTCGAGCTGGGCGGCTACTCGCTGGCCGCGACCCGGATCGCCGCGCTGACCGCGGAGGTCTTCGGGGTGGAGATCCCCCTGCGGGAGGTCTTCGCGGCCACCGACGTGGAGAGCCAGGCGGCCCTCGTGGAGGCGGCCGGCCGGGACCAGGGCGTGGACGTGGAGGCGATCGCGCGCCTGGCCCTGGAGATCGGCGAGCTCAGCGAGGACGAGGTGGAGGAACTGCTGGCCGGCCGGGACGGATCCGGGCCGGCGGACACGGACACGGACACGGATGCTGGAGGCGGTCGGCGATGAACGGACAGGCATGCCTGCACGAGCTCGTGCAGGACTGGGCGCGGCGGATCCCCGAGGCGCCCGCGCTGCGCTTCGAGGGCGAGCAGTGGAGTTACGGGGAGCTGAACGGGCGGGCCAACCGGCTGGCGGCGCACCTGCGCCGGATGGGCGTGGGCCGGGAGTCGGTCGTGGGCATCCTCATGGAGCGCGGTCCGCGGCTGCCGCTGGCGATGCTCGCGATCCTCAAGGCGGGCGCGGCGTACCTGCCGATGGACCCGGCGCAGCCCCTGGACCGGCTGGGCTATCTGATGGGGGACGCGGGCTGCGAGCTGGTCGTCACCACGACCTCGCTGGCCGGGCAGGTCCCCGAGGAGGCCGCGGCGGTCTGCCTCGACGACCCGTTCACGGCGGACATGCTGACCGGGCTGTCCGCGGCCGATCCCGAGCTGCCGGCGCACCCGGACCAGCTGGCGTACGTCATCTACACCTCGGGGTCGACGGGCCGTCCCAAGGGGACCCTGCTGCCGCACCGGGGCGTGGTCAACCTGACCTCGCACATGGCCCGGCAGTTCTCGATCGGGCCGGGCGACCGCTGGCTGCAGCTGACCACGCCCTGCTTCGACGTGAGCGTCCTGGAGATCTTCGGGGCTCTGACCACGGGCTCCTGCCTGGTGCAGGGCTCGTCGCTGAGCCTGCTCGACCCGCGGGCGCTGGGCGCCCTGATGCGCGACGAGGGCGTCACGATCGGGGTGTTCACGACGGCGATCCTGCCGCTGCTGGACCCGGAGCAGCTGCCGCAGCTGCGGGTGCTGAACGTGGGCGGGGAGCAGCTGAGCCGCTTCCAGGCGGACCGCTGGTCCTCGCCGACGCGGGTCGTCAACAACCAGTACGGGCCCACCGAGGCGACCGTGGCCTGCACCGAGCAGCGGCACGAGCCGCGGCTGGGCCGGCCCAAGCCGCTGATCGGGGACGCGATGCCGAACCTGGAGGCGCACGTGGTGGGCCCGGACGGGCGCGAGGAGCCGCCGGGCGGGTTCGGCGAGCTGCTGATCGGCGGCGTGTGCCTGGCGCGGGGCTACCTGAACCGGCCGGGGCTGACCGCGCTGAAGTTCGTACCGGACCCCTTCGGCGGGCACGGCGCGCGGCTGTACCGGACGGGCGATCTGGTCCGCTGGACGGAGGGGGACGACGGCCTGGAGTTCGCGGGCCGCATCGACACCCAGATCAAGCTGCACGGGCACCGCATCGAGCCGGGCGAGGTCGAGGACGTCCTGCTGACGCATCCGCGGGTCAAGGACGCGGTGGTGGACCTGGTGCGCCCGCAGGGCGGTGAGCCCGTGCTGACGGCCTTCGTCACCGGTACGGACACCCCGTCGCTCGCGGAGGTGCACGCGCACCTGCGCACGGTGCTGCCGGTGTACATGCTGCCGGGGCGGGTGGTCGTGCTGGAGGAGATCCCGCTGACCCGCAACGGCAAGGTGGACCGGCGCGCACTGGCCGCCGCCGCCCTCTGATCCGTGGACGGGCCCGGCCCGCGGTGCGCGGGCCGGCAGTACGCTCGCCTCTCACCTGGTGTCCGAAGGAAGTGGTGGTGTGCGTGACCCGGCCGCGTGTGGGTGTCGCCGTGCTGACGAGGGGTGACCGGATGCCCGAGCTGCTGGCTCTGCTGGCCTCGGTGGCCGAGCAGGACGAACCTGCCGCCCGGGTCGTGGTGGTCGGGAACGGGACGGTCCTGACGGGCCTGCCCGAGGGTGTGACCGCAGTGGAGCTGGAGGAGAACCTGGGGGTGTCGGGCGGCCGGAACGTCGCCTGGCGCCTCCTGCGGGAGTTCGGGGACGTCGATGTCCTGGTGGACCTGGACGACGACGGCCTGTTGATCCAGGCGGACGTCCTGCGGCGGATCTGCGACCTGTACGCGGCGGACCGGCGGCTGGGCATCGTCTCGTTCCGGATCGCGGACGAGGCCGGCCGGACGCAGAAACGGCACGTACCCCGCCTGGGCGCGGGTGACCCGATGAGGCCTGGGCCGGTGACGACGTTCCTGGGCGGCGGACATGCCCTGTCGATGCCGATGCTGGAGGAGACCGGGGGGTGGCCGGACGCGTTCTTCTTCACGCACGAGGAGACCGACCTGGCCTGGCGGGCGGTCGACCGCGGTTGGGACGTCCGCTACGAGCCCGCTCTGGTGCTCCGGCATCCGAAGACCTCCCCGGCGCGCCACGCGGTCTACTACCGGATGACGGCGCGCAACCGGGTCTGGCTGGCCAAGCGTCACCTGCCCGCCGTCCTGGTGCCGGTGTACCTCGCCTCGTGGGCGGCCTACACCCTCGTCCAACGCCCCCCGCTCGCGGGGCTGAAGTCGTGGTGGGCCGGGTTCTTCGAGGGAGTGCGGACCCCTTGTCCGCCACGACGCCCCATGCGGTGGCGGACGGTGTGGCGCATGACCCGGCTGGGCCGCCCGCCGGTGATCTGACCCTTCCGGCGGCCGGTGGTCGGCCTGAGAGCCGGCCACCGGTCGCCTTCCTCACAGAGCGGGGGCCTCCTGGCCCACTCGCAGGCGGGCGTCCCACAGGAACTCGTAGAACGGGCGGTGGTGGGCGGCGAAGCGCGCCAGCTCCGGGTTGTTCTCCGGGGTGTGGCGGTAGGCGGTGCGGCTCTTGGAGAAGCCTGTGCTGTTGGCGACGGCGACGTGCCAGCGGTCCGTGCGCTGCCATTCGCCGCGGGCGGTGGCGTCCCAGCTGAGCGTTTCGGGGCGGAAGGGGATGCCGACGGCGGCGCAGTACGCGGCCATCGTGGCGGCCGGCCGCTCCACCAGGTCGTCGGAGTCGACGACCACGGGCGGCTCGCCCCCGGCGGCGAGGACGGCCAGGTACATCTCGTACAGGCCCTCCATGCCGACGTCCGAGAGCTCCATGTCGGGCTGGAGGGCGTAGAAGGAGGAGACGATCTCCTCGGGGCGGCGCAGCAGGAAGGTGTGCCGGGTCCCGGCGAGGAACTCCTTGTCGGCGAGGACCTCGGCGTAACGGTGGTCGGTGGTGTCCTTGAAGAACACCGGCCGGTGGCGGGCGAGTTCGCCGATCGCGTCGATCAGCTCGCGTTCGGAGCGGACGACGGCGCCCTCGACCTCGGTCTCCCCGAAGTCCGCGACGTTGCAGAACGGCTCGTGCAGGGCGGTGATGCCGCCGTGCTGGAGCATCGACCGGAAGAACGCGGTCGAACGTGATCGTGGTGCCGCCCAGAGCGCTGTCGCCGGCATGTCCCCGCCTTCGTGTCCGGAAAAACCAAGGGTGAAGTGCACCGGTTCCGCCGCTGCGGCGTCCCCGGTGACCCCACTCAACCGCGGGCCGCTCCCGGCCCGCTATCGGCCCGCTGCCGGGCCGCTCCCCCCGGCCGACGGCCGGCCAGTAGCGAACGAATAGCGGATCGACTGTCGGGAGATTCCCCGGCTTATGCACCGGCGGCGCGGCTGCGACTGTCGGGGGGCACAAAAGGTCCACCCAGGAATGGGATCGGACGACTTGACATCCTCTGCCGCCTAGAGGCGGGAGATTCCAGCGGTTGCCCGTTGGGGTTTCTGTTTCACCGACGACCGCCCGCCCGGAGTTTTCCGTTGAGGTCTTACACCGTCTCCACAGACAGTCACCGCCAGCCCGGCGGCCAAAAGGCTGCATGCGGCGTTCCCGTCCCGGTCATGGGTCGTGCCGCAGTTCTCACATGTCCGGGTGCGGACGTGCAGGGGAAGACGTGCGTCGAGCGCGCCGCAGCGCGAGCACGGCTTCGTGCTGGGGAACCACCGGTCGACGGTGACCGGCGTCACCAGCGAGTCCTCACACAGCAGGGACACGAACGTGCGCGAGAGCTCCGCTGCCTGCACATCACTCGGATGGAAGCGGTACTTGAACGCCCGCCTCACGAAGGCGGAACCCACGCCTCCCACGCCGGCAAGCGGCCGGGAGAGCGATGCCCGTTTCACCTGGACAAGAACCCTTCGACCGATTCCGCCACGCGGACCCGACCTCTGAACACGTTTCGTGCCCGGTCTCAAGGCCGCGGTTTCCACACGAGGAGATTCACATGAGCGATGTGATGGATCCGCTGACCCGGGCCGGCGCACCGGGTGAGGAGGGGTCCGGCGAGCACGCGCCGGAGGGCGGGCCGCAGGAGGTGCCGGGCGCCGGAGCCGCGCCGCGGCGGGGCTCGCGCCGGTGGCGCAGGCTGCGGGTGACCGCCTGGTGCCTGGCGGTGCTGCTGGTGACGGTCGCCTGTGTGGCCGGCCTCGCGGCGACCCGGATGGTGCGGGCCTCGTACCCGCAGGTGTCGGGCGAGCTGACCGTGGCGGGCCTGCACGGGAAGGTGACGGTGGCCCGGGACGGCTCGGGCGTCCCCCAGATCTACGCGGACGACCCGCACGACCTGTTCCTCGCGCAGGGCTTCGTGCACGCCCAGGACCGGTTCTGGGAGATGGACATCCGCCGGCACATCACCTCCGGCAGCCTCTCGGAGCTGTTCGGCGAGAGCCAGGTGGAGACCGACTCCCTGATCCGCACGATGGGCTGGCGGCGGGTCGCCGAGCAGGAGGTCGCCCTGCTGGACCCGCAGTCGCGGGCCAACCTCGACGCCTACGCGGCGGGGGTGAACTCCTACCTGGCCGGCCACAAGGGCGCGGACCTGGGGGTGGAGTACCCCCTGCTGAAGCTGGGCGGTCTGGACTACAGCCCGGCGCCCTGGACGCCCGCCGACTCGGTGTCCTGGCTCAAGGCCATGGCGTGGAACCTCAACGCGACCCTCTCCGACCAGGTCCGGCACGCACTGCTCGCCGCGACCCTGACCGACGCCCAGGTCGACTCCCTGTTCCCCACGTACGACTTCTCCCGCTGGCGGCCCATCGTCTCCCCGGGCGACAGCCAGGGCACCGTGCCCGAGGCGCCGGCCGGTCCGGCGGCGTCCGCGACCACGACCGCGGCGACCGCCGCTACGACGGCCTCGTACGGGCCGATGGCCGGAGCCTCCGACGCCCTCTCCGGGATCGACAAGGTGCTCGGGCCGCGCGGTTCGGGCATCGGCTCCAACTCGTGGGTGGTGGCCGGGAGCCGCACGACGACCGGCAAGCCGCTGCTCGCGAACGACCCGCACCTGTCCCCGTCCATGCCGGGCGTCTGGTACCAGGGCGGGCTGCACTGCAACACGGCCGGCCCGGCCTGCCCGTACGACGTGTCGGGCTTCGGATTCGCCGGGATGCCCGGGGTGATCGTCGGCCACAACGGCGACATCGGCTGGGGCGTGACCAACCTGGCGCCCGCCGACACCGACCTGTTCGTGGAGCGCATCACCGGCTCGACGTACGGCTACAAGGGCGAGCAGCGGCCGCTGGAGACCCGCCAGGAGGTCCTGAAGGTCGCGGGCGGCCCCGACCGCACCGTCACCGTCCGCTCCACCGTCCACGGCCCCCTCATCTCCGACGCCTTCCCCAAGGCGAAGACGCTCGCCACGGAGGGCCGGATCCCGGGCGTGGAGCGCGAGAGCGGCGGCGGCGCCGAGTACGCGGTCGCGATGCGGTGGAGCGCCCTGGACCCCGGCCGGACGATGGACGCGGTGTTCCAGCTGGACACCGCCAAGGACTGGGACTCCTTCCGGGTCGCGGCGGCGCTGTTCTCCTCCCCCGCCCAGAACCTGGTCTACGCCGACCGCCAGGGCCACATCGGCTACCAGGCGCCCGGCCGGATCCCGGTGCGCGGCAAGGGCGAGGGCCGCTGGCCGGTGCCGGGCTGGACCGGCGAGTACGACTGGCAGGGCTTCGTGCCCTTCGACGCCCTGCCGCGCTCCTTCGACCCGGCTTCGGGCTACATCGTCACCGCGAACAACGCGGCGGCCGGCCCGCAGTACCCGTACAACCTGACCCGCAACTGGGGCGACGGCTACCGCAGCGAGCGGATCGCGCAGCTGATCGAGAAGGCGGGCAAGCTGGACGCCGCGGCGATGCAGCGGATCCAGCTCGACGACCACAACGAGAACGCGGCGGCCCTGACCCCGTACCTGCTGGCGGTCACCCCCGGGAAGGACGCCCGCTCCGCCCAGGACCTGCTGCGCGGCTGGGATTTCGGACAGGGCGCGGACTCGGCGGCGGCCGCATACTTCAACGCGGTGTGGAGCAACCTGCTGAAGCTGACGTTCTACGACGAGCTCGACGGCAACAAGGCGCAGCTGCACGTGGACGGCGGCGGCCTCTGGTACGACGTCGTCCGCAAGCTGCTGACCTCGCCGGACGACCCCTGGTGGCGCAACACGAAGGACCCGCGGGGCCTGCGCACCCGCGACGACGTGCTGCGGGCCGCCCTGGACGACGCGGCGAAGGAGCTGTCCGGCCGGCTCGGCGCCGATCCGGCGAAGTGGCGGTGGGGCGCCCTGCACACCCTGACCCTGCGCAACGACACCCTGGGCACCGGCGGGCCCGCGCCCGTGCAGTGGCTGCTGAACCACGAGCCGGTGCAGGTCGGCGGCGGTTCGGCGACCGTCGACGCGACCGGCTGGGACGCCTCCAAGGGCTACGAGGTGAACTGGGTGCCCTCGATGCGGATGGTCGTGGACTTCGCCGACTTCGACGCCTCGCGCTGGATCAACCTGACCGGCGCCTCCGGACACGCCTTCAACGACCACTACGACGACCAGACGGAGCTGTGGCGCAGGGGCGAGACCCTCCCCTGGCCCTCGAGCCGGTCCGCGGTCACCACCGCGACGAAGGACCGCCTGACCCTCCGCCCCGAAGGAGCGTGAGCAGACCGATGACACTCGTGACAACCCTCCCCGCGGCCCCGCCGCAATCCGGCGCCCGGCCCCGGCCCGGGGCCCGGCCGCAATCCGAGGCCCGGCCGCAATCCGAGGCCCGGCGGTGCACCTGCTGGCCGGGGGCCACCGTGTGGCTCACCGGGCTGCCGAGCGCCGGCAAGACGACGATCGCCGAGGAGCTGGCCGGGCGGCTGCGCCGGGAGCACCGGCGGGTGGAGGTCCTCGACGGGGACCAGATCCGCAAGTTCCTCTCCGCCGACCTCGGCTTCTCCCGGGACGACCGCAACACCAACGTGCAGCGGATCGGCATGGTCGCCGAGGTGCTGGCCCGCAACGGCGTGCTCGTGCTGGTCCCGGTGATCGCCCCGTTCGCCGACAGCCGCGAGGCGGTCCGCGAGCGGCACCGCGGCGCCGCCACCCCCTACCTGGAGGTGCACGTGGCCACCCCGGTCGAGGTGTGCTCCGTACGTGACGTCAAGGGCCTGTACGCCAAGCAGGCGGCGGGCGAGATCTCCGGTCTGACCGGGATCGACGACCCGTACGAGGCACCCGAGGTCCCGGACCTGCGCATCGAGTCCCACACCCAGAGCGTCCGGGAGTCGGCCTCCGCCCTGTACGCACTGCTCACCGAAAGGGGTCTGGCATGACGACGACCGTCCGGGCCGCGGAGGCGGCCGGCTCGCTCTTCGCGCTGAGCCATCTCGACGCCCTCGAATCCGAGGCCGTGCACATCTTCCGTGAGGTCGCGGGCGAGTTCGAGAAGCCGGTGATCCTGTTCTCCGGCGGCAAGGACTCCATCGTGATGCTGCACCTGGCGCTCAAGGCGTTCGCGCCCGCGCCGGTGCCGTTCACGCTGCTGCACGTGGACACCGGGCACAACTTCCCCGAGGTCCTCGACTACCGCGACCGCGCCGTGGCCAGGCACAACCTGCGCCTGCACGTGGCCTCCGTCCAGGAGTACATCGACGCCGGCAAACTGCGCGAACG
>NZ_JBHYXN010000030.1:61337-96389 GCF_042752335.1 Streptomyces sp. NPDC059355 | reverse complement strand
CCGCTACGGCAGCCCCGTCGGCGCCTGGAACTTCTGGCAGACCCACCACTGGTACTAAGCCACCAGCGGACAGCAGACGCGCACCACGAAGACGCCCGCCCGGGACCTCCCGGAGCGGGCGCTTTCGCGTTGCCGGCCGGTGGCCGGGTGGCCCGGTCAGGCGACCAGCCGCAGCCAGGCCGCCGCGAGTGCGGCGTGACCGGCCGCGGTCGGGTGGACACCGTCGGTGGCCCAGTGCTCCGGCCCGGCCGCGGTCGTCGCGGCGAGCTCGGCGAACATGGCGTCGGCTTCGAGCAGCTGCGCTCCGTACCTGCGGGCGAGCTCGCGCACGACCCGGATCTTCGGATCCAGATCGTCACGCCATTCCTTGCGCTCCTTCTCCCCGATCAGCACACCGCCGCCGCCGGCCTCGATGACGCCGTGGATCGGCAGCAGGAACGGCTCGATGAGGATCAGCTCCGTGCCCGCCTCGGCGAGGGGCGCGAGCAGGCGGTCGTAGCCCGCTTCGAACTCCGCCGCGGGGATCACGTACCCCTCCGGGTCGATCGTGTGCCAGCCCATGTCGTTCACCCCGACGAGGACCGACACCACATCCGGACGCGCGTCGAGCACGTCGCTCTGCCAGCGTGCTTCGAGGTCCCGCACCTTGTTGCCGCCGGTCCCGGTGTTCAGCCAGGTCACGGGCCGGTCCGGGTGCCGCAGTCCCCACTCGCCCGCGATGCGCAGCGGGTAGCCGAAGCCGAGGCCGTCCTCGCTCTCCAGCCGCCGGCAGTCGGTGATCGAATCGCCGGTGAACATCACGGTGCTTCCCGGCCGGAGGGTGATCGTCATGTGCGCTCCTCGGATCTCGAACCCCGGCCGGACGGACCTGGCGGGACCTCTCGAACCTGCCACCCTCCACCGACACGGCGCCGACACCTCCTGACACCCGGCCGACACCACCGCTCTCGTCGAGTTCCGGATTGTCTGATTTTCGCCCCTGATTCGGGGAACACGGCGTCCCTCGGGGCCAGTTCACTGAGGGGAACGGGGGCGGGCCCATCCGGTGTGCCTCCGAGTGTCAGGTTGTAGGCGAGGAGAACAGCTGTGCGTGTACTTTTCACCGGTCCGGCTGCAGCCGGTCATCTCTTTCCGATGATTCCGACTGCGCAGGCTTTGCGTGCCGCTGGTCATGAGGTGTTGTTCGCCGGTTCGCAGCCGTTGGACCGGCTTCGCGAGGCGGGATTCGCGATCGTGGAGATCGGCGACGGCCGCACGATACGGGACGTGATGGAGCAGTCCTCCGACGAGGAGATGCGTTACGTCGCCCCTGACATGTCCCAGGACCAGATCCTGGACCGGGCCGCCCGCGGCTTCGCGCTCATTTCCCGGCCCACCGTGGACGGGCTGCTGGAGGTCGCCGGCAACTGGGGCGCGGACCTGCTGGTCTACGACTCCTTCCAGGCCTCCGCCCCGCTGGTCGCGGCGAAGCTGAAGATTCCGTC
The DNA here is from genome assembly GCF_042752335.1 of Streptomyces sp. NPDC059355. Taxonomy (NCBI): domain Bacteria; kingdom Bacillati; phylum Actinomycetota; class Actinomycetes; order Kitasatosporales; family Streptomycetaceae; genus Streptomyces; species Streptomyces sp. NPDC059355. The sequence continues at coordinate 94,905 of NZ_JBHYXN010000030.1, read as the reverse complement.
GGTGATCCAGAACTTCGGCCCCACCCCCGGCCTGGACATGGTCGGCCGGCTCGCCGCGAACTTCACCGAGGCGTACGAGACGTACGGGGTCTCCGGCCCCGCCGAGCCCACCGCCTTGAACATCGTCCCCGCCTCGCTCGGCGGCGACCCGGGCGGCCTGCGGATGCGCTACCTCCCGTACAACGGCGGCGGTACGATCCCCGCCGCCCTGCTCGGCCGCGGCGCCCGGCCCCGGGTCACCATCACCCTGGGCACCGTGCTCACAGAGCTGGACGGGGTCCGCGCCATCGTCCGCCTGATCGAGGCCGCCGCCTCGGTGGACGCCGAGTTCCTGCTCGCCGTCGGCGACGCCGACCTCACCGCGCTCGGCACCCTCCCGGACAACGTCCGCCCGCTGCCCTGGGTCCCGCTCGCCGAACTGCTGACCGCCTCCGACGCGCTGATCCACCACGGCGGCTCCGGCACCCTGCTCACCGCCCTGCAGGCCGGCCTGCCCCAGCTCCTGCTGCCCCAGGGCGCCGACCACTTCACCAACGCCGACGCCCTCACCGCGACCGGCGCGGCCCTGCGCTCCGCCTCCGACGACGTGGACGCCGCCCTGCTGACCCGCCTGGTCACCGACCCGGCCCTGCGCGAGGCGGCCACCCGCCTACAGGCGGAGAACGCCGCCCTGCCGTCCCCCGCCGAAACGGTCCCGGCCCTGGAGGCCCTGGCCGCCTCGTAGGAGGTGCGCGCCGGGCGTGTGTTCGTACCCGCACGCCCGGCGTACACCACCGGCCGGCCCCGGAGACCGCTCCCGGCCCGGCCGTCACGGGCCGCCGACGTCAAGGGTGATTGTCACTCTATTCCCGCCTACGGATGGCTTGCGTAGGTTCAGCGATCTTCGCGTGCTTATGCTGCACGCGCTATGACGCAAAGTCAGAACTCCCGCGCCTTACGGGAATCAGCAGACGTGGTCGTCCTCGGTGCCGGTCCGGCCGGGCTCGTTCTCGGAATCCTGCTGCACGCAGCCGGGATCGACTGCGTCCTCCTCGAACGCGCCTCCCGAACCCACGTCCAGACCCGGGCCCGCGCCGGGTTCCTCGCCCCGAACACCGTACGGATCCTGGACCGCCACGGCCTCTCCGACGGCCTGCACCGTGCCGGCACCCGCCACGGCACGTGCGAATTCCGCACGCAGGACGGCCGGTTCCGGCTCGACTACGGCGCCCTCGGCCAGGGCGGGCAGCACCATGTGTACCCGCAGCAGAACCTGGTCACGGACCTCCTGACGCACTACCTCGACCTCGGCGGACGCATCCGCTTCCAGACCGAGGCGCTCGCCGTGCACGACGCCGACGGGACCCGGCCGTACGTCACGGCGCGCGAGCCCGACGGCCGTCCCGCGCGGTGGACCGCCCGCTACGTCGCCGGCTGCGACGGGCGGCACGGGGCGGCCCGCCGCTCCCTGCCGCCGGGCGCCGCCCGCCACCACCACGACCACGGCGTGACCTGGCTCGGCCTGCTCGCCGAGGCCCCGCCGAGCCTCGACGCCGTCGGGTACACCATCCACGAACGGGGCTTCGCCGGACACATGGCCCGCACCCCGGAAGTCACCCGCTACTACCTCCAGTGGCAGCGCGGCACCCCCGCCGAGGCCTGGACCGAGCAGCGGATCTGGGACGAGCTGGACGTCCGCATGCGGGCCGCGGACCACGGCCCGCTGCACCGGGGCACGCTCCTGGAACGCGGGATCTTCGATCTGACCTGCGACGTGATCGAGCCGCTGCGCCACGGCTCGCTCCTCCTGGCGGGCGACGCGGCGAGCCTGCTCGCCCCGGCCGCCGCGAAGGGCGCCAACCTCGCTGTCCTGGAGGCCGAGATCCTGGCCGGAGCGCTGACCGACGCCCTCGCCCGGGGCGACACCGCGGGACTCGACGGGTACTCGGACCGGTGCCTGGCGCACATCTGGCGGGCGCAGGAGTTCACCGGGTGGATGACCCGGCTGCTCCACGCGGATCCCGACCCGGACCGCCACGGTGCCGGATCGTTCTTCCACGCCGCCCTGGGCCGCTCCCGGCTCGCTTCGCTGCGCACCTCGCGCACCCACCAGGACTGGTTCGCCGAGAACTACGTCGGCGTCTGACCGCCGCTCCGCCCGACCCCGCTCCGCCCGACCCCGCTCCGCCCCGCCCAGCCCCGCCCCGCACCGGCCCGAGGACACCCCCACGATGACGACGACGCTCCCTGACGAAACGATGCTCCTGGACGAGACGACGCTCCCGGACGACACGGCCTGCCTGCGCGCGGCAGCCGAGTTCGTCCGCGAGCACGACAGCGCCGCCCTGTTGCCCCTGCTCCTGCCCGGCCTCGGCGGGCCGGATCTGCGGGCGCTGGCCGGACACTGCCGGTTCGCCCACGCGGGGCTGCTCCTCTTCCCGCCGGACGCGGACGGCCTGCGGGCCCAGCTCGCCGACTGCGGACTGGCCGTGGACACCCCCTCCCACCCCAGCGTGGTCGTACGGGAGCGCCTCGCCCGGCGCCACCGGCGCGACCCGGCCGAGCTCGACGTCCGCATCCTGCGCCCGCAGGTGCCCGGCCGTGCCGGGGAGCGCCGCGCGGTCGAGGTGTTCGCCCTGACCGTTCCCCCGCACTCCGGCCTGGAGCGGATCGCCGCGTACGAACGCGCCCGCCGGCACGAGGCGCACCTCGCCTTCGAGATCGACGACCCGGACCCGCTGGCGCTGCGCGGCCTGTGCGCGATCCTCCTCCGCCACGGCGCACGCCCCGACGGCGGCGGCTACAACCCGCACGAGGACGGCACGGTCCTGTACTTCACCACCCCCGCCGATCCGGCCTGCGGCTACCGGCGGCTGGAACTCTACGTACGCGGCGACCACCGCACCGCCCTCGCCGCGCACCTGGACCACCCCGCCGCGGACGAGGACCACCACCGCCCCGCACGGCAGCCCGCCGAATCGCTCCTGCAGCTCCTCACCGGCGCCTGGACCACACAGGCACTCGCCGCCTTCGCCCGGCTGTGCCTGCCCGACGCCATGGACACCCGTACCGCGCACCGCACCGAGGACCTCGCCCGGCTGACCGGCACCCACCCCCGCAGCCTCGCCACGCTCCTGCAGTACCTGGCCATGCTCGGAGCCGTCACCCGGGACCGCGAGGAGGACGCGTTCCGCCTGACCGAACTCGGCGCCCTGCTGCGCTCGGACACGCCCGGGTCGATGCGGCCGCTGGCCCTGATGTACGGGGGCCCGTTCTACCGCTCCTTCGGCGAGCTCGACCACGCCGTACGGACCGGCCGGCCGGCCTTCGACCACCTCTTCGGCGAGAACCACTTCGACCACTTCGCCCGCGACCCCGAACTCGCTGCCCTCTTCGACCGGTCGATGGCCGCGAGCTCACGGATGTTCGAGCCGCTCCCCGACCACCCGGTCATCACCGCGGCGGCCGGGGCGGCCATGCCCGCGACCGTCGTCGACGTCGCCGGCGGGAACGGGGAGCTCCTCGGCCGCATCCTCACCGCCCACCCCCGCCTGCGCGGTGTCCTCCTCGAACGCCCGCACGCCGTCGAAGCCGCCCGCGGCCGGCTCGACGCCGCGGGCTGCGGAGCACGCTGCGACTACCGCGCGGGCGACTTCGCCGACGTGCCGCACGGCGGCGACGTCTACGTCCTCTCCCGCGTCCTGCACGACTGGGACGACGACCGCTGCCGCGAGATCCTGCGCCACTGCGCCCGCGCGATGCCCGCCCACGCGGACCTGCTCATCGTGGAACGGCTCCTGCCCGCCGACGGTTCCCCCTCGCTGGCCACCGCCTGGGACCTGCACATGCTGTGCAACGTAGGAGGCCGCGAACGGCGCGCCGACCACTACGCGCGCCTGCTCGCCGACGCGGGCCTCCAGCTCGTCGGCCACACCCCCCTCCCCCTGGACGCACACGTACTGCACGCCCGCAGGGCCGCCGTCCCCGACCCCGTGACCGGGCGGGGCTGAGCCGCGCTCCCCGGCATCCCGCCGCTCACGCGGCATCGTCGCGGCCGCGGCCGCGGCCCGGCTCGGAGAACTCAGACCTCCCGGGGAGGAAGGCGGTCGCCACGGCCGCCGTGAACATCACGGCCGCGCCCACGTAGAACGCGGCCGAGACCGCGGTGGTGACCGAGGTCTTGAGGGCCGGGACGAGATCGGCGGGGATCCCGGCGGGCAGGTGCGCCCCCTGCTGTGCCGCCGCCACCGCCTTGCCGATGGACCGCTCGACCCGGTCGAAGCCCTCGGACGGGATACGGCCGTCCCGTCCGAGGATCCGGCTCAGGTGTGCGCCTTGGAGGTGCGACACGATCGCGCCCATGACCGCCAGACCCAGCGCAGCGCTGATCTCCCGGCCCGTCTGCAGCACCCCCGCCGCGTTGCCGCGCATCCGCTTGGAGGTGACGTTGAGCGCGGTGACCCAGGCCGGGCTGACACAGAGCCCCATCCCGATGCCCATCAGACAGTAGAAGGGGACCAGCCAGCCGTAGGACCCCCGGCGCAGCTCCGCCGCCGCACCGAGCAGGGCCGCCACGCACAGGACCATGCCGATGCCCAGGGGGACGCGGGGTCCCAGGAGGTCGTAGAGCCTTCCGCCGAGCGGCGCGCACACGACCGTGGGGAGAGTGAGCGGCAGTACGGCGAGACCGGCTTCGAAGGGCGACATGCCCACGACGTCCTGAAGCCAGATGACCCCGAACACCGCGAATCCCACGAACGCGAAACGCACCGTCGAGATGACCGTCGCCCCGACCGCGAACTCCCTCTTCGCGAACAGCTCGAAGTGCATGAGAGGGTCCGGCTGCCGCCGTTCGCGTACCACCAGGAGCGTCATCAGTACGGCTCCGGTCGCGAGCAGGGAGATGACGGCGGGCGAGGACCACCCCCAGTAGCGCGCCTGCATGAGGGGGAGGACCAGGCACACCAGACCGCCGATCAGCAGGGGTGCGCTCGACCAGTCGACCCGTTCCCGCGGCGGTGGCCTGCCCTTGAGCAGGAGGTGCGCGAGGGCGAGGGCGCCGAGGCCCAGGGGCGGGTTGACGAAGAAGATCGCGCGCCAGGAGAACGCCGTCGTCAACACGCCCCCGATCAGCGGGGCCGTGCCGTACAGCAAGGTGGAGACGCTGGAGGAGATGCCCATCGCCCGGCCCCGCTCCCGGCGGCCGAATTCCCTGATGATGAGCACCTGGGAGGCGGGCCGCAGGATCGCCGCACCGGCTCCCTGGGCCGCGCGCGCGGCGATGAGCCACGCCTCGGACTGGGCCAGACCCGCCGCGGCCGAGGCCACGACGAACACGAGGGTTCCGAAGCGGAAGGCGCGTTCGTACCCGAACACGTCGCCGATGCGTCCGCCGAGCGGGCTCATGCAGGCGAAACTGAGCAGGTACGCATTGATGATCCACTGCACTCCGGTGGTCGAGGCGTCCAGACTCCGCTGGATGGTGGGAACGGCGATCAGTACCACCAGCGCGTCGATGGCGATCATCGACGAGGCGCAGGTCATCACGGCCAGGACCCACCAACGGTGACGCTCGCCCATGAACTGCCGCCGCGTCACGCGCACCCTTCCGGTGGATTCCAGTCAGGAGAGGCGCTGGTGGTCCACGATGTCGCAGTCGGTGTAGACCGTCGGCCTGCTCATCAGCGCCGAGAGCTGCTGGGCGAGCTCGCTCGTCTCCGGCGCGTCGCTGTTGGCCATCGCGGCATCGTGGGACTCGAACTGGACCACGGCGAGGTAGCGGCCGGGGTTCGCCCGGTCCTTGAGCAGGGTGCGGGACGCCGGGGCACCGGTCCGGCCCGCCGACCGGACCCGCTCCTCGTAGGCGCGCAGGAGCTCGCGCACCTCGTCGATGCGCTCGGTCTCGAAGTCGATGATCTGTGCGAACTTCATGATTCCGGTTCCTCCCGGCACATGGCGGCCCCGCGGATGGGTCCACCTGCCGACAGCAAACACCGCCGCGCCCGGCACCCCGGGCTCACACGCCCGCGGGCGCGGCGATTCCACGAGGTTGGCGGGCGAGCGGGCGGGCGAGCGGGTGGGCGGGCCGCAGGCGAGCGGGCGTGTGCGGTCGCGTCAGCGCGAGGAGGTGCCGGGTGCGCCCGGAGACGGGGGGCCCACCAGGCCCAACGTGTAGGCGACCACCGCGGCCTGGGTGCGGTTGCCCAACTCCAGTTTGGCCAGGGTGCGGGAGACGTACGTCTTCACGCTCGCGCCCGCCAGGTGGAGTTCGCGGGCGATCTGTTCGTTCGTCATCCCCATGCCGATGAGCCGGAGCACCTTGCGCTCGCTCTCGCTGAGCGCCGCGACCTTCGCATCGACCCCGTCGACCTGTACCGGCATCCGGCGGGCCGCCTGCCGGACCAGGTTGCGCAGGAGCTCGGGGGCGAAGACCCGGCCGCCGGAGGCGATGACGTGCAGTGCCGAGAAGAGCTCCTCGCAGCGCAGGTCCTTGAGGAGGAAGCCGGCGGCCCCGGCGTCGAGGGCTTCGAGGACCTGGCCGTCGCTGTTGTAGGTGCCGAGCACCAGGACCTTGGGCGGGTCGGGGAGGCCGACCAGCTTGCGGGTGGCGCACACGCCGTCCATGTTGGGCATGCGCAGGTCCATCAGGGCGATGTCCGGCCGGTGCAGCCTGGTCTGGATGATGGCGTCGGCGCCGTCGACGGCCTCGCCGACCACCTCGAAGTCCTCCGAGGACTCGATCATCATCCGAAGACCCGACCGTATGATCGCCTGATCGTCGACGATGATCACTCGAATGGTCACAGTGCCCGTTCCTTCGGCTCGTTCCGGGGCAGCGGTCCCGGTCGGGTCCGCACCGGGCACCCGGTCGCGTACGGCTTCCGCGTCCCGATCGGGGCGCGAGGCGATGGCCGCGCGCCCGCCCGTCGCTTCCCTGCCACCCGTCGAGCCGGTGGGCCGGATCGGCGGGTGCTCCGGTGCGCGGTCCACGGCGTCGGCGGTGGCCGTATCCGGCTGCGCCGGGGCTGTTCGGGCAGGCGCGGACGTCGCCCCGCCGGGGGTGTTGTCCGCGCGGCGCCGTCGAGCGCGGGAAGCGGGTACGGGCGGGAAGGCCGTGGGCTCCGGGTGCCCGGGGCCGTCGGTGGACACCGCGGCGGACGGGTCCGAGGGGACCGCGGTCGCGGGTGACGCCGCCGGACGGCGCGGCCGGGCGCGGGTGGCGGTCTCCGCTCCGGGGGCCACCGCGGCTGCGCGCACGTCGTCGGGCCGACCGACCGGCGTCGGCGCGTCCGGGCCCGGCGGGGCGTCCTCGCCCTGGTCGGTGCTCGGCACGGGGACGGGGCGAACCACCCTGCGGTCCTCGCCCCGACCGGCAACGACCGGCCCGGCGACCGGACGGGCGGGGTGGGCCGCGTCGGTGGGCGGTGTGCGGGGTGCTGCGCCCGGCCGTTCCTGCGGTGGGCTCGGGGCGGGCGTGGTGTTCGGCTCGGCGACGGGGTGGCCGGGGTCGGCCGCGTCGGTGGGCGGCGTGTGGGCTGCTGCGTCCGGCTGTTCGCGCGGCGGGGTCGGGGCGGACGTGGTCTCCGGTGCACGCTTCGGCGCGCCGCCCCTCGCCGTGTCCGTGCCCTGGCCGGCGACGGAGTCCGGGTGCGGGGCCGAGGTCCTGCGCGCGTCGCCGTACGTCTCGGGGGTGGCGGGAGACGCATCGTGGTCACCATGCGGTCCCGCGTGGAGGAGGCGTTGTCCGGCGGCCCCGGCCCCGGCCCCGGCCCCGGCCCCGGCCCCGGCCCCGGCCTCGGCCCCGGCGCCCGTGCCTCGTCGGGAGGGGCGGAGCCCGGACCGCTGTTCCGCGGCAGCCGGTCCGGCGTTCACGACGTTCGGGATGGCGGTGCGCCGCCGCGCCGACGGAGAAGTCGGCTGCGGCACGGTGCCGTTGGCGGGATCGGTCGCCCGGGCGGCCGGAGTGCCGGGCTCGGAGGGGACGGTGGGGCGCTCCGAAGACGCAGTGGACAGCGGGGTCGGACGGCTCCGCCGGGGGCGGACCTCGGCGCGGGCGCGCGAGGGGGCTTCCGCTCCCGTGCGGGTGGGCGCCGGACCAACGACCGGACGGCTGTCGTCCACGCCTTGGGAGGGCTGCTCCTGGAGCAGGCCCGCGGGCTGCCGTTGGGCCGACATCAGCTTCGGGGCGTCGCCGCGCACGGTCGACGTACGGCTGGTCGCGGCCGCACCCGCACCTGCGCCCGCCTCGGGGCTCACCGGCGTGTGCTCGGCTGCTCCTGCGACCGAGCTCGGTTCCCGGGTGGTGGGCGACTGCTCTGCGGTTGCGTGGGCCGGCGCACGGCCGGGGCCGTCCGGCCCCGCCTCCGGGCCGCGGAGGCGGCGTCGTACGGCGGCCCACCGGAAGGAGCGAAGCCCGGCCGGGCGTGCCGCGTCGGCTGCGCCCACCGCCGCGGGCGCGGCGGGGGCATGCGCGGCCGAGGCTTGTGGCAGCGGGCCTGTGGTGAAGGAGGTGACCGGCGTTCCTGCTGCGGTGGCGGTGGCCGATCCGGTTTCGGTGCGGGGCGGGCCTTCGCGCGCGTCTGCCGTCGTGGGCGGTCGGGTGGTTGCGGCGGGGGCATGCGCGGCCGAGGCTTGTGGCAGCGGGCCCGCGGTGAAAGAAGTGACCGGCGTTCCTGCTGCGGGGGCAGGGGCCGATCCGGTTTCGGTGCGGGGCGGGCCTTCGCGCGCGTCTGCCGTCGTGGGCGGTCGGGTGGTTGCGGCGGGGGCATGTGCGGCCGAGGCTTGCGGCAGCGGGCCCGCGGTGAAAGAAGTGACCGGCGTTCCTGCTGCGGGGGCAGGGGCCGATCCGGTTTCGGTGCCAGGCAGTGGTACCGGAAGGGACATCGGGACGGCGTGCTGCATCCCCTCGGCGGAGGTGCGCGGCGGCTGCACCGGGGCCGTGCCGTAAGGCTCGCCCACGGGCACGGCGGCACCCGGAAGCACCGCAGCCGCAGCCCTGGCCGCCGCGTCCGCGTCCGGTATCCCGGCACGCACGGGCTTCTCCGGATCCGGCGAAGCGGCTCCCGAGGAGGACGCCCGAGCAGCCCGCGGCACGGGTGGCGGGAGGGCGGGCGCCGTGTCCCGCATGGCGTGCGGGTCAGCGGGCCCGGTGTCCGCAGCCACGGCGGGCACCGCAGCCGCAGCCGCAGCCGTGGTGGCCGGTTCCGGGTGCGTCGCGAACGCCGTGCGGGCCGAGCCGTCCAGGGCGCTCGTGACACGGTCCGGTCGGGGAGCGGTCCGCGGAACCGGCGGCGTGGCAGCTAGTACTGCAATCACAGTTAAGGGGCATGTCCGCGTTGTTTGTAGTGGCTGTCGCGGGCGCGTGTCTGACTGAGTCTTCGCCAGCGTGACCAGTGCAGATGGTGGTGGGCGGTGAGGTGGTGGGGGTGGAGGAGGTGGCCGATGAGGCGGCGTATCTCGCTACGGACAGCGGTATCAGGCCACCGCTGTTTCCCCTTTTGAGAGTTCGTGGGCGCGGACGGCGGTGAGTGCGGCGAGGGCGGCCATGGCGAGAGTGATGTGCCGGTACCAGGCGTGGTAGAGCCGGACCTGGTAGTGGTCCAGGCCGCACTCGCCCTTGGCGGTCTGGAAGCATTCCTCGACGGCCCAGCGGGCGCCGGCAACCCTGACCAGGTCTTTCATCCGGGTGCCGGCAGGCCCGTAGCAGACGTAGTAGGCGATGTCGGTCGGGTCTTTGAGACTGCGACGGGCCAGGACCCAGTGGCCGTGGCCGTTCTCCCACCAGATCCGGATCGGGATCCGCGCCCACTGGTAGACGCGCTCGCCGTGGGATCCCTTACCGGCGGACAGGCGCTTCCAGGACTGCGGCGCGAGGCCGGCGACGAGGTCGTCGACACGGCGTTCGCCCATGCCGCGAGTGATGACGGTGTCGCTGGTCTTCACACACATCACATGGCTGATGGACCGTTGTTCCATCCAGCATCGCAGCGATTTCGACTGCCCGTAGGCCTCGTCCGCTGTGACCCACGCGAACGGGACGCCGGCCTCGATCGCGCGGTTGAGCATGGCCTTGAAGTGTTCGGTCTTCGTCGCGAAGCAGACCTCGTCGGGGATTCCCGCGTCACGGCATCGCTCGCGGTCGTCCGTCCACGAGGCGGGCAGATACAGTTCCCGGTCGATCAGGGCCCGCCCCTTGGGCGAGGCATAGGCCAGGAACGTGCCGACCTGGCAGTTTTCGGTACGTCCGGCGGTGCCGGAATACTGCCGCTGGACGCCAGCCGAGCGCACGCCCTTCTTCAGGAAGCCGGTGTCGTCGCCGATCAGGACCGCGCCCTTGTCGCCGATGGTCTCGACGACGTAGTCCCGCACGTCGTCCCGCACCTTGTCCGCGTCCCAGTCCGCCTCGCCCAGCAGGCGCTGCATCCCGATCGGCAGCCGGTCACCCGCCCTCTCCGCCAGAGTCCAGCCGTTCTTCCGCTCCAACGGCGCGATCAGACCCCGCATATACGCAAGCGCCCGACCCCGCGGCTCCGACCTCACGAAACGCGACGCGAACCGGGCATGCAACCCGGCCAGCACCCCGTCCCACTCCTCAACCAACCCCACCCCGAGCTCAGTCACACACCAACTCAACCACACACAAGTGTGATTGCAGTACTAGAAGCTGATCGTGCCCCGCGCCGTCACGGGCCTCCGCCCGACGCCCCCCACCGGCAGCCGGCGACGCGTGGTGGAACCGTGCGGTGGCACGGGACGAGGCCCACGCACGCCCGAGGCGCTCGGACAACACCGCTCGCCGCGACCGCTCCTGATCCGGCACCGGTACATCCGACGGCATCGGGTCGACGCCCGCGCCGGACGCCGACCGGCCCTCGCCCGAGGAAGACGCGGCTGCCTTCCCCGGCGTCGCGACCTCGACTCCACCGTCCGTGCCAGCCCTGCTGGCCCCACCAACCCCACCGGCACGTACGGTCCCAACCCCACCGGCACCGGCACTGCCGGCCCCGACGTCGGCCGCCGTGGCCGAGGTCCGCCACCGGAGCGGCACGGCAGGCCGGTAGGCGAGGTCGCCGCCCGCGCGCCATGCGCCCGCCGCCGCGTCGAAGCGGAAGACCAGGGGCGCTTCGCGGTCGATCAGGGTGGGCGGCTCGCCGGACAGCCGGTGGTCCCGGAACGCCGGCAGCCTGTCCGTCACCCTCCGGGCATCGGTGACGAGTTCCACCTCCGCCGTGAGCCGGCGGACAAGCTCGGGCAGTACCACCGGCACCCGATCGTTCGGGGTCGTCGCCACGGCCGCGGACGGCGGCGTGGTGTCGGTGACCCCGGTGGTGCGGTGCATGTTCTACGGCCTGCCTTCGAGGAGCTGGTTGATGTCCGCGATGCTCTGGATGTACGCACGTCGCTGGACGTGGTCCATGTCGAGCAGTTCGTTGTGGGACCAGTGGAAGTGGTACGCGATGTACGCGATCTCGGAGCGAAGGTCCGCGGCCGCGTACACCTTCATCCCCCCAGGCGGCTCCCCATGTCGACGTCGAACTCGTGCCGACAGTCGGGGCAGACGGTCGATGCCACCGGCGTTCCGTCGAGATTGATCTTCTCGTAGAACCTCTGGAGGAAGGCCAGGTCGACGGCGAAGAGGTTCTCCACCACCCCGGAGTCGATGTCTTCGAGGGTTCCCAGCCTGGTGATGAGCCGGCTGAGGAGGACCACCGACAGATAGGCGGGATTCTCACGGACCCGGATGTCGGTCAGCGGAATGAGCTCGTCGCGAGCGGTCGCGAGCCGCATGACGCCCGTCCGGTGGGTGTTCCCGTGCCGGTCCACGTAACCGCGTGGAAGGGTGAACGGGAAGGACGTCGGGCCCGCCGCGGGCAGGGCGCCCCTGCCTGCGGCGGAACCGTCCGGGGGCACGGGCGGCGAGGCGGCGGTGCGGGCATCGGAGCCGGTGTGCCCCGCAGGTACGCGCCCCCTCCTCATTACGCGCCCGGGGTGATGCCGTTGTGGGCGATGGTGCCGGTGCCGGTCTCGCCGTAACCCTTCGGAAGGTCGACCTTCTTGAGGAACGCCTTCTGGAAGGACGTGCTCTTCACCTCCTGGTTCTCGTGGTACTCCACGATCGAGGCGTTCTTCCGCTTCGCCGAGTCGCTGCCCTCCTTCATCCACTTCTGGAGCGCTTCCAGGTTCTTCTTGTCCTTCGGGTCCGCGATGTCGGCGCCCGCGTAGAACTTGAAGGTGATGTCCTCGGGCGCCATCGGCTTCTTCGCTATGGTGACGAACTCGGTGTGACCCTGCGCGTTGGTGATCTGGACGGACTCGGTCTCGACTCCCTCGCTGGGCAGGCTCACCTCGGTGAACGTGGCGATGACCACGCCGTCGATCTTGAGGCCGTAGTAGGTGCCAGCCATTTCTGCTCCTTATGGGGTGCGCGTGTGCGGTTGTCGGCGGTGGAACGTGGGGTCGGGCTACTCGCCCGACATGGAGTCCTGCGCGATCCGGAAGACGACGAACTCGGCCGGCTTGACCGGGGCGACGCCGATTTCGCAGATGACCTGGCCCGCCTCGATCACCTCGGGCGGGTTCGTCGTCTCGTCGCAGCGGACGTAGAAGGCCTCGTCCGGCGAGTTGCCGAAGAGTGCGCCGCTGCGCCACTCGTTCGTGAGGAACGCGGCGATGTTGCGGCGGATGGTGGACCACAGGCGCACGTCGTTGGGTTCGAAGACGGCCCACTGCGAGCCCAGGTAGATCGACTCCTCCAGGTAGTTGAAGAGGCGTCGGACGTTCAGGTAGCGCCAGGCCGGGTCGCTGGAGAGGGTGCGCGCACCCCAGATGCGGATGCCGCGGCCCGGGAAACTGCGGATGCAGTTGATGCCCGCCGGGTTGAGCTGTTCCTGCTCGCCCTTGGTGACCTGGATGCCGAGGTCGAGCGCACCGCGCAGCACCTCGTTGGCGGGCGCCTTGTGGACGCCGCGCTCCTCGTCGTTGCGGGCCCACAGCCCGGCCACGTGGCCGGACGGCGGCATGAGGAAGCCTTCGCCGGTGGACGGGTCGGCGACCTGGATCCACGGGTAGTAGAGCGTGGCGTACTTCGAGTCGAAGCCCGCCTCGTTCTGCCTCCAGTCGTGCACCTCGGTGGGGCCCATGTCCGGGAGCGGGTCGAGGATGGCCATCCGGTTGGCCATGTTCTCGCAGTGGTTGATCATGGCCATCTGGATGGCCTTGACCTGCTCACGGCTGACGTTGCCCTGCTGGTAGGCGGCCATCAGGTCCGGGGCGACGACCATGGTGATGTCGTCGATGGCCTCGAGACCGGACAGGCCGGAGCGGTCGCCGACCTTGCCGACGTACTTGCCGACGACGTCCTTGGCCACGACCTCGCCGCTCGCGGCCCCGCTCTTCGGGCCGGCCGGGAGGGCCAGCGAGGAGGATTCGGGGAGAGCGAGCGCGGTGCCGGTGGCGGCCGGGGCCTCCTCCACCACGACGTACCGGGAGCGCTCCTTGACCTGCGTCACCACATACGCGGGGGAGGCCTTGTCGGCACTGACGTCGAAGGTCTCGGCGGCGGAGCCGTCCACCTTCACGGTGAAGGTGAAGGTGTCCCCGTCGTCGCCGGTGCCCGCGCCGGTGCCGGCACCGGCGTCGCCGTCCTTGGTGGCGGCCTTCGCCTTGTCCGCCGCGGTGCCGCCGGCGGCCGGGCGCTTGGCCTTCGGGTCGGCGGGCTTCTTCTGCACGTCGACCGATATGTCGCGGCCCGAGGCGGCCGGCAGAGCGGCGACGCGGAAACCGCCGAGCACCTGGGCCGGTGCGGTACCGGCGGACCGGGCGCCGCCGTCCACCGCGTTCTTGCCGGACCCGCCGACGCGGACGACGTAGCAGGTGCCACCGCCGTTGGCGAAGTAGCCGTAGACGGAGTGCGCGAGGTAGGAGCCCGCGATGAACTCGCCGAAGGTCTTGGTGAACTGACCCCAGTTGGTCACGCGGACCGGCTCGTTGAGCGGTCCCTGCTCAGCGAATCCGACAAAGGCGGCCACTGCCGTTCCGACGCCCTCGACGGGGCGGGAGCCGCCGACGGTTTCTTCTACGAATACGCCGGGGGACAGATAGGTTGCCATCCAGCACTCCTTCTTGGTGAGTTATCCCGAGGGTGAATCCTGGGCGCGGTTCGCACTTTCCGTCATGGGGGAATGGAAAGGTCCACCCGTTCTCCGGGGCCGTGGATTCTGTTCAGGATCATGACCAGGCGTTCGATGCCGTGTCAAATGACGGCAATGGATATGGAAGTTCGCCGGGCATTTGTCATCAGAGGTCTTCGGTGGATCAACATTTGGCCTACGGGAAATGGTTTCCCCGGATGAACAAGGTTGAACTGGTGACGATCAACCGGGGAGTCCACGAGTCAACTTTCGTCTTTCCCGCAGGAAGCCCGGACCTCGGACACTGGAGGCACCTGTGGCCGCGTGCGGCCGGGCACGGGAGACGAGCACGTGAGGAGGACGGCGGGTGAGCCACCCCGACGCGGAGGGCCGGTACGAGGCCCTGGAGAAGTTCGGTACCGATTTCACGGCGGCGGCTCGTGAGGGCAAGCTGGATCCGGTCATCGGGCGTGATCAGGAGATCCGGCGGGTCGTGCAGGTCCTGTCGCGGCGTACGAAGAACAACCCGGTGCTGATCGGTGAGCCCGGTGTCGGCAAGACGGCCGTCGTCGAGGGCTCGCGCAGCGCATCGTGAAGGGGGACGTCCCCGAGTCCCTGAAGAACAAGCGCCTCGTCTCCCTGGATCTGGGCGCGATGGTCGCGGGTGCCAAGTACCGCGGCGAGTTCGAGGAGCGTCTGAAAGCCGTCCTCGCGGAAATCAAGGACAGCGACGGGGAAGTGGTCACCTTCATCGACGAGCTGCACACCGTCGTCGGGGCCGGGGCGATCGGTGATTCGGCGATGGATGCGGGCAACATGCTCAAGCCGATGCTGGCCCGCGGGGAGCTGCGGATGGTGGGTGCGACCACTCTCGACGAGTACCGCGAGCGGATCGAGAAGGATCCGGCGCTGGAGCGGCGCTTCCAGCAGGTGCTGGTGGCCGAGCCGTCGGTGGAGGACACCATCGCGATCCTGCGCGGGCTCAAGGGCCGCTACGAGGCCCACCACAAGGTGGTCATCAACGACAGCGCGCTGGTCGCGGCCGCGACTCTCTCCGACCGGTACATCACCTCCCGGTTCCTTCCCGACAAGGCCATCGACCTGGTCGACGAGGCCGCCTCCCGCCTCCGCATGGAGATCGACTCCTCTCCCGTGGAGATCGACGAGCTCCAACGATCCGTGGACCGCCTGCGGATGGAGGAGCTGGCACTGAAGGACGAGTCCGACCCCGCATCGCGCGAACGCCTGGCCAAACTGCGCAAGGACCTCGCCGACAAGGAGGAGGACCTGCGGGGCCTGACGGCCCGCTGGGAGAAGGAGAAGCAGTCCCTCAACCGGGTCGGCGAGCTCAAGGAGCGCCTCGACGAGGCACGCGGGCAGGCCGAGCGGGCCCAGCGCGACGGCGATTTCGACACTGCCTCCAAGCTGCTCTACGGAGCGATCCCCGCCCTCGAAAGGGAGGTCGAGGAGGCCGTGGAGGCGGAACGCGAAGCCTCTCGCACCCTTGACCCCGACGAGCAGATGGTCAAGGAGGAGGTCGGCCCGGATGACATCGCGGACGTGGTGGGCGCCTGGACCGGCATCCCGGCGGGTCGTCTCCTGGAGGGTGAGACGCAGAAGCTGCTGCGTATGGAGGACGGGCTGGGCCGGCGTCTGATCGGCCAGGGCGAGGCCGTGCGGGCCGTCTCGGACGCCGTGCGCCGCACCCGGGCCGGCATTGCGGATCCGGACCGGCCGACCGGCTCGTTCCTGTTCCTGGGCCCGACGGGGGTGGGCAAGACGGAGCTGGCCAAGGCGCTCGCGGACTTCCTCTTCGACGACGAGCGGGCGATGGTCCGCATCGACATGTCGGAGTACGGCGAGAAGCATTCGGTGGCGCGTCTGGTGGGCGCCCCGCCCGGGTACGTGGGTTATGAGGAGGGCGGTCAGCTGACGGAGGCCGTGCGCCGGCGTCCGTACTCGGTGGTGCTGCTGGACGAGGTGGAGAAGGCCCATCCGGAGGTCTTCGACATCCTGCTCCAGGTCCTGGACGACGGGCGTCTCACGGACGGCCAGGGCCGGACGGTGGACTTCCGCAACACGATCCTGATCCTGACCTCCAATCTGGGTTCCCAGTTCCTGATGGATCCGGCGGCCTCGGCGCAGGAGAAGAAGGCCAGGGTCCTGGAGGTGGTCCGGGGGAGTTTCAAGCCGGAGTTCCTCAACCGCCTGGACGATCTGGTGGTGTTCTCCGCGCTGAGCGAGGAGGAGCTGGCCCATATCGCGGAGCTTCAGATCGCCGCTCTCGCCGGGCGTCTGGCGCAGCGCCGCCTGACCCTGGACGTCACCCCGCAGGCCCTGGCCTGGCTGGCGGACAAGGGCAACGACCCGGCCTACGGCGCGCGGCCCCTGCGCCGTCTGATCCAGACGGCCATCGGCGACCGCCTCGCCAAGGAGATCCTCGCGGGCGAGGTCCGCGACGGCGACACCGTCCGCGTCGAGGCCGAAGACGGCCACCTGCTGATGGGAGCGCGCGGCGAGGCGCGGACGCGGCGGGCCTGAGGGGCGGCGGTCCGAGGACCGCCGCCGCCCGGTATCAGACCTCGTACACGCGGGTGTCCGCGGTCCGGCGGGCTGCGCCCGCCCCGACGGTGGTGCTCTTACCCGCGTCGGTGCTCGTACCGGCATCGGCGGTCCTCGGCAGGACGAGCGCGCTGGGGATGACGTACTCCAGTTCGGCCGCGGCGGAGCCTCCGGCGCCGTCCTGCGGGACGATCGTGTGCTCCTTGTGCGGCTTCCCCCGGGCCCACAGCGCCAGGAGGCTGGGCTTCTTGTCCCACTCGACGCGGATCCGGACCGTCGCACGGTTCCCGTACTGGAGCGTCCCCTCCCCGTACGACAGGGTGTCCGACCGCTCGTGCCCCATGTTGCTCGTGTGGTTGCGGGCCGTCTCCCGCTTGTACGCGACTCCGGCCGTCGCGTTGCCGCCGAGCTGCTGGACTCCCATCAGGGTGCCCGCGGTGCCGGTCGCGGAGAAGGTCGGCCCCGTGGTGCGCGTTTTGCTGTCGGCCAGGGAACCGGCCGCCTTGTGGGCCGTCGCCATGCTGGCGTTCGGCAGGGAGACGGGGCCGGCCGGCTGCCCGTCCGGCAGCAGCGAGATCCACACCCGGCAGTCGTAGTTCCAGGTGTGGTTGCCGCCCGTCAGGTGGGCCAGCAGCTTCGCGCTGCGCCCGATGAAGCTCGTCCCGAGGGCCATGAGGTGCTGGCCCGAGAGCACCTGTTCCAGCAGGTCGAAATTCCGCGGGGTCCGCAGTGCCTCGGGGAGCCCGGCGTGCACCTGCGCGAAGAGTTCGGTATCGACGTGCAGACTGCGCACCTGGCTGCTGAGGGGCAGGGGCAGGGGCTGGGGCAGGGGCACGGAAAGGGCCGGGAGTTGGGGCCGGGATTGATTCCGCGGAGTCTTTGGTGCGGGTGCACGGAAAGCCCTGCGATTTCTCTGGTCACGCTCGAAAGTGGTGCTGTAAACGGATCCGGGCATAGGTCACCACCGCACGGTCGAAATTTTCACACTGTCCGTCAGAAGTGTGGCACGGTAATACGACGGGCCCGATAGGACGAAAGTCCCGAAGGACGGATCGGGCTGCGGGGGAGAAGGGGGCCGGCAATTGCCCGGCCGACCCCCGGCCGGCCCCCTCGGTCAACCCGAATTCCTACCTCTTCTTTCCGTGCGGATCAGCCGGTCGTGATCGTTCCGCGCGTCTCGGTGCTGAGCGAGCGCCGGAGCTCGGGACGGCGTCGCTGCCGGGCGGGCTCCTTGACGCTCTGGGAGCGCCTGAGGGGGTTGATCTCGTGCCACGCCGCGTACTGCCGGTCCGCCCCCGGTGCCCAGCCGACCGAGCCGTCGTACCACGGCCCGACCGCCCACTCCGTACGGGTGCCCCCGGGCAGCACCGTCCCGCCGGGCCCCTGCTTCGTCCGGCGGCCGATGCACCTGCGGTGCGGCGAGCGCCGGGTCGCCGGTGTCGTCTGCATGGCGGCTTGGGCCATGGCGTCGCCCGCGTGCTCCCACGAGTACTGCGCGAGGTAGCCGTAGAGCGTACGGGCCTCGTCCCAGCGGCCGGCCAGGTCCTGCTGGAGCCGCTCGACGGCGTCGGCCCAAGTCTCGGGCACCGACTCGCCCGGCTCCACGCGGACCACGCAGTTCCCGCCACCGGGGGCCTGGTCGAAGAAGCCGGCGGCGCCGCTCTCCGCGTTGACGAGGACGGGTATGCCGCGGCCCGCGGCTTCCGTGGCCACCAGACCGAACCCCTCGTGCAGGGACGGCATGATCACCGCGTCCGCACGCTCACGGTCCTCCTGGAGATCGGCCGGGTTCTTGGTGAAGGGCAGGAGCGTCACGGTGCCTTCCGCGCCGTACGCCTCCACCTTCGCCATCCACTCCCCGTACTCCTTCGGCTCCTTGAGCGGATCCGGCCCTCCCCGGACCGTCAGGTGGAAGACCGCTCCGTGGCGCTTCTTCAGGATCCCCATGGTGCGGATCGCGTTGTCGACGCCCTTGATCTCGTCCGTGGCCCGGCCGGGCAGCAGGAGGTCGACCCGCCCCGCACCCCCGTGCGGGCCCGCCACGAGGGTTCCGATCTCCGTACCGGGTACGAACTCGTGCAGGCCCGGCACGTGCACCACCTGATCGGACAGGCGCTCGCACTCGGCGGTCAGCAGCGCCCCCACGCCCGTCACGAGATCGGCTCGGTGCATGACCCTGCGCTCGGCGACGGCGTTCTTGGCGCCCTTCTCCCAGCGTCCCTTGATCTTGTCCAGCCGCACCGGGCTCGTGTGCAGGAAGTGGATCAACCGGGCCGTCGGGTACCACTTCTCCCGGATGGCCTTGGCCGCCGGTCCCGAGAAGCGGGAGTGCCCGATGACCAGGTGGAACGGTTCACCCCCCGGCGCGGGCAACCCGTATCCGTCCGGAGGGCCCGCCACCAGTGACTCCAGCACGTCACGCGGCTCGATGCCGGGAACGGGAGCGTTGACGATGCGCGTGTCGCCGTGCTGCCGGCGCATCTTCTCGTCGTCGTATTCGGTGTCCGGATCGACCGTCAGCAGCGTCACGTCGTGACGCTGCGCCAGCCCCTTGCACAGCTCCATGTTGAACACCGGGACACCCCCCAGGCCCAGTCCGCTGACGTCGGACAGGACCAGGATCCGCAATCGCTGCCGGTCCGGCTCGGTTTCCACCTGCATGTTGCTCCTCCTGTACGTGACTCCCCATCAGCATCACTGGAGGTGCGGGTCGAAAACCATGGACCAATGTCCCTAAACGCCGCGAAACGGCTTCCGGACCGCCTACTGCGGCTTCGGGCCCTTCATCAGCTTGCTGAGCTGCTCCAGGGCGCCTTCCTTCATGCCCCGGACGTAGTCCCAGCCGTTGTGGTCGCCGCCCTGGATCTCGTGGATCGTGACCTTGACCGGGCCCTTGCCGAACTGCTGCTGGAACTTCTCCATCCGCTCGCGCCCGCCCTCCTTGGTGCCGTACTGGAAGAAGACGTTCACCTCGGGACCCTTGTCGGCGATCAGCTTCGGGGCGAGCTTCTCGGGGTTGTTCGCGTCCATCTCCGCCTGGTGGCCCTTCCAGAGCGGCGAGTCGGGGACGATCTCGCCGCCGTTGGCGATGACGGCCCGGAAGCGGTCCGGCTTCTGCAGGAGCTGCTTGAGGCCGACGAAGGCGCCCGAGGAGTTGCCCATGAAGGCCCAGCCGTCGCGGGACTTGTAGGTACGGAAGTTGGCCCGGGCGATATCGGGCACGTCCTCGCCGATCCAGGTGCCCATCTTGGCCTGGCCGGGGATGTCGGAGCCGTCGTAGTAGTACTTGGCGTCCGGGTTGAGGATCGGCATGACCACGATGAAGGGGAGGCTCTTGCCGGCCGCGGCGCCCTCGGAGATGGCCGCCTGGAGGCCCAGCTTCGGCATGGTCGCCCAGTAGTTGTCGGCGTTCCCGTTGCCTCCGGGCAGCGCGATCATGACCGGGAAGGCGCTCTTCGCGTACTCCGGGCGGTCGTACTCCTTCGGCGTCCACACCCAGACGCTGCCGTCGAAGCCGGACTTGGCGCCCTTCACCTTGGCCTTGGATATGCGGGTGCCGTCGTCCAGCTTGACCGTCTGCTTGAACTCGGTGAACGGGCCGGCGGGGAGGGACACGTCCGGGTCCGCGCTCGGCGCGGAGGCCTGCTTCCCGCCGCCGGCCCCGGCCCCGGCGCCCTTGCCGTTGTCCGCTGCGGCGGGGGGCTTCGCGTAGCTGACGGCCTCCCCGTTCCCGTCGAACCAGTCCGTCTTCCAGTAGATCAACCCGGCGCCGGCGCCGGCTATGAGCGCCACCGCCACCGCGGAGCCGATCCACGCCTTCTTGCGGGATCGCCTGGGCGGCTGCGGCTGCGGCTGCGGGTACACGTGCACGAACTTCGCTCCGAACAGTTGCGGCTGCCCTCGGGCGGGCAGAACGGGTGGGTCCTCGCCTCTTTGGATGTGTTTTTCGACCTCGGGGTTGCAGAAACGTGCAACAGATGTCGTTTATGTTTCAAATGAGACGGGGTGGCGTTCTGCGTGGAGATCGGCAAGGCTCAAGCCCATGGTCTCGGTGGTGCAGAACGTGGCGATCGATTGTGCGGACGCCTACGGGCTGGCCCGGTTCTGGGCCGGCGTGACGGGCCGTCCGCTGGATCCCGGGGCCCGCCCGGGTGACCGGGAGACCCGGGTGCCGCTGGCGGAGGGCCCGGTGCTGTACTTCAACCAGGTGCCCGAGGCCAAGACGGTCAAGAACCGGATCCATCTGTGCCTGCGCCCCGAGACCTCGCGCGACGAGGAGGTCGGCCGGCTGCTGGGCCTCGGCGCCGTCTTCGCCGCCGATCACCGCGAGCCCGACGGCTCCGGCTGGGTGATCCTCGTCGACCCCGAGGGCAACGAGTTCTGCGTCCTGCGCAGCGAGTCCGACCGGGCCGGGCGGGGCGAGGGCCGAGCGGGCTGAGCCGCAACGGGCAGGCTGAGCCGCGCCGAGCGGACCGAGCGGTTCCGGACAGGTTTCGCGCACCGTGCGTGATGTTCCGGCCGACGATCGGCGGGGCGGGAGGTGCCAGGTCCGGGTACTGGCGAAATGTGATCCATGGGAGCCCTGGCCGGTAATCGACCCATCTGCGCGCTTCAACGCCCTTTGCGGAGCATGCGGATTGATCCCTACGCTACGGTAACTTCGCTGTCTGTAACGGGGATGTCCCATGGAGAACGTGAAGCATGAACACCAGCACACCGAATCGCCACAGCCGCTTGGAGGCCCTGGGGGCCCACGTCCCCGAGACCGTGGTCACCACCCGGGAGCTGACCGAGGGGATGGCCGCTGTCCGTGACGCGGACCTCCAGCGGATCACCGGAGTCGCCGAGCGCCGGGTGTACGACCCGGACCCGGCGGCCGCCGAGAACTCCTTCTCGATGGCCCTGTCCGCCGCGCGGGACTGCCTCGAGGCCTCCCGCTACGAGGCCGCCGACCTCGACGTCGTCATATCGGCCTCGATCACCCGCTTCACGGACGGCGGCCGCTTCACCTTCGAACCGTCCTTCGCCTCTCTCATCGCCCGCGAGCTCGGCGCGCGAAGGGCCGTCCACTTCGACGTGTCCAACGCCTGCGCCGGCATGATGACCGGCGTCTACCTGCTCGACCGCATGATCCGCTCCGGCGCGGTACGCAACGGCCTGGTCGTCAGCGGCGAGCAGGCCACCGCCGTCGCCGAGACGGCGGCCCGCGAGATCACCGACTCCTACGACCCGCAGTTCGCCTCGCTCTCCGTCGGCGACTCGGCGGCCGCCGTGGTCCTGGACGCCTCCACCGACGAGGCCGACCGGATCCACTACGTGGAACTGATGACCTGCGCCGAGTACGCGCACCTGTGCATGGGCATGCCGAGCGACCGCAGCCAGGGCATCGCCCTCTACACGGACAACAAGAAGATGCACAACCGCGACCGGCTCAAACTGTGGCCGCGGTTCCACCGGGACCTCCTGGCCAAGCAGGGCCGGGAGTTCACCGACGAGGCCTTCGACTACGTCATCCAGCACCAGGTCGGCACCCGGTTCATCGACTACGTGAACCAGACCGCCGAAGCCGAGTTCGGGGCCCCCATGCCCACCTCCCTCGCGGTCGTCGAGAAGTACGGCAACACCGCCACCACCGCCCACTTCCTGACGCTGCGCGAGCACCTGCGGGCCGGCACCGCCCGCACCGGATCCCGGTTCCTCATGGTCCCCGCCGCCTCCGGCGTGGTGACCGGCGCCCTGTCGGCCACGATCACGGACATGGGGGTCTGAACCATGGGAATGGTCATCGCCGCAGCCCACACCGCCACGCACCACGGCGCCGGACCCGCCTGCGCCGTCGAACTCGCGAGCCGCGCCGCCCGCGCCTGCCTGGATCAGGCGCAGGTCTCCCCGTCATCCGTCGGCGTCCTCATCAACGTCGGCGTCTACCGGGAGTCCAACACCTTCGAACCGGCCCTCGCGGCCCTGGTCCAGAAGGAGGTCGGCATCAATCTGGACTACATCGCCGACCCGGCCCCCGCCGCCGGCTTCTCCTTCGACCTCATGAACGGAGCCTGCGGCGTCCTGAACGCCGTACAGCTCGCCCAGAGCCTCCTCGACACCGGCAGCGCCGACCGCGCCCTGATCACCGCCGCCGACGTGCACCCCGGCGGCGACGCCCGCCGCGACCCCCACTACCCGTACGCGGACCTGGCCGGCGCCCTCCTCCTGCAGCGCAGCGCCGACCCCGGCGCCGGTTTCGGCCCGGTGTCCGTGTACGCGGGCGACGGGCCCACCGACACCGAGGGGTACCTCGACACCGCGGCCATGGGCAGCGACGGCCGCTCCCGGATCACGGTCCGCCGTACGGAGGGACACGGCGCGCGGCGCTCCGCGCACGCCGCCGCCTGCACCGCCGCGTACATCCGCGAGCACGGCATCGACCCGGACCGCACCCTCGTGGTCGGCCCGCGAGCCGCGCACGGCAATGTCGTCGCCGGCGAGCCGCACACCGCGGCGCCGATCCTCGGCTACCTCCAGGCCCTGGCCGCCCCGCGCCCCGAGGACCGGGACCGGCTGCTCATCGTCACCGCCGGCGCCGGGCCCAGCGCCGCCTGCGCCTCCTACCGGCCCGAAGGCTGGTGACGCGCCACCATGACCACGAGCACCGTCCCCCTTTCCACGACCGCCGCAGGCCTGGCCGACCGCCTGGAGCGCAACGCCGCCGCCTTCCCGCACAAGCCGGCCGTCATCCACCCCGACGGCCGCGAGCCGGGGGGCCGCCCGCGTTACCGCGAGGTCACCTACGGGCAGTTACAGGACACGGTCGAGGAGATCGCCCACGGACTCGCCCGCGCCGGGATCACCCGCGGGACCAAGACCGTACTGATGGCGCCGCCCGGCCCCGAGCTCTTCGCCCTCGCCTTCGCCCTCTTCCGGCTCGGCGCCGTCCCCGTCGTCGTCGACCCCGGCATGGGCGTGCGCCGGATGCTCCACTGCTACCGCGCCGCCGGCGCCGAGGCGTTCATCGGACCGCCCCTCGCCCACCTCGTACGGGTCCTCGGCCGGCGCACCTTCGGCGGCGTACGCATCCCCGTCACGCTCGGCCGCCGCCGGCTGTGGGGCGGCCACACCCTCGCCGCCCTGCGCGCCACCGCCGGGCCGCGGCCCCCCGCGGCCGACGTGGGCGGCGACGACCTCCTGATGATCGGGTTCACCACCGGAAGCACCGGCCCCGCCAAGGGAGTCGAGTACACCCACCGCATGGCGCTCTCCATCGCCCGCCAGATCGAGGCCGCCCACGGCCGCACCCGCGACGACACGTCACTGGTGACCCTGCCCTTCTACGGGATCCTCGACCTCGTCTACGGATCCACCACCGTCCTCGCCCCCCTCGCCCCGGCCAAGGTCGCCCAGGCCGAACCCGCCCTGCTCGTGGACGCGCTGGAACGGTTCGGCGCGACCACCATGTTCGCCTCGCCCGCCCTGCTGCGGAACCTCGCCGACCACCTCACCGCCGAGGGCCGCTCCCTGCCCGACCTGCGCTGCGTCGTCTCCGGCGGTGCGCCCGTCCCGGACTCCGTCGTCTCCGCCCTGCGCACCGTCCTCGACGAGAAGGCGTCCGTCCACGTCACGTACGGGGCCACCGAGGTCCTGCCGATCTCCTCGATCGAATCCGGGGAGATCCTCGGCGAGACCTCCGCGGGCAGTGCCCGCGGAGCCGGCACCTGCATCGGCCGCCCCGTCCCCGGCACCCGCGTCCGCATCGTCCCCGTCACCGACGGCCCGCGCCCCCGCCTCCACGCCGGGACCGCCCTGCCCGCCGGCAGCATCGGCGAGATACTCGTCGAGGGCGAGTCCGTCAGCCCCCGCTACCACGACGCGCCCCGCTCCGACGCCCTGCACAAGGTGCTCGAGACCCGGCCCGACGCCGCGGCGCTCACCTGGCACCGCACCGGCGACCTCGGATACCTCGACGACCTCGGCCGGCTCTGGTTCTGCGGCCGCACCTCCCAGCGGGTGCGCGCCGCGGGCCGGGACCTGCACACCGTGCGCTGCGAGGGCGTCTTCAACGCCCATCCGCTGGTGCGCCGCAGCGCCCTGGTCGGCATCGGCCCGGCCGGCGCCCAGCGCCCCGTCGTCTGCGTGGAGACCGGCGTCCCGGTCGGCAGCGCCGCCTGGCGGGACCTGGTCGTCGAACTGCGGGCCCTCGCCTCCGAACACGTGCCCACCCGGGGGCTGGAGGAGTTCCTGCACCACCCCGCCTTCCCGGTCGACATCCGCCACAACGCCAAGATCGGCCGCGAGCAGCTGGCCCGCTGGGCCGAGCGCCGCCTCGCCCCGCCCCCGCCCCCGTTCTCCCGGGCCCGCGCGGCCCGCCTCGTACCGATCGCCGGCTGGGCGTACCTCCTCGGCGGCGCCCTCTGGGCTGCCGTCGGGGACGTCCCCGACGTACCCCTGCTGCGCTGGCTCTGGTGGGCCGACGCCTTCCTCAGCATCCCGGTGCACGCCGCGCAGATCCCCCTCGCCCTGCCCCGGGGCAGGGCCGCGGGCCGCGGCAGCACCGCCACCGCCGCACTGACCATGCTCTACGGCGCGACCTGGTGGCGGGCGCTTTGAAACCTCTCCGCCCTGAGGGGCGGGGATTCCTAGCTCACTTTGCCTGACCCCTGGCAGGGGGCGGGTCTTACAAGATCAGCACTAGCCGGGTTGAGACCAGCCCGGACGAGCATGACGCGTGCGGAGTTCTTGTCCCTGGGAGAAGAGATTCCGCATGCGGTGCACGTGTACGTCCTTTCGGAAAGGGGGAGTGCGTGCTTGGTTCTCGCTCCGCACCGTGCGCAGTCCATGGTGGTGTGCGCGGGGTGCACAAGGCGCAGTTTCCGGCCGTGCTTGCGGGCCTGCTCGATCAGTGCCGTCTTCGTGGCACCGATCGCGGCGTCGGCCGATTTGCGGGCCATGCTGGACTTCGCGAGGAAGCGCGGCCGGAAATCTTCCACGGCGATTTGGTCGAAGTCCCGGACGATGGTCTTGGCCCACTTGCGGCCGGTGTCCTGGCGCTGCCGGGCGATCTTCTTCGAAACCTTCGCCGCAGCCCTCCGGGCCTCGCGGTACCCGGCAGTGTCGGGCCGGTTCTTGGGCGTCGCACGCCGGGCCATCATCCGCTGGTAGCGGGCGAGCCGGGCAGCGGAGGTCTTGCCGTGCTCGGCGTGCCGGAGGTCGTGGGCGTCGGAGGTGGTCGTGGCGGTTTCCTTCACACCCCAGTCCACACCGATCACCGCTCCCGTCTCCGGCAGCGGCTGTGTATGGGCCGTCACTACGAACGACGCGTACCAGTGCCCGAGACTGTCGCGGTACACGCGCACGCTAGTGGGGTCGGACGGCAGGTCACGAGACCACACGACCGTCAGGAGGATCCCGCCTGCCAGGTGCAGACGGCCGTCCCTGACCGAGAACCCGCGCCGCGTGTAGTTCAGCGACGGTGCGGCCTCCCGCTTCCGCTTGATCCGGGGCATCCCGGCCCGCTGCCGCATCGGCAGCTTCGCCTTGATGTCTTTCACCGCCTTGGTCCGGGACTTCGCGAAGTCCCGGACCGTCTGCTGCTGCGGCACCGAAGCCCCCTCACGCAGCCAGGCCACCGACCGGCGGGCCGCAGTCAACATCTTGTCGAGCTGCGCCGGACCGCAGGTGATTTTCCGTTCGGCGTCCCTGTTGAGGGCGTGGACCTTACGGGACGTTGCCACACACTCGTTCCATACCCACCGGCACCGCGCGCATTCGGCTTCAAGCCGGGTCAACGCGGTCGACGAGGCGCGCAGCCGGTACGTGTACCGGGCAACCCCAGCACCGTCGGTCATCAGCGTCGTCATGACCGCAACGTAACAGTCCTCACTGACAATCAGAGAAGGTGCAGGTCCCGTCAGATGCATAGAGAACACAGGTGCTCCGAGCCTTCGAGTCGAGGATCCACTCTTCCCCGGTCTGAAGGCCGGAGCTTCCAGGAAGAAGTCCGGTGAACATCCTGATCACCGGGGCCACCGGCTTCCTCGGCGGCCACCTCGCCGACGCCTGCCTGCGCGACGGCCACCGGGTCCGCGCCCTGGTCCGGCCGGGCAGCGACACGGCCCGGCTGAGCGCCCTCGGACCGGGCATTGACCTCGTACCCGGCGACCTCGCCGACACGGCCTCGCTGGCGCGCGCGGCCATCGGCTGCGACACCGTGCTGCACAGCGCCGCCCGCGTCGTCGACCACGGCAGCCGCGCCCAGTTCGAGGAGGCCAACGTCGCCGGAACGCAGCGGCTGCTGACGGCGACCCGCGCGGCGGGCGCCACCCGCTTCGTCTTCGTCAGCAGCCCGAGCGCGCTGATGCACCTGCGCGAGGGCGACCGGCTCCGGATCGACGAGAGCACCCCCTACCCCACCCGGTTCTTCAACCACTACTGCGCGACGAAGGCCGCCGCGGAGCAGTACGTACTGGCCGCGAACACACCGGACTTCACCACCTGCGCCCTGCGCCCGCGCGGCATCTGGGGCCCCCGCGACCACGCGGGCTTCCTGCCCCGCATGATCGCCTCGATGCGGGAGGGCCGGCTGCCCGACCTGTCCGGCGGGAAACGCGTACGGGTCTCGCTGTGCCACGTCGACAACGCCGTCGACGCCTGCCTGCGCGCGGCCGCCGCCCCCGCCGAACGCATCGGCGGCAAGGCGTACTTCATAGCCGACCGCGAGGTGACCGACCTGTGGGCCTTCCTCACGGACGTCGGCTCCCGTCTCGGCTGCCCGCCACCGCACCCCCGCATCCCGGTCACGGCCACCCGGGCCCTGGCCGGGGCGGTGGAGACGGCATGGCGCCTGCGCCCCTCGGCCGCGACGGGGCCGCCGCTGAGCCGCTACACGACGGCCCTCCTCACCCGCTCCACCACGTACGACACGGGCGCCGCCCGCCGCGACCTCGGCTACGACCCGCCGCGCACCCGGGAGGACGGCGTGAGCGGGCTGCTCCGCTGGATCCACGCCAACGGCGGCCTCCAGGCCTGGACGCAGCCGGGCCGCACCCGTACCGACCAGGGAACGACACGACGATGACAACCCCTCTCATCCCGTACCGGCGACCGGTGTCGCCCACGGAACACCTCTACCTGGCCGCCGGCCACGCACGCGGCGCCATGGCCCTGCGCATCGTCGTGGAAGGGCACACCGTCCCCGGACCGGCGGCCCTGCGCGCGGCGGTCGCCCGGGCCGCCGAGACGTGCCCCGGCTCCCGCCTGGTACGGCGCGGGCCCGTCTGGACCGCCGAGGGCCCGCTGCCCGCGATCCGCTACGCGGCTCCCGCCGCCGGGCCCATCGACGTGTCCGACCCGGCCACGGCGGCACTCCTCACGGGCCGCTCGCACCGCGACGCCGCACCGGGCTGCGAGGTCCTGGCCATTCCCGGCACCACCGCGGGCACGGCCGTGCTGGTGTTCAGCGCCCCGCACGCCCTGATGGACGGTCACGGCGCCCTGACCTGGGTACGGGAGGTCTTCCGCGCCCTGCGCGGGGAGCCCGGCCGCCCCGCCCTCGCCCCGGACAGCGACCGCGGCCTCCTGCGCCGCCTGGGCGCCACCGCCCGGCGCCCGTCCCTCGCCCCCGACCGCCCGTCCCCCCTGGGCCGCCCGGCCCGGGGCCCCGAGCAGATCCTCTGGCTCCGCCGAACCCTCCCCACCCACCACCCGGCCCTCACGGCGCGCCTGGCCCAGGCCCTGGCGGACAGCGCGGCGCCGGGCGGCGGCACCCGGGTCATGGTCCCGGTCGACCTGCGGCGCCACCGCCCCGGCATCGCCGCGACCGGCAACCTCACCCTTCCCCTGTTCCTGGAGCTGAGCCCCGGACAGGAGTGGCCGAGGGCACACGGCGCCCTGCTCCGGGCCCTCTCGAAGAAGCAGGAGCTCGCCGAGGGCTTCGAGTCGGCCCTGCTCCCACTGCCGCCGGCGGCCGGTCGCCTGCTGCTGCGGGCCGCCCAGGCCGCCGCCGTACGGGCCGACCGCCATCTCGCCTCGGTCGTCGTCTCCCACCTGGGGCGCCTGGACCCGGCCGAGTTCTCCGGCGGGGGCTTCACCGCGACGACGCTGTACGCGCTGCCGGTCCACGCGCCGCTGGTCCCCGTCTCGGTGGTCGCCACCGAGACGGACACCGCCACGGAGCTCACCATGGGCGTCCGCGGCGGCCCCGACCTGGCCGAACGTGCCACCCGCCTGCTGGACGAGGTCCTGACCCGCCTCCCGGCCTCCCCGGCCCCACCGCCCGCGCCCGCGTCCCCCGTGCCGCGGCCCGATGCCGTGCCGCCCCGCGCCACCGTCGTGGAACTGTTCCGTGCGCAGGCCGCCCGCACGCCCCGGGCGCCCGCGCTCGACGGGCCCGGCGGGGTGGTCACGTACGCCGAACTGGACCGCCGCTCCGATGTCGTCGCCGCCGCGCTGATCCGCCGCGGCATCGGCCGCGAAGACCTTGTCGGTCTGGTCGTCGACCGCACCCCGGCCGGGGTCTGCGCCCTGTGGGGGATCCTCAAGGCGGGCGCCGCCTACGTGCCGCTGGACCCCGCCCACCCCGCCGCGCGGACCGCGGACATCCTCCGCTCCTGCGGCGCCCGGCTCTGCCTGACCCGGCGCCACCTCGCCGAGCCCCTCACCGCGCTCGCCCCCTGCCCGCTCCTCCTCGCCGAGGACCTCGCCGAGGACCACGGCACCGTCCCGCGGGCGCCCCTGCCCGCACCCCGGGCCCCCGCGCCCGAGGACCTCGCGTACGTCATCCACACCTCCGGCTCCACCGGCCGCCCCAAGGGCGTGCAGATCGAACACCGCGCCCTCGCGGGCTTCGTCCACTGGATGACGCGGGTCTGCCGCGTGGACGCCCGGACCCGCTTCGGCTTCGCGTCCTCCTACGGCTTCGACATCTCCTGCTTCCCCCTCTTCCTGCCCCTCCTGGCCGGCGGCACGATCGTCCTCGCGCCCGACGCCCCCTCGCGCGCCACCCTGCGCCGGCTCGTCACCGACCACCGCGCCGACGCCCTCGCCCTCACCCCCTCCCACCTGCCCTTCCTGTCCGATGCCGATGCGGGCGGCGACGCCGGCGGCGTACGCACCCTGCTGCTCGGCGGCGAACCGCTGACTCCGGCCGCCGTCCGCAGCGCCCGTACCGCCTTCGGCCCCGACTGCCGCATCATCAACGGCTACGGCCCCACCGAGGCGACCGTCGTCTGCCTCGCCCATGTCGTGGACGACGCGCGCCCGACCACGGCCGCGACCCTCCCCATCGGCACCCCCGGCCCCTACGCCCGCGTCGACCTCGTCACCGAGGACGGCGAGCGCATCGGCACCGGGGCCGAGGACACCGGCCGCACGGGGGAGATCGTCGTCAGCGGCGCCCAGGTGGCCCGCGGTTACCTCGGACCGCCCGACGGCGGCCCCTCCCCGTTCGCCGAGCACGAGGACGGCACCCGCACCTACCGCACGGGCGACCTCGGCCGGCGACTGCCCGGCGGGGAGGTCGAGTTCGCCGGCCGCATCGACGGTCAGCTCAAGATCGCCGGGCATCGCATCGAGCCCGCGGAGATCGTCGCCGCGCTCGAAGCCCGGCCCGAGGTGAGCCGCGCCGCCGTGGCCGCCCGCCGCCGCCCGCACACCACCACGCCAGTCCTGTGCGCGTACGTCGTCCCCCGCGCCGAAGCCCCGCACGGCGGCCCCGGCCTCCCCGAGACCCTCCGCTCCGCGCTGGCCGCCCTGCTGCCCGCCGCCATGGTCCCGGCGCACGTCGTCACCGTCGACGCCATCCCCAGCACGGTCGGCGGCAAGGCCGATCTCGACGCCCTGCCCGACCCCTTCACCACGGCCCCCGCTCCCGCCCGCGCCGTCGCCCCCGACGGGGCGGAGCCCGCCACCCTCCGGGCCCGGGTGGCCGCCCACTGGTCCGCGATCCTCGCCGTGGAGCCCGCCCGGCTGTCCGCGGAGTCCGACTTCCAGGCCTTGGGCGGAGACTCCCTCGCCCTCGTGGAGATGCTCACCGCCGTCTCCGAGGACCTCCTGGAACCCGCGCAGGCCCGCCGCTTCATGGCCGGCCTCGACTGCCTGGTGCGGAACCTGACGCTCGCGCAGCTCTGCGCCCACCTCACCGCCGCCCGAGAGGAGCTCCCCGCATGATCTTCGTCGGAGACGGCGCACTCCTGCACCGGGCCGTCGCGTACGCGGCGGCGCAAGGCCACCCCGTGGACCTCGTCTGCTCCGCGGACCCGCAGGACGCGACGGACGGCGCCCGGCACCTGCACCTCCCCGCCCCCGCCGACATCAACGCCCACGCCGACGCCCTGGCGCGCACCTGCACCGACGGCATCGTCTGGTCCCTCAACAACCGCCGGATCTTCCGCGCACCGCTCCTCTCCCGGGGCCTGCGCATCCTCAACATCCACAACGGCCTGCTGCCCCGCCACCGCGGACTGCCCTCCGTGGCCGTCCTCTTCGCCCTGCTGAACGGCGAGCACGAGTACGGCGCCACCCTCCACGAGGTCGACGCGGGCATCGACACCGGCCGCGTCCTGGCCGTACGCCGCTTCCCGATCGCCCCCGACGCCCGCCACTTCCAGGTCATGCTCCGCGGCGTCCGCGCCTGCCAGACCCTGTTCGAGGAAACCCTGGCGGCGGTCGCCGCGGGCGATCCCCTCCCGCCCCCGCCCGCCCCCGCGGGCCCGCCGGCGTACCACGGCACCCGCACCCTGGCCCGCCTGGCGGCCCACCGCGGCCACCCGGCCTACGCCCGCGCCACGGACCTCGGCCCCTTCGCCGCGTACGCCCCGGAACTGACCGCGGCGATCGGAACGCAGGCGCCCGCCGGCTGACCCCGTGAACCCCTGCCCAGCGCCACGAACCGTGCGCGCCGCGGCGGCGATGTCCGGCGCCGGTGCGTTCAGCCGCCGGCACCCGGACCGTGACACAGGGGGTTTCGTGACGGGACGGGTGTTTCGTCACGCGTTGTCGGCGGGGCTGGTCTCCCCGGACCCCGGTTTGCGGCGGGCCCGGTACGCCCGCGCCCGGCAGGCGGCCGAGCAGTGCCGGGCCGGCCGGCCCGGACGGCCCGGCAGGGGGCCGCGGCCTCCTGCCGCCGGGAGCGCCGCGCCGCAGCCGGGGCAGCGGGGCGGACCGTCCGGACCGTCGGGGCCGACCGCAGCCGGCTTCGGCTCCGGCTTTGGCTCCGGCTCCGGATCCGGCACGGGGGTCGGATCCGTGACCGGACCCGTGGCCGGACCCGAGGCCGGAGCGGGTGCCGCCCTTTCCGGCAGTGGCCGGTGAGGCTGCGTCAGACCCTGCCGCTCGGCGATCACCCCGGCCTGGAAGCGGCTGTGCGCGCCCAGGCCGAGCAGCAGCTCCGAGACGTGCCGGCGGCAGGTCCGCAGCGATATGCCCAGGCGTCGCGCGATCGAGTCGTCCTTCAGCCCCTTGGCCAGGAGCGCCAGGATGCTCTTCTTGACCGTCTCCGAGATGTCGTGCGCCGCCTGCGGGCCCGTGGCGAACGGCGTCGCGTACTCCCAGTCCCGATCGAAGACGTCCAGGAGGTAGCCGAGCAGGTCCGGCTCCCGGATCAGCAGTGCCCCGCCGGACCGCGACGGCAGGAAGCCCAGTTCCCCGTCGACGACGATCATCTGCGGGAGCACCTCCGGCAGTGTGCGGATCTCCGCCCCCGCCTCGATCAGCCGCTCGGCGTGCGTCCGTGTCGGCGGATCGAAGCGGGTGGCGTGCTGGTAGAGGCTGCGCATCCGCACCCCCCGCTCCAGCAGTGCCAGGTCACGCGGTAACGCCTCGCGCAGCGCGGCCTCCGGGAAGGAGCCGCCGTGCTTGGACACGAGCACTTCGGCGCGGCTGCCGTCGATGACCTCGGTGAGGAGTTCGCGCACCGCGAACTGGTCGGGCAGGTGGTCGATCGTGCCCTGGGGGAAGGCGTGCTGCCGAGCCTGGAGGTATACGGGGATGAGCCCGGTCAACGCGTCACGTCGGCGCTGGAGTTCGTCCCTGCGCACCCGCAGTTCTTCCTCGTGCGTGCGCAGCGCTGCCTCGGGGGCGGACAGCAGTCGTGCCCCCGCCGCCTGTGGACTGACGGCCTGCCAGCCGTCGCCGTCGGGCCGTACCAGACAGGTGTCGGTGAGCAGGCGTAACGCGGCGCGGCATTCCTCCTGTGTCAGACCGGTTTCTCCCGCGGCCTTCGGCAGGTCCGAGGAGCGCAGCCCGCCGTGCACGAGCATCCACCGGTACAGGGCGACCGCCGAGTCGTCGACCTCGGGCATGCCCGCTGCCATGCCCGTTTCCACGTGCTTGCCTCCTAAAGGTGCATGGCACACAGATGATCCACTACGGGCCTGCCGCT
This sequence comes from Streptomyces sp. NPDC059355, assembly GCF_042752335.1. Taxonomy (NCBI): domain Bacteria; kingdom Bacillati; phylum Actinomycetota; class Actinomycetes; order Kitasatosporales; family Streptomycetaceae; genus Streptomyces; species Streptomyces sp. NPDC059355. The sequence continues at coordinate 61,869 of NZ_JBHYXN010000030.1, read as the reverse complement.
GTCATCCCGCGGCTGGCAGAGTCGGGAGTAGCGGGACGGCATGACCAGCCGGATCCCGCCCGTCACATGTCATACGTCGCAGAGGAGTTGTCGTGATCAACAAGACCGTACGGGGGATGGCGGTGCTGGCCGCCGCGGGAATGGTCTGGCTGGGCGCCGCGAGCGCGACGGCGGACACGACGGCGAGCGCGACCGTGGTGTCGGCCGGGGCCGATACGCCCGGCGGGGCGTTGACGCTGCGTCCGGGCCATGTCGGCGAGGGCGACGACCGGGGCCACGCCTGCGCCACCACGACCGCGTGGGGCACCGGCGACTGCCCCCGCAAGCGGCTCAACTGAGACCGCCCGGCTGACCGGGTGCGGGGGCGGCGGATCCCATCCGCCGCCGGTTGGGTGGATGCGGGCCCGAACCCGGTGGAAGGGCAGAACATGACGGAACGGTCTGCGGGGCGCTGCCCCGCAGACCGTTCTGATCCGCGAACGGATCGTCACCGCACCAGCTGAACGGGTGTGTCACCCGTGGTTCAGTGGAA
>NZ_JBHYXN010000030.1:45792-61237 GCF_042752335.1 Streptomyces sp. NPDC059355 | reverse complement strand
GCTGGTGTTGTGGCACTGGAAGCTGGCGCTGCTCATGAGCAGCAGGCCGCCTTCCTCCTCGGTGAGCTCCAGCTGCTGGAGGTTGAGGATGGACATGTCGTTCACCTCCTTTCCGCGGTCGTGCGGGCGGGGTGTGCCGCCCGTGGCTTAGTGGAAGCTGGTGTTGTGGCACTGGAAGCTGGCGCTGCTCATGAGCAGCAGGCCGCCTTCCTCCTCGGTGAGCTCCAGCTGCTGGAGGTTGAGGATGGACAAGTCGTTCACCTCCCTTCCGCGGTCGTACGGGCCGGGTGCTCCCGCCGGAGGCGGGACACGGTTCAGGCGAGGGTGCCGTGGCACGCGTAGCTGATGGCGCTGGCGAGCAGTGCGGCTCCCTCCTCCTCGGTGAGCTCCAGTTGCTGGAGGTTGAGGATGGACATGTCGGTCACCTCCTTCCGGTGGCAGGGGTTTCGCTGGACCGGGACCGCTGCAGCAGGCTTCAGGCGGCGGTGGCCGGAGCCGGCCCGGCGAGCAGGGGCAGGAGATGGTCGGTGCGGCGGTGGGCGCCGTCCATCGCCAGGAGGACTCCGGCCGAACCGGTGGCGAGGTCCATCGACAGCCGGACCAGGTGTCTGCCGGGGAAGGCGAGGCCGTCGCCGTGGGGTACGGCGTGCCGCCACAGATCGCGCCGGTGCCCCTGGAGCGCGGCCGCGTCGTCGGCGCCGTGGCCGGCGGCGGTCAGGAAGTACAGCAGTCCGGCGCGGCCGTCGAGCAGACCGGGGAAGACGGTGAACTGGCCGCGTGCCGCCAGCCGGATCGAGTCGAGGGCCTCGCCGAGTCCCGTGCCGGTGCGGTGCTTCAGGAAGGCCGCCAGGGCGAGTCCGATGCCCGTGGACCCGGTGCCGAGGTAGAGCACGGACCGCCAGCCGTCGTCGACCTGCAGGGAGCCGTCGACATCCGCGCACTGCGCGAGGTCGTGGCGCAGCGCTCTCTCGGCGAGGTCGAGGTAACCGGGTTCGCCGGTGCGTTCGTGGAGCCGTACGAGGAACAGGGCGGCTCCGGCCGCTCCGGTGGTGAGGCCCGCGCCGCGTTCCTTGCCGACCGGGCGCTCGGATGCGGCTGCGATGCGCTCGGCGACGCGCTCCGCGACGCGGTCGGCGATGCGGCGGGCATGGTCGAGGTGGCCGCCGTCCCCGCGACGGGCGTGGAAGCCGAGCGCGGTCAGACCCGTGCCGGGCAGTCCGGTCAGCAGACCGAGGCTCGTCGGTTCGCCGGTGCGGTCGAGGGCCCGGCCCAGGATCTCGGTAGCCTCCTCGTGCCGCCCCAGGAGGTCGAGGACGGTTGCCACCCCGCAGGAGCCGTTGAAGAGGCCGACGGGCGCACGGTCGATGTCCCGCAGCGTGGCGGCGGTCAGCCAGTCGGTCCACGCGGGGTCGACGGCGTGGCCCGTGGCGTGCAGGGCGTACAGGACGCCCGCCGCGCCGTGGGACAGGTTGGTTCCGCCGCCCTCCCGCGCCCCGTCGGGATCGTTGGGGAAGAGCCGGTCCTCCCGGTGGGGCGTGGCGCAGGCGGTGAGCGCGGCGACGAGCCCCGCCCGGTTCTCCTCCCAGTCCTCGCCGACCGCTCCGGGTCCGCGCGGTGTCGCGGCGGTGGTTCCGGCGATCGCCGCCATGGCCGCGGCGGCTTCGTGGGCGTACCCGGCCGGCAGCGGGAAGAGTTCGTGCGCCCATCGTGCGAGCTGGTCGGGCTTGGCCGGATCCGGGCCGGACAGCGCCGTCAGCGGGATGAACTGGCCCAGGCGCAGGGCGGCCAGGCCGTAGGCGTCGACGTCGGTGCCCGTGACGTGGGCGGGCGCCGCGAACCCGGGCGCGCCCAGCAGACCGGTGCGCTCCTCGCCGATGAGGTGGGCGGCTTCCAGGTCGATGAAGGTGACGGTGTCGTCGGGGCGCACGATGATGTTGTTCGGGTGCAGATCGCCGAAGACGACCCCGGCCCGGTGGACGGCGGCGGCCGCCGCGGCGACCTTGTCGAGGATGGAGAGCGACCAGTGGGTGTACTCCGCGTACGTCTGCGGGGTCGCGCCGGGTCGTACCAGCGGCAGGCGCAGCACGCCGGCCTTCGCCAGCGGGTCGCCGTCGATGTACTCCTGGACGAGGAAGTCGTGTTCCCAGTGGGTCTCGTAGCCCAGCACGCGCGGTACGAGCCCCGTCCCGGCCAGCGCGGTGAGCATGCGGTGCTCGTGCCGCAGGCGGGCGACGGCGTCCAGTCCCCGGGCGTCCAGCCCGGCCAGCGGCCGTGCCTCCTTCAGTACGACCAGGTCGCCGCTCGCGGGATCCTTGGCCAGGTAGACCCCGCCCCCGTTGGAGAAGTGCAGCGGCCGCACGATCTCGTACGGCAGGTCGACGCGGCTGATCACCGAGAACCGTTCGACGCGCTCACGGAGGAAGCCGGGCGTCGGAGCCCACCGCGGCGGGGTGAACGCCGCGGTACGCGGGTCGGGCACGGGCGTTCCGTCCGGCCGGGCGATGGCCAGGACGGGAGCGTCGCCCCCGTCCTGGGCCCAGCGCGCGGCGAACGCCCCGTACCGTACGAAGACCGGACTGCTGTCACTCCATCGCAGGTCGGACAGGATGTAGGGGCCCCGCTGCCCGTCCAGCGCGGCCGTGAGACCGTCCAGCAGCGCCTTCAGCTCCCCGTCGTCCGCCGGGTAGACGGCGATGAACTTCCCCGAGGAACCCCGGTGGGCGTACTTGGAGTTGAACGCGGAGAGCAGCCGGGCGCTGCGCAGGTACTTGAAGGCGACGCGGTGGGAGGCGCAGACCGCGGCGGCCTTGTCCAGGATCTCCTGGGCGGCCGGGACGTCGGCGGATATGTGGATCTTCCAGCCCTGCAGCGGCAGCGGCCGGCCGAAGAAGACCCGCACCCACACGTCCGCGTCGTCCTGCACCACACTGCCCCCGCCCACCTGCGGCGGCGTCCAGCGCTCGTCCTCGTCCGCGATGCGCTGCGGTACGTCGAAGAACACCGGGTCGGCCAGGCAGAACGCGTACATCTGTTCCAGGTTCATCGCTTCCTCCTCCCGGTATCCGCTCCGTGGCCCGCCGGCGGTTTCCCGAGGCGGACGGTCGGTTCGTCGTTCATGGCCACCACTGTGCGGCGGGCCGGTCCTCGTGCGATGGACGGACGCCCATCCCCGGTGATCACAGGACGGGCCGCCCGCTCATCACGCGTGGACGGCCACCGCCGACATTCGTTCCGGGCGGCCGCGGGGCCGCGCATCGTCAAGGAACAAGGGAAGAGCCCCCCATGATCAACTCGAAGAGCGTCCGGATCGCGCTTGTCGCCCTCGCCGCCTCCGCGGCGGTGTTCACGGCGGCCCCGGCGCAGGCGGCGGCGTCCGCCCCGGCCCAGGCCCGGACCCAGGCCGTGACGACGGTCCCGATCGCGGACCTGGTGGACTCGCCGATCTCGCTGATGCGCTGCCGCGACGACGGCCAGGGCTGCCCCCCGGTCAAGGAGCCGCAGGACTGCTCCAACAACAGTGCCCCGCAGGGCCTCAGGAGCCTGTCGCAGCACATCCGGGACCGGATGGCCGAACGCCACATCGGCGAGGACGAACTGCAGAACGCCGTCCGGATCGGTTCGCGGACCGCCCAGTGCCAGGACAATGGGCGCTGGAAGTACACCCTCGGCATGTCCGGCGGCGAGCTCGTGGTCATCGCCAGCTGGAACGGCGTGGGCGTCACCGCCTGGTGGAACAACTGATGACACGGGGGCCCGGCCCGACCTGATCGTCCGGACCCCCATCCCGCCGTCGAAGAGGTCGCCGGACGGGCCCGACACCTCGGAGGAAGCCGGATGCGCGGAGCGACCCCAGCCGCGCCCGACGGCGGCGACGCCCCCTTCTTCCGACTGCTCGGGCCTGTTCGGGTCGGCCTGCCCGGCGGTCCGGCGGTCCGCCCCGGCCCGCCGCACCGGCAGGCGGTCCTGGCCGCCCTGCTGCTACGACGGCGACGGCCGCTCACGGTGGCCGAACTCCTCGCCGCCGTCTGGGGGGACGACGCCCCGGCCAGCGCGGCCGGCAACCTGCGCACCCACCTGTGGGAGCTGCGCACCCTGCTCGAACCCGGCCGCGCCGCCCGGGAGCCGGCCCGGACACTGCTGCGCGACGAACGCGGGTACACGCTGCGCACCTCGCCCGAGTCGGTCGACGCCTGGCACTTCGAGGAGCGGGCCGAGGCTGCCCGGCAGGCCCGCGCGCGTGGTGACACCGCCGCCGAACACGCCCTGCTGGCCGAGGCGCTGGGCCAGTGGTCCGGGGAGGCCCTGGCGGGCGTGCCCGGCCCGTTCGCCGAAGAGGAACGCACCCGGCTCGCCGCCCTGCGCGAGACCGCCCGCAAGCGGCACATCGTCTGCGCCCTGCGCCTGGGCCTGCACCACACGGTGATCCCCGAACTGTCGGCGCTCACCAAGGAGTCCCCGCTCGACGAGGAGCTGCGGGCCCTGCTCATGCGCGCCCTGCACGGCTGCGGCCGGCAGGCGGAGGCGTTCACCGTGTTCGCCGACACGCACCGGACCCTGGGCGAGGAACTCGGCGTGGCCCCGTGCCGGGAGCTGACGGCCCTTCACGCCCGCCTGCTCGCCGACGACCCGCCGCCCTTCGTCCTCCACCCGCCGCTTCCCCTCGCCCGGGAACGCGGGCGAACGGCCCTCCCGGACGCGGCGGAACGCGTACTCGCCCGGGCGAAGAGCGTCCTCGCCGAGGGGGAGGACCGCGGCGCCGTCCCCGTCCTGGTGATCACCGGCCCCGGCGGGGCCGGCAAGAGGGCACTGGCCGCGCGGGTGGCGGACGGTGTCGCCCACCGCTTCCCCGACGGCCGCCTCTCGGCCGACCTGCGGACCTGGGGCCCGGTCCCGGCCGGTCCCGGCCCGCTCCTGGCACATCTCCTGCAGGCCCTCGCGGTCCCGGTCTCGCGGATCCCCGCCGACCCGGACGAACGGGCCGCGCTCTACCGGTCGGCCCTCGCGGGACGGCGGGTCCTCGTCGTCCTCCACGGCGCCCGTGACGCGGCCCAGGTCACGCCGCTCCTGCCCGGCGGCCCCGGCAGCGCCGTCCTCCTCACCACCCGCTCCCGCGTCCTCGCGCCCGCCCTGCCCGCCGCGACGCGCATCGAGCTCGCCGCCCGCCCGTACGCCGAAGACCCGCCCGCCGGGGAGGATGCCGGCGCGGCGGACACCGGCGCCCCGCACACCGCTGCCCCGCACACCGCTGCCCCGCACACCGCTGCCCCCGACCCGGAGAACCTGCCGCCCTCACTGGTCCCCGCCGCCCGTCGGCTCGCCCGCTCCGGAGCCGGTCTGTCGTCCGTCGAAGCCCTCGCGGCCGTACTGGGCACCGGCCGCGCGGACGCGGCCCTCATCGCCGAGGCCCTGGTGGACGCGGGGGTGCTGGACACGCCCGCGGCGGGCACGTACCGCCTGCCGGCCCGGCCCTGAGGGACGGCAGCCGGTCGCCGGCCCGTTTTCGTGACGCGGCGCCGGAGTTTCGTCACGAATGCCCGTCCTGTGGACATGCCTGGACGGGCCGCGTCCGCGCGTACCCGCATACCCCTCGCGCAGCTCCCGCTCCACCCGGCCGAGGGCCGGGTGCCCGGCACCGCATGCCTCCTAAAGGTGCATGGCATTCACATGATCCTTTGAGAGTGCAGTCACGCACCCGGCCCGCCTGGCAAGGTCGTTCCGAGCCCGGCGGGTCGGCCCCCCCTTGCCACCCGCCGGGCCGGGGGAATCCGTCTGCCCTTCAACGGAGGTGGCGCCGTGCGCACGATCACCGCAGAGATCCCGGCCGGACCGGTCCCGACCAGCCGCCCCCTCCCGGGCCCGGCGGTCGAACGGACACCTCGTCACCAGGAGGGCGCCCACTGTGGACCGTGCTGAGCTGTCCGAACCCTTCTTCTCCGTACTCGGAGCGGTCCGCGTCCGCAGCGCGGGGGTGCAGCTTCCGCTCGGCTCACCGCAGCAGCGGGCGCTGCTCGCGATGCTCCTCCTGCGGCGCAACGACGTCGTGGACCTCGACGAGATCATCGACGGGCTCTGGGGTGAGGAGCCGCCGCGCGCCTCCGTGGGCACGGTCAGATCGCACGTCTACCGGCTCCGGCGCGTGCTCGGTTCCCGGATCGCGACCCACGGCCAGGGGTACCTCCTGCACGTCGCCCCGGGGGCACTGGACCTCGACGTGTTCGACGAGCTCGTGGCCGAGGCCCGCGGGCGCACCGCCGAGGAGGGGGCCGGCGAGGCGGCCGAGCTGCTGGCCCGGGCGCTCGGGCTGTGGCAAGGGGCCCCGCTCGCAGGGCTCCCGGGCCCGCACGCCGCGATCCACCGCGAACGCCTCTCGGAGCTGCGGCTGTCGGTGCTGCTGGAGCGCATCGAGCTCGACCTGCGGCTGGGACGGCACGACCGGCTCGTCCCCGAACTGACCGGCCTCTGCGCGGAACACCCCCTCCACGGGAGGCTGCGGGAACTGGCCGGGCTCGCGCTCTCACGCAGCGGCCGCGGCGCCCCGGCGGCGCGGGACGAGCGCCCCGCCCGCCCTCAGCGGACCCCCGGGACACTGCCCGCCGCCGACGAGCCCCGCGCAGCCGGCGCACCATCCGTCACTCCGGACCCCACCGCGCTGCCGGGCCCGGTCCCGCTGCCGGAGCCCGTGCCACTGCCCAGGCCGGCACAGCTGCCCTGCCCACCGGACCATGTCATCGGACGCACGGAGGTGGCGGCGGAGCTCCTCGACACGCTGACGACTCCCCGGCCCGGGTCCCTCGCCATCGTCACCGTCACCGGCACCGGAGGCGTCGGCAAGAGCGCGCTCACCGTCCACGTCGCCCAGCGATTACGCGACCGCTATCCCGACGGGCAGCTGTACGCGAGCCTGCACGGCACCTCGAAGGACCCCGCGGACCCCGGTACGGTCCTGGCCGGCTTCCTCCAGGCGCTCGGGACGCACGCGTCGCAGATCCCGGCCGGTCCGCAGGAGCGGGCCGCGCTCTTCCGTACGACCGTGGCCGACCGGCGGATCCTGCTGGTCCTGGACGACGCCCGGGACACCGCCCAGGTCGAGGCACTGCTCCCGGGAACGCCGGCCTGCGCGGTGCTCGTCACCGGGCGTTCCACGCTGGACGGACTGCCCACCGTACGCCGCGTGCGCCTGGAGCCCCTGGCCGTCCCGGAAGCACTGGCCGTGCTCGGCGCCGTCGCGGGTCCGCAGCGGATCGCCGCCGAGTCCGACCAGGCGGCGGCCCTGGCCGAGCGGTGCGGCGGACTGCCCCTGGCGCTGCGCCTCGCCGGCGCGCGGCTCGCGGCGCGGCCCTCGTGGACGCTGTCCGACTTCGTCCGCCTCCTGGACGGCGGCCACCCGGCGTTCCCCGCGCTGCCCCCGTTCTCCGTGTTCCCCGCGCCCGCCGGATCGCAGGACGGAGTCACGGCGTGCCTGCGGCCCGGCTACGACCTGCTCGAAGAGGAAGAGGCCCGGCTGCTGAGGCTGTTGGCGCTCCCTCGCGGGGGCGCCACGGACATCGCCGGGGCAGCCGCCCTCGGCGGGCTGTCACCGGCGCGCGCCGGACAGTTCCTGGAGCGGCTGACCGGCCGCTCTCTGCTCGAATCGCCCCGCCCCGGCGTCTACCGCCAGTACCCCCTGCTCCGCATGTTCGCGGCCGAGCGCTCCCACGAGCAGGACCGGCCCGAGGAACGGGCGGCGGCCATGACCCGCTTCCTCGACCACCTGCTCGCCGAGGCCCGCACCGTCCACGCCGCCGAGCGCCCCGGCCACCACGTCGTCGGGCTGCTCCCCCCGGGCACGTGCCCCGGCCGCCCCGACAGCCGCCGACGCCTCGTCGATCCGGACCACGACTGCGCACTCGCCGTCGCCGCGCAGATCCTCGAAGCCGTGCCGTCGGCCGTCGCCGTGGCCGCCGACCTCGCGCTCGCCGTCGAACCGCTCCTGGAGGGCTCGTACCTGTGGGCCGATTCCCTCGAACCGCTCCGCCGGATCCTGCGGACCGCACAGGAGCAGGGGCATCTGCGAGCGGCCGGCCGCGCCGGCCACCTGCTCGGCAGCGCACTGGCCCACCTGGGACGGCTGGACGAGGCGGACCGGATCCTGGACGCCGCCGAACACGCGGCGCGGGCGGTGAGCGACGAAGCCGTGCACACCGGGATCCTCAACCGCCGGGCCCACGTGTGCCAGTACCGGGCGCACTGGCTCCAGGCCGACGCCCTGCACCGGCAGGCCGTCACCGCCGCCGAGGAGTACGGGAGCGACTGGGCCTGCCGCAACGCCCGCGCGAACAGCGTCAGCACCCTGCTGCGCCTCAGCCGGCACGAGGAGGCCGCCGAGATCAGCCGGACCACCCTCGAGTCCGCCGTCGACGCGGGGGACCAGGGCGGCGAGGCGTACGCCCTGTACAACCTGGGACTCACCGCCCGCCACCTGGGCCGCACCGACGAGGCGGTCGACCGGCACCGGCAGAGCGCCGAACTGGGAGCGCGGCACGGCTCGCCCGCGATGGAGGCTATGAACCTGGTGTCGGAGACGGCCGCCCAACTGGCCGGGAAGCGCCTGCCGGCCGCCGTGGAATGCGGCGAACGTGCGGTGGCCGCGACGCGCCGGCTCCGCTGGCACACGGCCGAAGTCCGGGCACTGCGGCTCCTGGGCGGCGCACTGGCGGCCGCCGGCGACCGGCAACGCGCCACGGCCCGGCTCGAACAGGCCGCGGAAGTCCTCACCCTCTCCGGCCTGCCCCGCCGCCCGCACGACCCCCTCCTGCCGCCCGCCGCTCCGCCGGCGTGACCTCGCCCGTGCGCGACGCCCCCCGCACGCATATATCGAGTGTCGATATATGCTCGCGAACATGACGAAACGATCACCGTCTCTGACGGAGTCGCAGTACTTCATCCTTGCGGCCCTCCAGGACGCCCCCCTGCACGGCTACGGCATCATCAAGGTTGCCGAGCAGGCCACGGACGGACGGGTCAAGCTCGCCGTCGGCACCCTCTACGGAGCGCTGGACCGGATGGAACGGTCCGGATGGCTCGAAGCCGATCACGAGGAGATCGTGGACGGCCGGGCACGGCGCTACTACCGCCTCACCGAGGACGGCGACGCCGTCCTGCGGCAGGAGGCCCTGCGCATGCAGCGAGCGGCGGCCGTCGTCATCGGCCGTCCCTCCTTCAGGGCGGTGCAGGCATGAACCGCATCCTGCTCGCCGCCTACCCCGAGGACTACCGCACCCGGCAGGGTGAGGAGGTGCTGGGCTGCCTGGCCGAGGCGTACCCGGGCCGCTCCTGGCCGCCGCCGCGGGAAGTCTTCGCACTGCTGCGCGGAGGGGTCCAGGCCCGTGCCCGCGCCGCGGTCGAGGACACGTCCCGGCCGTGGTGGCTGGACGGCTTCCACCTGACCGCCCTCGTCCTCGCCGCCCTGGCGCTGGTGCCGTACCTGCAGGACGTATGGCACTGGGCCCTGCAGCTCGAGCCCGGTGGCCACACCGTCGGCTTCGAGGACACGGGCTGGTTCCCCTGGACCCGGGGCCCCGGGACGCGGACGCGGTTCCTGCCCTACGGCCTGCTCCCGCTGATCTGCCTGGTCGCGCTGGTGCGCGGCAAGCGGTGGATCGCCCTGCCGGCCTCGGCGGCGATGCTCCTGGCCGGATCCGGGATCGCCGGCTCGACCTTCTTCGGCGACGAAGGCGTCGTGGGCGTCGGCTACTACGGGCTGGGCGCTCCGCTGCGCGCCGATGAGCTCGTCCTCTCGGGGACCCTGTTCCTCACCTGCGCGGGACTGGCCGCCTACCGCCCGAGCCCGCTGCGCCGCCGCTCGTACGGCTGGCTCGTCCCGGTGGCGGGTGCCCTGGTCATGGCCGGCGCCCTGCACATCACCTCGGGCGATCCGAATTTCCAGCGGGGCCTGTTCGCCCTCGAAGTCGCCGCTCTGATCACCGCGTGGATGGTGACGGCGGCCACCGGCGACCACCGGTGGCTCATCCCGGTCGCCGCGTTCACGCTCGTCCGCGTCGAAGCGATCGCCGGCCGGCCGTCGTACCTCGTGGGGTCCCTCCCGAGCCACGTCGTGCTGATCTGCCTGCTCATGCCGATCCCCCTCCTCGCCATCACCGCGCAACGCCGCCGGAGCCGCACCACCTGAGCCGCCGGCGACCGCCGGTCCCCGGGTGGATCAGGCGTGCGTCGCGGCGCCCCGCGCACGCGGCAGCGGTGCACCTCCCGGCGGGCCGGCATGACCGGAAGCGGTCCTCTTGACCGTGAAGTGCACCTGGAGCACTCCCGTCCACACGAGGGCCGAGCCCAGCAGGTGGAGCATCACGACGAGCGAGGGCAGGGCCGTCAGCGACTGCACGAGCCCCACGGCACCCTGACCCGGGAGCACGGCCAGGAAGACGGCGGCCTTGCGGCGCGCGGCACCGAAGCCCTCCCGGGGCAGCGCGGACAGCAGCGCCGCGGCCAAGACCAGGACCACCGCGGCCAGCACGCCGTGGACCACGGTCACGGAAGTCCGGTCGAAGGGCATGCGCGCCACGTCGGAGGAGTCGCCGGCGTGCGGTCCGGAACCGGTGGCGAGCGTACCCGCGACGACCGACAGGGCCGTCGCCGCGACCAGGGCCGCCGACAGCGGCCGGATCCGCGCGACGGGCCGGCCGCCCCGCGGCGGTGAGCAGCAGCGTCGCGGCGAGGAAGTGCGCGGCGACGATGTACGGGCTCAGCCGCATCCACACGGTCACCCCGCCGACGACCGCGTTCAGTACGACGATCCAGAACTGCGCCCAGCCTCCGCGCAGCACCGCCGGCACCGGCTTTTCCTGGAGGCGTGCGGTGATGATGATCCGGCCCACCACGGCGCACAGCGCCCCGGTCAGGAGCCGGTTCCCGAATTCGATGGCTCCGTGCACTCCCATTTCCGCGGTGGGGGCCAGCGTCTCTCCCGTGCACATGGGCCAATCGGTGCAGCCGAGACCGGAGCCGGTGACGCGGACGATCCCGCCGGTCACGATGATCGCGATGCTTGCCACGACCGAAGCCGGTGCGGCCCGTCCGACGCTTCTCGCCCCGAGCTAGTACCTGCCGGCAAGCCATGAGAGGGGAGTTCGCACGATCGGCCTTCCTCTGTTCCGCTCCTCCGCACCGCACCGCACCGCGGAACCCCAGCCCATGCCGCGCGTTCCCCCGGCCTGACGGGGCGTCGCACACGGGGAAGACTCCGCCTTCCGGCCCATCAAGGGCACCGGCCCCGACGCCGAAAAAGATCGGGCGGAGTCGTCCCACCCTCGCGTTCCGGTACGCCCGCGCGCCCCACGCCGCCCTGACGACGGCGGCCCCGCACCCCGGCCGCCGAGGCCCGGAGGAGATCCCGCATGCGCGTCCGCCCGCCCTTGACCGCCGTCGCCACCACCGCGATCCTGCTCGCCGCGGTCACCGGTGCGACCCCCGCCGCGGCGGACCACGGCCCCGACACCGCACCGTTGACCAAGGTGTCCCACGGCGACCCGTACGCGGACTGCACCATCGGCGCGAGCTCCCCCGACAGCGTCGTCTACCCGGGCACCGAGGTCGAGCCGTACCTGTCCGTCGATCCGCGCGATTCGAAGCGCGTGGTCACCGTGTTCCAGCAGGACCGCTGGAACGACGGCGGCGCCCGCGGCCTGGCGGCCGCCTGGAGCACGGACGGCCGCACCTTCCACCGCAGCACGCTGCCGTTCAGCCTGTGCGCCCCGGGCGGTGCGGACTTCGAACGGGCCACCGACCCCTGGGTGAGCACCGGACCGGACGGCACCGTCTACGCCAGTGGGGAAGGCGTCGACTTCACCAAGAGCACGCGCACCGGCCTCCTGGCCGCCACGTCCCGCGACGGCGGCCGCACCTGGCGCAACCTCACCACCACGCACGTCGACGAGCAGCCGTTCTTCAACGACAAGCCCTCGCTCACCGCCGACCCGGTCCGCAAGGGCACCGCCTACCAGGTCTGGAACCGCCTCGACAACGACCCGCCCGGCCCAAGCTCCCTCGACGGTCCGGGATACATCTCACTCACCCGCGACGGCGGCCGCACCTGGAGCAAGGCCCGGCCGTTCGTCGACACCGCAGCCGTTCCCAACACCCAGACCATCGGCCATCAGATCGTCGTCGACCGGCACACCGGCACCCTGTACGACTTCTTCGACCGGATCACCCACTCCGACGACCTGAGCACCGTCGTGGAAGCCCACTACGCGATGGTCACCTCGACCGACGCCGGAGAGACCTGGAGCGCCCCGGTCACCGTGGCCAAGGACACCTCGGTACCGGAGGTCGACCCGAACGACCCCGCCAAAGCGCTGCGCGCCGGGTCCACCCTGCCCAGCCCGGCCGTCGACCCGAAGACGGGCACGCTGTACATGGCCTACGAGGGCGCGGACTTCTCCGGCGGCGCGTTCGACTCCGTCCAACTGGTGCGCTCCACCGACGGCGGACGCACGTGGGGCGCCCCGGAGCTGATCAGCCCGAAGGGCGTGCCGGCCTTCTCCCCGTCGATCGCGGTCGACGCTCGGGGCACCGTCGCACTCACCTACTACGACCTGCGCTTCCTCAAGCCGGGCGACACCACCACCCTGCCCACCGCCTACCAACTGGCCACGCTGCCGCACGGAGACCCGAAGCACCGGACCGAGCGGCGCATCTCGCGGATCTTCGACTGGCTGCAGGCGCCGTTCGCCGGCGGCTACTTCCTCGGCGACTACCAGGGCCTGGTGGCGGACGACAAGGGAGTCCGGGCCGTGCTGACCGAGACCCGCTCCGGTGCACCCCTCAACCGTACGGACGTGTACACCGTCGACCTGCGCACCCGCTGACCCGGACGACGCCGCCCCGTGCGGCCGGTCACGCCAGCCGGCACGCGTGGAACCGGTTGGAGTGGATGTTCCCGAACGACGCGGGGATCCGGGCGATGCCCTGGCCGGGGCGGACGGTCCGGCTCTGCCCCCGGTACTCCGTGCCGCTGTACACGGTGACGCACCGGCCCCACAGCCGGCCGTCGCTGCGCCACGTTCCGGCACTGTTCCACACGGACGCGCCACCGTTGAACCCGACGTACGCGGTCGTCTCCGGGTACCGCGGCATGTCCTGCGCCACGAAGCTCGCCACGCCCGTGTAGTCGGGGCCCGTCCAGCCGCACACCCAGCCGGACGGGCACGGCTCGGACGGGGCGGGGGCGGCCCGCGACGGCGGGGCGGCGAAGGAGGACGCGGCGCACAGCGCGCAGAGCGCGGCGGCCGCCACCCTCCACCGCCCCCCGCGCGGGCGGCGTCCGCTGCGCCGGCCTCCGGTCGCTGCGCGTACGGTCGTCACGGGGATCACCGCCCACTCTCGGGGAAACCGCGGTCCGCGCGACGGCCCGCGGGCGCTGTTCCATCGCACCTCCGTTCCGCCTTGATCGCACCACCGGACACCCTGGGTGTTGACGTTTCACTGTGAGTCGCGCGCCGCACACGGGACTACGCTCGGGCCGTGGGACAGCCCGAGCAGCGCGCCGAAGGCGCAGGACCGTTCACCACCCGGCTCACCTGGCAGCGCCCCGAAGGGGCGACGGTGGTGTGGGACTCGCGGCTCGCGCGCAAGCGCGGGGCGCTGTCGGTCCGCGGTCCGGGCGATACGCTCGCCACGGCCTCGGCCGCCGATGCCGAAGCCTCCGGCCGCCTTCGAAGGCTCAACGCCATCGCCTCGGGCGCGTTCGTCATCGGCGGAGCGCTCTTCGCCCTCGGCGCCGCCATCGCCCAGTTCGGCTCGGGCGACGCGGTCGCTAGCGCATCGGTCTACTTCGCCGGGGGCCTGTTCTTCAACACCGGCGGCTACACCTCGCTCCTGCAGGTCCTGAACGCGCCCCGGCACTCCGCGGGAGGCGGTCCACTGGTCACGGCGGACTGGAGGTGGTGGGGGTACGAGCCGATGCGCCTGGACTGGCTGAGCACGTTCGTCCTGTTCGTCGGGACGCTCGTGTTCGCCGTCAACCTGCTGGACTCCTTCCTGCAGGGTCTCACCGTCCAGCAGACCAACCGGCTGATCTGGACCCCCGACGTGATCGGATGCGTGCTGTTCCTGGTCTCGGGGCATCTCGCGGTCGCCGAGATCTGCCACCGGTCCCGGCCCTGCGTCCGCTCCCGCAGTCTCGGCTGGTGGGTCGTGGCCGTGAACCAGCTCGGGTCGGTGCTCTTCATGGTCTCGGCGCTGGCCGCGTTCACCCGGCCCGCCACCGGAAGCCTGGTCAACACCGACATCGCCAACTGGGGGACGCTGTCCGGCGCGCTCTGCTTCTCGCTCGGCGGCGTGCTCCAGGCTTTCGAACGGCCGTAGGAGCCGCCGTCGAAGCGGGCGGGCGTGCCGGGGTCAGGGGCGGTCCAGGCCCCAGGTCTGGAGCACGTAGGGCCGGCCCTTCTCCTCGCCCTTGATCAACGGCACGTCGAGGAGACGGAATCCGGCACGGGTGGCGACGCCGACGCTGGAGGCGTTCTCGGCCTCCAGCTCCAGGATCACCCGGTCCACGCCCAGCTGCTCGAAGGCGTACGCGGCCATCACCCGCACCGCTCGCGCGGCCAGGCCCTGGCCCCGGTGCGCCGGGCCGACCGCGTAGCCGAGCTCCGTGCCCTCGGGAGCGCGCTTCAGCATGACCTCGCCGAGCGGCGCACCGCCGTCGACGGTGATGGCGAGCAGCAGGGCCGTACCGTCCGTGCGCAGCTGCCGGGCCCGGCCGAGGCGGGTGCGGGCCGCCTCGTCGTCGAAGGGGGAGACGATCGGGGTCCAGTACGCGATGTCGGGGTGGTCGAACAGCTCGGGCATCGCCGCCAGGTCCGTCTCCGTCCAGTCGCGCAGGACCAGGCCTTCCCCCGTCAGCTCGATCCGGTCGGGAAAGGACGGTGCGGTGCTGCTCATGCTGGGGGACCTCCGTGGCTGGTAGCGGACGAGCCAGGATATGCGGGAGCCGGTCGTGGGCTCACGCGGGTTTCCCCCGCCGCGAGGTCTGCGCGGCGGTCGAGGATCGCCGGCACACCCGGCGTAACGCTTTTCGGGGACCGGGGGAGAGGTACCGGAAAGAGGCGACTTTTACGCGACTTCCCGATGCGAGAACCTATTTCACGTGAGCGGCGGTCGGAACGGAAAACAGAAAGTCCCGGCCACCGGAAACCTGAAAAAGGAATGGGGAAATTCCATGAGCAACATCTCCGACAACGAGCTCGTCCGCATCGACACCATCGTCGAGGACCTGCGCGCCCTCGACGCCACCGAGACGGGCCAGGAGGCCCTGTCGATGACCCAGGCGCTCGCCAGCCCGGGTGAGCACGGCGAGTTCTGATCCCAGGACAGCCAGCCGCGTGCCGGGGTCAGCGTCACGCTGATCCCCGCCCCGCCGTCTCACCCTCAGTGGAGGGTTGTTTTCCAG
>NZ_JBHYXN010000030.1:0-45782 GCF_042752335.1 Streptomyces sp. NPDC059355 | reverse complement strand
TTTATAGACCCCCCCTGGCGCTCGCCTGCGGGGTTTAGCAGGGCTTTTTGTTACCCCTCCACACCCCGCGGGGTGCCGGGTTCCGCGTCACGCTGCCCCCGCCACGGCCGTCTCACCGTCAGTGAAGGGTTGTATGCCATGGGGCTGAGCAGCGCGGAGCACCCGTTGCTCGCGCGGTACGCGGAAGTCCGCTCTGAGGTTTCCGCGCAGTACGGACCCGACTCGCAGGCCGTCGTATTCATCCTGTACGAGGAATTGCTGTCCCTGAGGACCGTACTCGCCCAGGATCGCTCGAACCGTCGCATCGCGGAACGCGTCCGCGATGTGAGTGTGGAAATTCAGCGTCGTTATGACATCGGTGGCATGGTCGACAAGGGCCGCCATCATCGGCTGATCAGTGACCGTCCGGTGCTCATCGAGTACGACCGGGCGGTCTTCGACCGTATGTACGGAAGTCTGCGCCGGGCCTGCGCTGTGGGACCGGTGCACGTCACCGGCGCCGCGGTGGCGTTCGAGGCACTGCAGGCGGGTCCCACGCACATCTACGTGGTGGACGACTCCTACCGCCTGCTGGTGTGGCCCGAGCCGTTCACGCTGGCGGAGATGGTCTTCGGCCGGACTCCCGACCGGCGCGTGGACGGTACGCGGGTGGTGCATCCGATGCTGGTCCCGGAGCGGCTGCGCGTGCGCGCGGCCGGAGAGCTGTCCATCGTGGGCGGCCCGGACGACTGCATGGTCATCGCCAATATGAAATCGGGGCACTTCAGGCCCCCGCCGTCCTGTGCGGACGTCCTGCGCGACGTCCTGCGCGGCGTCTTCCCCCTGACCGACGAGGACATCGACGTCTTCACGGTCCCGCAGTCGCGGGCCTGATCCGACCGGTCCCGGCCCCCACCCACACGCTTGGAGAACAGTCATGCCCGAGACACCTGCGCCGGCGGGCGAAGCCCGGGACCCGTCACGTGGCGGAGGGCCGTCGTCCACCCGCGGCGGGACCGCCTCGGTGGGGGTCGAGCACGAGTGCAAGTGGGACCTCGCGCGCGAGGAGTGCGACGCGATCGACGACCCCGGGCGGTTCTTCGAGGGGAGCGTCCTGTCGACGGCGCTCACCACGCTGCGCCCGCCGCTGACGTTCGTCTCGTCCACCCTCTACGTGGACGACGCACGCCGCTCCCTGATCGGCGCCGGCCACTCCCTGGGCGTGGTCGTCAACGTGGGCAGCGCGTCGAACGTGTGCTGGATGACCTTCAAGCAGGCGGTGCGCCGGCACGCCTGGCGTGACGGGCTGGAACTGTCGGAGCGCCTGGCCCCGGCGCAGGTGTCGAAGGCGATCAACGATCCCGGGCTGCTGCCCGTCGGACACGTACGCGAGTGCCGGCTGGCGGAGGGGGACCTGGCGCCGGTGGCCATCGCCAGCCAGAAGCGGGTCAAGGGCCTGGGCCGCGACGCTCACGGCACCGACGTCGCGTACAGCCTGGACCTGGTCACGTTCCGCGCCCCGGCCGACGGCTGCCCGCCGGTCGGGACGTACGCGTGCGTGGAGGTGGAGGTCAACTCCTCCGCCCCCCGCGCGCTGCGGCTGCTCGAGGAGCTCGCCGACGGGATGGACCAGTGGCTGGGCCGGCCGCGCGCCGAGCGCACCAAGGCCCAGCACGCCCTCGCGGCGGTGGAGGGCGGCGGCCGGGCCCTGGGGCGTGCCGCGTGAGCGCGTCCGGGGCGCGGGCCGAGACGGTCCGTACGCCGCTGGGCGGGGTGTTCTGGACGCTGTGGGCCGGGCGGAGCCTGTCGACGCTGGGCGGATACCTCCAGTTCCTCGCCCTGCCGCTGTGGGTGCAGCAGACCACGGGGTCCTCGCCGGCCGGTGTGCTGGCCTTCGTGGTGTTCCATCTGCCGAAGGTCGTGGTGTCGCCGTTCGCGGGACTCATAGCCGACCGGCTCGACCGGCGGGGCGTGGCCATCGCCACCGACGTGGCCTCCGCGTTGGTCACGGTGGCCATGGCCGCCGCAGCGGCGGGCCGCCACGTGGTCACCGTGGTCGTGCTCCTCGGAGTCCTGCAGGTACTGGCGGCCGTACGGGTGCCCGCGCTGTCGAGCATCCTGCCCGATGCGATTCCCGCGGGCCGGCTGATGGCCGCCAACTCCCTGCTGGACGCCGCCACCGGGGCGGCGATGACCCTCGGGCCGCTGCTGGGTACGGCGCTGCTGACCGGCTGGGGCATCGAGTGGGTGCTGCTCCTGAACGGGCTGACCTTCATCGTGGCCGCCCTGTGCCTCCTGCCCCTGTCGCCCACGCCGGCGGACGGCCGCACCTCGCAGACCGGAGTCGCGGCGCTGGCCGGCGGTCTGCGCGCGCTGTGGGGTGACCGGATCGTGCGGTACGCGGTGGCGGCGGAGAGCGTGATGTACCTGTGCGTGGGAGCGGCCACCGAGCAACTGGCGATCTGGCTCGGACAGGTGCACGCGGCGAGCGCCGAGCGGCTGATCGGTGCGTTCGGAGTGGGCTGCGGACTGGGATGGCTCGCGGTCACCGTGGTGCTGGGACGGGCCCGGGAGTCCGTGGCCCCGACCCGGATGCTGTGGTGGAGCGCGCTGGCCGCGGCTCCCGTGAGCGCGGCCGCGGTGTTCCTCCTGCGCGGCGGCACGGGGGTGCTGCCGGCGGCGGCGGCCGGGCTGTTGGTGAGCGTCCACCAGTTCCTTTACGGGCTCGGGCCGGTGATGGTGTGCCAGCAGCGGGCCGCGAACAGTCATCGAGGACGGGTCCTGGCGTTCCGCCGCATGGCGACGACGCTGAGCCAGCTGACTTCGCTGGCCGCGGGAGCGATGCTCGCCGGATGGCTCGACATGGGGTCGGTCCTGCTCGTCTGCGGCGTCCTCGCCACGGTCACGACCATGCCGCTGGCGCGCCTGGCGTACCGGACCGAGCAGGCGGAGCGAGTCGGGCAGGCGGAGCAGGCCGGGCAGGCGGAGCGAGTTGAGCAGGCCGGGCAGGCCGGGCAGGCCGGGCAGGCCGCCGAAGCGAGCTCGCATGCGGCACCGGCCGCTGCCGCACCCGCCCCGGCGGCCGTCCGATGACGGCGGAGCGCCCCGGCCACGCCGTCATCGTCGATCTTCCGCGTGGCCACGAGGACGACGCCCCCGAGCTGCGCGGACTCGCCGCACTCGCGGCGCGCATGCTGGCGGACCCCGGCCGTCCGGGGGCGGCCCGGCTGGCCGCGGAACGCGGTTGGCGGACACGGCACCAGCTCGAAGCACGCGCTTCGTCCTTCTTCGCCTTCTGGTCCGTGGACGACGACGTGCGGGAGGCCGGCGCCGCGCTGGCCGCCGGAGCGCGCCGGTGGACGGAGGCGGACCTGGAGCGCCTCGCCCGCTCCCGCGCCGCCCAGCGCGTACTCGCCGGGCAGCGGGCCGGGCAGGTCCTCACGCAGCTCAACCAGGCTTCCCACCAGGCGGCCTGGGGCTGGACGCCTCCTTCGCCGCTGGGTGGGGCGGAGACCATCGAGAACCTGTCGGGGGAGGTGGTGCGCGAGGAACTGGCCCGCCTGGGATCGGCCCTCCGCGTCCACAGTGCACCCCGGTACGGCGGCTCTCCCGGTCCGGGACCCGACGGGCCCGCTCTGCCGGCCGCGGTCCCGCAGGCGCCGACCGCGGCCGATGACCGCCGGTGGCGGGGCGGCGTCGTACACGTGCGGACCACGGCCGAATCGGCGCGCCTGTCCGTGCGGCTCCCCTGCCACAGCGACCGGCCAGGAGCCCTGGAAGTGCTCGTGGAGGTACTCGGCTCGGGTCCCGAGGGACGCCTGCACCGGGCCCTGCGCGGGGAGCGGGGGATCGCCTACGGCTTCTCGGCCGGGCACTGGTCCCAGGACAGCACCAACAGCGTCGCGGCCACCGCGTTCGTGCGCGCCCCGGACGTGGCGGACAGCGTCCGGATCCTCCTGGACGCCGTGGGCGGCCTCCTCGGGAGTCCGCCGGGGGAGCGGGAGTTCGAGGCGGCCCGACAGCGATGCCTGGCCAGACTCCTCACCTCGCTCGACGATCCCTTCGCCGCGGCGGACGAGGTACGGCGCGCCGCCCGCGGCCAGACCCCGATCGACGAACTGGTGCGGTCGGTCTCCGCCCTGACCTCGCCGGACGGCCTGCGCGCGGTGTCCGGGCTGCGTCCGGCCGTTGCGGTCGTCGGGCCCGATCCGTGCGGCCGCGCGGTGGAAGAAGCACTCGGGAGTCACACATGATCCAGACCATCAGCCTGCCCGACAGCCCGGCCGCGCCGGTGCCGGAGGTGCCGGAGGTGCCGGAGGTGCCCGAGGTGCCCGATGTACCCGAGGCGCGTGTCGCGGGGCTGCGCGTGCGCCTGGTGCCCATGCCCTGGGCCCGCTCGGTCGGCGGCTGCCTGGCCGTGGCCTGCGGATCCCGTGACGACGCACCGGGCACGCCGGCCACCGCCCACCTGGCGGAGCACGTACGGGCGATCACGGGCACCGGACGGGCGCGGCAGACCGTACCGGTCTTCGCCCAGACCGACATCGCCCGTACGCTCTTCCGCGCCACCGCAGCGCCCCGAGCGGCAGCCGACCTCGCGGTGCGGCTCGTCGACGTCCTCGGTGACGCGACCGTCGACGAACGGCTCCTGGAATCCGAACGCATGGCCGTGGAGCTGGAGACCGCGCGCATGGACTCCGGCCCGCTGCTGCGCGCGGGCGGCCTCTTCGCCGCGGCCGCCTGCGACGAACCGGGCATGGACGCGGTCGCCCGTACGCGGCGCGGCGACATCTCCGCCGTGACGCACCGCGAGGTGGCCGACCTGGTCGCCTGGGGCTACCGGCCGGGCCGCGCGGTCCTGTCGGTGGCCGGCCCCCCCCGAGGCCCTCGACACCGTGGCCGAGGCGGTGGAGCGGCACCTGCACCGCGTCGCCGGGGGCCCCGGCCCGCATGCCGCCGAGCCCCGCCGGGTGCTCACCCCGGCGCCGGGGATGTGCCTGCCCGCGCTCGACGGCCTGGTCGCGGTCACCCTCACGCGTCCCCGCCGGGACGAGGGCCCGTGGGCGCGCGCCCTGATCGGCGACCTGGGACCGGTGGTGGCCGCAGGCGTACGGGCCGGAGTGCCGCTGGCGGGCAGGACCACGGTGGAGAACGCGGACCAGGCCGTGGACGTCCTGTGCTGGAAGCCCGCCCCGCACGGCCGGGCCGCTCTGACCGAACGGCTGCGCGCGGCGTGCGCGGCGGCGGAGGTGGGCCGTGACGCGCTCGCGCGCGTGGCCCGCGAGAGGCGCCAAGAGCATGCCTACGCCGGCTTCACGCCGATGGCACAGGCCCTGCGGGCCGCGCTCGCGGACGGCGCCGCGCCCGCCGCCACCGCTGCTGCGCTCCGGCTCTCGGTATGGCAGGTGGCCGGCGGAGTCCCCGTCGCGGCCGGCTGAACGCGCGGCCCGCCGGGGCCGCCCGGTCACGGCGTTGCGGTACCCGGGGAGCGGGACCCGCGGCCCGGTCACCCGATGTCGTGGCTTTCGGGCGGCGGCGTTCCCGAAGGAGGCTGGACGGCGTCCAGCCTCCTTCGTCCTCCCGTCCAGAAGAGGAACCACCTGATGCACGACACCACCACGGCCGAACTGCAGCGGGTCGACTCGCTCGTCGAGACCCTCCGCGCCCTCGACGCGACCGACGCGGGCAAGGAGGCGCTCGCCATGGCGCAGGCGCTCACCAGCCCCATCGACGACGGGGCCGGCGTCGACCTCGGCTGACCCCCGGCCCGCACATCCCACCACGACGGAAAGGTACGGCCATGGATCTCCGCTTCGTCCAGGACCTGGCACAGGCACTGCACCGCCCGGACCAGCGGACGCTCGGCTCACACTTCACCCGCGCCGAGCTGCCCGGCTGGGGCGACCGCCTGCTGACTCCGACCGGGCTGCTCGACCTGCTGACCTACCGGACGTTCTCGCGGCCGGGCCAGGTCCTCTGCCTGAGCAAGGGCGTGTTCCTCCCGCCCCGCGACTACATGGTCGCCCGCACCACACGCGGCGACGAACACGAGATGGTCGACACGTACCGCCTCGGAGCCCTGCTCAAGGAGGGGTGCCAGATCGTGGTCGGCGGTCTGGAGAAGATCGACCCGCGCTTCGACCTCGCGTGCCGCGCCCTGCAGTGGCTGACGGGGGCGAAGGTGTACGCCACCGCCTTCCTGGCGACCGGCGACGCGGGCGGCTTCAACCTGCACGTCGACACGTCCGACTCGGTGATCCTCCAGCTGGCGGGCACCAAGAGCTGGGAGGTGCGCGGCGAGACGCTCAAGGCTCCGCTGAACGAGGTCCGCCGCACCGCGACTCCCAGCGAGGAAGTCCTGTGGCGGGGCTCCCTGGAGGCCGGCGACCTGATGTGCGTGCCGCGCGGCTACTGGCACACCGCCACCCGTACCGACCAGGCGCCCGGCGGGTACTCCCTGCACGTCACCTTCGGGATCGTGGAACGCACCGGCATGGACTGGCTGCGCGCCCTGACCGAGCGGGCCAACCACGTCGAGCTGTTCCGCCACGACGTGTCCCGGGACACCGATCCCCGTGACCTCGTCCGCCTCCTGACCGCGCTGGCCGAGCAGTACCCGCCGGCCGCGTTCGCGCAGGCACAGCCGATGTTCCTGGACCGTGGCGGCCTCGGGCTGCGAGAGAACCAGCGCGTGATCACCCGGGGGGTGTTCGGGCCCGCCACCGACGTCGCCTGCCTCACCGAGTTCCGCCCGCGCCTGACGGCCGCCGGTGACACGGTCACCGTCACCTCGGCGGGACGGTCCCTCACCTTCCCCGCGCAGGCCCGCCCCGCTCTGGACGCCCTGCTGTCCGGGCTCCCGGTCCAGGTCGCCGAGCTCGGCGCACGGACGGGCCTCGACGTCGCGGCGTACGCGCAGACCCTCCTCGACGCCGGCCTGTGCGTCGAGGTGACCGACGCCCTGGCCGCGGCGTACTCCGCGCTCTCCTGAGCCGGCGTTCCTCGCCGAAGACGGGCCACGGCCGGCCGGTTGTCGCAGGACGACCGGCCGGCCGTGGTGTTGCGTCGCGGGGAGTCGGGCGGCGGGCGGGCCGGTCAGGCCGTGGAGGCCGGTGTGTCCGGTGTGGCCGTGCCGATGGTCAGGCAGAGAAAGCCCGACGATGCCGTCCGCTCGACCCGGGCGGTGTATTCGCCCGGTATGAACAGGGCTTCTCCCGAGCGCAGTCGTAAGTCCTGCGCGGTGGCGGGGATCCCGGCCGTGCCGAGCTGCCATCGGCTGCTGCCCGCCTGCTGGAGGACCAGCAGGTCTTCCGTACTCGGGGCAGCGGGCGAAGGGCCGGGCCGGACCGCCACCGGGCGGCCCAGATGGAGCGTGATGCCGACGGCCAGGGTTTCGGGGGAGCGACGCCAGTCGTCGGGGTCGGCATGCTCGGGCCAGAGGACTCCGGGGCCCTTCCCGCTGTGCGTGCGCACGAAGAGGGCGAGTTCCCGGAGCTGGTCACCGTCCCACTCGTGTGGGATAAGCGGATCCGACATGTACTTGCCTCTCTGGCGCGGAGACCGCACGAATTGCGACGGTAGAAGCCAGCCTGTCGCAGCCGCAGCTCCGGGAAAAGTCACAGCTTTACGCGACCGGAGGTGCGTCGTGCACCGGGCCACGAGCCGTGCCCGATCGCTGCTTTCACCGTGTTTCGGTGCCTTGATGTCCGTTTCGTCCACCAGGTTTCAAGCTGCCATTGCAACTTGGTGAGGTGGCCGATCCGTTGCAGGGACCCCAGGGGACCCGGCAGGCTTCATATTGCAGCCGAGACCGCGCTGACCTGCAAAAAGCCCCCCACCTTCCACCTTCCGGAGTTTCGTGTGAAGCGCCTCCTGCCGACCGTTCCCCGCCCGTATCCCCACCCCTCGTAGCCCCAGGAGGCACCATGACGGACATCGCGCCTGCCCTCACCGGCCGTGAACGGCAAGTCCTGTGCATGCTCAGCTCCGGCGACACCGTCTCTTCCATCGCCCGTCAACTCGGCCTGAGCCCGCACACGGTCGACACGTACCTCCGCCGGCTCCGTACGAAGACCGGTACGGCCAACCGCACCCAGCTGACGGTCTTCGCCGTCCAGAACGGATATGTGGGCCGACCGCCGCACAGCGCCCCGGACCGGACCGTCGAGCAGGGGCACGAGGTTCGCTCACGCCTCCTCTGAAACACCGAAGAGAACAGCGCTGCCCGGCCCGCACAGCCGGCGAGCAGCCGCCCCGAAGTCCCATGGCCCCGCAGCCTGCCCGTTGCGGGGCCATGGCGTTTCCGGCCCCGCCCGGCGGTACTCCCGTACCGCACGCACCGGACCGTACCCGTAAGGCCGCAGCATGCCCCTCCCCCTCCTGTCAGCGGACACCGATCCGGGCCGAACGACCCCTTCCGGCTCACGGAGCCGATGCGCGCGCGCCTTCTGGCCGCGGTGCGGGCCCTGGTGACGGATCCCGCGCTGGTGTCCCTGTCCGACGGCGCCCGGCTGGCCTGCGTCGTGCTGACCGCGAAGGCCAACATGGGCAACGGGTGCCGGACCGCCATATGGGCGGCAGAGCTCGGCAGATGGCTGGGTGTGTCGCAGTCCCAGACAGCGCACACCGTGCTCCCCCAACTGCGGCGGGCCGGCGCCCTCGCCACGCGGCCCATGACGAACGCGACCGGGCACACGACCGGGCTGGAGTGCTGGATCATCCCCTTCTACCGGGCCCGGACAGCCGGGGACCCGCGCCACGCCCTCGCCCTGTCGCGGGTGGAACTCGTCGTACTGCTGCGCCTGGTCGAGGCACTCTTCGGGCCGGGATGGACCCACCGGGACGGGTCGGTCACCCCTGCCGGGCTGCTCGCGGGCCGTACGGGTCGCGGGGCCGCGACGGACCGGCTCGGGCTGCTGCTCATGGTGCTCTCCTCGAACGCGGAGGGCTGGCTGCGACTGTGCCCGGGGAAGGTGGACCCGGCCCGCGGACGGCCGGCGGCAACGGTCGCCCGGCTCCTCGGCTGCTCGCCGGCGGCGGGAGCGAAGGTGCTCAAGCGGCTGGTGGAACACGGCCCGGTCCAGGTCGAACGACGACCGACCGTTTCGGGGCTGCACGCCCGCAGCCGGGTGCGGCTGGTACCGGTCGGAGAGGCGCACCGCCGGGCCGCCGCCGAGCGCGAGGACGGCAGGAACCGTGCCGACCGGATCGCGCCGGGCGGCGTCCGCGCCTTCCCCGCCTTCCCGGACCTCGCCCCTCCTGCATCCGGTGATCACGTGACGAGCGGCGCCACCGCGGCCCTTGCAGGGCCAGGGTCCTCGGCTACGTCCGAGGCGGACCCGGCCGGTTCGCCAGGCCGCCCCGCAACTGCACACCACCACGCTCTCCACGCTTCTCGCATTGCTCCCGTCGACCATCCCGTCCGTGATCCGGGCTTGTCCGGCGAAGGCCGTCCGGGGTCAGGTGGTCTTCCGGAGCGCGCGGGCGGCCGCGAGGAACAGGCCCAGGCCCCGGCCGGTGGGGCGGCCGCCGTGCGGCCGACGCCGGTCGACGCGGAGCACGGCGGCCCGCTGCGCGGGGAGAAGCCGCAGCAGCAGCGGAAGGGGGTACCGGTCCCGCTGCCGCCGACGGACCTGCTGGCCGTGCTCGCTCCGGTCCGGGCGCTGTGGCAACGCCTCGGCCGCCCGTACGCACGCCGCCTGGTGCAGGCCGCGGTGCGCAGGGAACTCTCGGCGGTGGCCGGATTCGCCGGCCTGGCGGATGCGCCCGCGGTGCTGGCCGAGCGGCTGACGCGGCGCCTGGTGGCGCAGGGGGGCCCGGGCGCCGTGGCGGACCCGGCGGGCTGGCTGATCGGCCGGGGCCTGCCGCAGCAGCGTGGCTGCGGTGACGTGCGGTGTGACGAGGGACTTCGGCTGGACGGTGGCACGTGCGCCACCTGCGAGTACCTGCTCGACGACCGCCGCGCCATGCGCCATGGCATCGCGGCCGAGGTCGATGCGCGGATGCCGGGGGCTTCCCCGGAAGACCGCCGTACGGAGGTGGACCGTCGCATGCACGCGGCCGTCACCGCCGAGGGCTGGGCCAAGGTGCTGTACCGGGAGCGGGTCGAGGCCGCGCGGGCAGAGCGCCGCGCCTCGGTCGAGGCCACCGCTGTCGTACCGCCGGCGCCGGCGCCGGCGCCGGCGCCGGTCCTGCCGGCCGCCCGGCGTACGGCACCGGCGGCCATGCCCGAGGCCGCCGCCCGGGCACCCCTCGTACTGGAGGAGCTGACCCGCGACGAGGTCATCACCTGGCGCGCTCGCGCCGAGTACGACCCCCGGGTCGTCGTGGAGCACATCGAAGCGCACGGAGAGCCCTCCGCCCGCCGCCTGTTCACCCACCGACTGGTCGACCGGACCCACCGCCTCGCCACCACCAGCCGCCTGGTGCTGGGCCCCACCGCCTGGAGCCGGCACTGAACGCACCAGGACCTCGCCCGCCCAGGCGTGGTTGCAGTCGCGGCCGCGGCGGTCCACCAGCCACTCGGCCGGCAGGTCAGGCCTGGAATCGAACCATCAGCGGAAGTCGGCGGTGCCGCAGCTGAAGGTGGTGTTCCGGACGAGGGCTGGGGTGACTCGGATGCCGGTGAGGTGCTCGGCGAGTGCGAAGGCGGCCGGCACGGCCAGGTCGTCGTCCGTGTCGGTGGGCTCTTCGGGGAAGGTGAAGCCGAGGCGGCGAACGACGTCGAGGAGGTCGTCGGCGCGGGTGCCGGAACGGCGGCCGGCATCACGCAGTTCGAAGTGGAGTCGCAGCGCGGTGTCCTCGGCCCAGAGGAACGAGCCGTCGTTGTTGGCATTCGCGTTGTCGTAGTGGGAGATCCAGCGGGTGCCCGCTGACGCGGGCAGGGCTTTCTCCTCGTTCACTCCGTGCCAGCCGTTGGGCTCGATCATGAGGGTCCAGGGGCCGAGCGCCGTCATCCCGAAGTACGTCCGTGTGGTGCTGGGGCCCCAGAGGTCGTATGCGGTGTCGACGAGTGCGCTGATCCCGGTGACCTCGGCCTCGGCCTGGCCGCCCAGCCTGCTCAGCAGTTCGCTCGGCGGCATGCTGTGCACGAGGGTGACGCAGTAGGACTCGGCGAGGTCCGGGAAGTCTTCCTCGAACCACGTGTAGTCAGCCGCAGTCGTAGCCATGCGACAGATCCTTCATGGCCCCTCCGACACCGAGGACGTCAGGGTTCCGGGAGGGCCGGGATGTGGCCGAAGGCGTCGTCGGTACGGGGTTGCTGCCGGCGCGAGTTCGTGGCCGGTTCCGTGTCCACCGCCGCAATCCTGGTACCCGGACACGGCGACGCGCATGCGTAAATACAGCCGCCGCTTTTGCGCCATCGCGGTGTTGCCCTTTCGGGCACCCGGTCATGGCTGTTCAGATGGGGTATGGGACCTCGGGGCCCGTCTCTACTGGAGCTTCGGCGGAACGCCGCCCCAGCCCCAGGAGGTGTCGGTCGGCGTGCTCGGCCCGTCGGCCACGGCCGCGCGCGCCGAGTCGTGGGCGGCCGCCTGGTACGCCTCGACCGCTACCGGCGACAGCAGGGCGGCGACGGAGGCCGCGATCGTCACTATGCGGGCAATGCGCTTCATGGACTTCTCCAAGGGGATGTATTGAGAGAACGCCGGCGAGGTAACTCTGAGGGCTCGCCGTGTTCCCGCTTTCGAGAGAAGTCTTTCCCGGCGCCTATCCTGGCCGCAATTGGTCACCCCCTTCATCAAGGTGCGTGGCAGCAAGGCGAGGAGGGGACATCGATGGACATTAGCCGTGATTGTGGTCTGTCAGAGGTTCCGGACGGCTGGCGGACGGCCGACACGGCCGTCACGGGTGGGTCCTGGAGCAGGGGCGGCTGGACGAACCGGCGGTGGCGGCCGGCCTCGGCCTGCCGGAAGAGGAAGTGCGGGAAGCCCTCGCCCGGCTCATCGCCTCCCGGCTGATCCGGCGCGACCCCCAGGACCCGGCGGAGGGCTTCGCCGTCTCGCCCGACGTCGCCCGCGCGGAGCTGGCCGCCCCCGTACGGTCTCGGATCCGCCAGGTCGAGGAGGAGCTCGACCGCGCCCAGCGGGAGCTGGACCGCTTCTCCGTCGAGTACCTCCGGCACGCCAAGCGCGGCAACGGCCAGTTCCGGCTGATCGCCAACATGCTGGAGGTCAGGGTCGCCCTCACCCAGGCATCCGAACGGTGCACCGAGGAAGTGCTCTCCAGCCAGCCCGGCGGCGGCAGCCGGGTGGTCGAGGCGATGGGCGAGGCCCTGGCGCGCGACCGGGCGATCCTCGAACGAGGCGTTCGGATGCGCACCCTCTACCACCACACCGCGCGCTTCAACGGCCCGAGCCAGGCGTACGTCGCGGCGGCCTCGGAGTTCGGCGCCCAGTACAGGACCGCGCACGAGCTCTTCGGCCGGCTCATCGTCTTCGACCGGGAGCTGGCCTTCATCCCGCTGAACGACGGCTCGCGCGGCGCGGTGGCCATCAGCGAGCCCTCGGTGGCGTCCTACCTCGCCGAGGTCTTCGAGCAGACCTGGACGCACGCCACTCCGTTCGCCGACGCGGCCAGCCAGGGCCTCGGCGAGGTCGCGCAGGAGATCGACCGCACCATCCTGCGGCTGCTCGCCGCGGGGCTGAAGGACGAGGCGATCGCCCGCCGCCTCGGCATGTCGCTGCGCACGGCGCGGCGCCACATCGCCGACATCATGGAGCAGTTGGGGGCGGAGAGCCGCTTCCAGGCGGGCGTGGCCGCCGTGCAGCGCGGCCTGCTCGACGCCGAGGAGCTGCTCGCCCCCACGGCAGCCGGGCCCGATCCCGCCGATGCCGATGCCGATGCCGATGCCTGAGGCGGCTGCCGACAGGCCGGCCGGGCTCATGCGGCGGGCTCGATCCGGATCAGCAGATACCGTGCCGAGGCCGAGAGCTCGGCTGTCCACGCGCGCCCGGGCGGCACGTACAGCAGCTCTCCCGCCCGCAGGCGGCAGTGGAACGGAGGCTCCGCCCGGACGTCCTCAGCCCCCGGACCGAGCGTCCAGCCGCCGCCGCCCGAGACCTGCCGTACGAGGGTGCGGGCGGGGTCGGGGCCTCCGCGGACCTGCCGCGGCGCGTCCGGCGCGCCGCGGCTGACCCGGACCGCGGCGCCGAGCACGGCGGACAACTCGGCTCGCAGCACCGCGAGATCGGCCTCGGTCGCCTTCACGCGGCAGCCCGGGTGGTCGTGGTCGGGCCAGAGGATCCCGGGGCCCCCGCCCCGGTGGACCGAGAGGAAGAGCGCGAGCTCTCCCAGATGACGGGCTCCGCTGTCACTGGTCTGCATGTCTCTCCTCCTGCCCTAGCCGTACGAAAGCTCCCGACGCCGGATGCCGGGCCCACGACCAGGCTCGCGCGCCGGGCCGCTCCGCAACAGTCACGTGATCCCGGTGCCCCGCCTCCTCTCGCCGGGGTCGAATTCGCCGAATCTTCCGGTTTGCCCCCGCCTCGCTTTGCTGCCAGACACCTTGCTGAGGTCCGCGGGGGATGGAGGGCGGACACCGGACCGGCCAGGCTGGGCGACGGAGCCGGCACCGTCCACCACGTCCACCCTCAGGAGCCCGCCATGTCGCACGACACCCTCCTTCAGCACTCGTTCACCCCGCGCGAGCGGGAGATCCTCGCCCATCTGCCCGACGGCGCCACGTACCAGGCCATCGCCCGCCGGCTGGGGCTGAGCCCGCACACCGTCGACACCTACATCCGGCGGCTGCGCGGCAAGACCGGCACCACCAACCGCACCCAGCTCGCCGTCCTGGCCACCCGGCTGGGCTTGTCCTCGTACGGGGCCCACCCCGCCCCGGCCACCGTCGCCCCCGCCCCGGCCACCGGGCTGTAGCGGCCCGCAGCGGGGGCCGGCGTACCGGATCATGGTTGCGTGCCCGAACATGCGGGCCCGGGTCCGCGAGCCCGCCTACGCAGGAGTCATCCATGACCACGTCCGACGGCCGCGCCAAGGCCACCGCATCCGCCGCCGCCATCGTCAGGGACGAGCAGGGCCGGGTGCTCATCGTCAACCCGGTCTACAAGGAGCGGTGGAACCTGCCCGGCGGCCACATCGAGGAGGGCGAGCTCCCCACCGCGGCCGCGCGCCGTGAGGTTCGTGAGGAAATAGGCCTGGACCTCGAGATCGGCGAGCTCCTCGTGACCGCCTGGGTGACCAGGACGGAGGGATCGCACGTCTTCTACGTCTTCGACGGCCCCCAGCTGAGCCCGGAGCAGCAGCAGGCCATCACGGTCCAGGAATCGGAGATCGGTGAGATCCGTTTCTGCCTGCCCGAGGACATCTCGCCCAGCATGATCCCGCCCTTCGCCCTCGCCGTATGGCGCAAGGCCCTCGCCGCACGTGAGGACAAGCACGCCGCCTACCTCGAACTCGCCCTGTAGCCCGGCGCTCAGATCCCTTCCGGCCCGGGCTCATTCCCGGCGGGCGAACCGTTCGAGGGCCCCGAGAACATGGGCGCGCGTGGTGTCGCCGCCCAGATGGCCCGCGTCACCGACGACGATCAGCTCCGCGTCCGGCCACGCGCGGGCGAGTTCCCACGCGGTGTCGAGCGGGCCGGCCATGTCGAGCCTGCCGTGGACGAGCACGCCGGGAATGCCGGCCAGGCGGTGGGCGTCCCGCAGCAGCGCGCCCTCCTCCAGCCACGCCCCGTGGGAGAAGTAGTGCGAGCAGATCCGCACCAGGGCCAGCCGCGCGGCCGGCGGGCGGTCCCCGTACGGGTTCGAGGCGCCGTTCGTCTCCCCGGAGAGCACGGCGTCCTCCCAGGCGCACCAGTCGGCGGTGGCCTTCTCCCGTACGGCGGCGTCCGGGTGTTCCGCACGGCGCGCGTAGGCCGCGACGAGGTCCCCGTCTCGCGGTGTGCCGGGAGCTCCTGCCAGGAAGCGCTCCCATTGCTCGGGGAAGAAGCGGCCGACACCCCGGTACAGCCAGTCGATCTCGGAACGCCGGGTCGTGGTGACGGCGGCGATGACGATCTCCGACACCCTCTCGGGGTGGGTCTCGGCGTAGGCCAGGATCAGTGTGGATCCCCACGAACCGCCGTACAGCAACCAGCGGTCGACGCCCAGGTGCTCGCGCAGCCGCTCCATGTCGGCCATCAGGTGCCGGGTGGTGTTGTGCCGCATGTCGGTCGCCGGATCGCTCGCGTGGGGGGTACTGCGCCCGCAGCCGCGCTGGTCGAACAGGACGACCCGGTACCGCTGCGGGTCGAAGTACTGCCGCGCCCCGGTGCCGCAGCCCGACCCCGGCCCGCCGTGGACGACGAGCGCCGGCTTGCCGTCGGGATTGCCGCAGACCTCCCAGTACACGAGGTTGCCGTCGCCGACGTCGAGCATTCCTTTGTCGTACGGCTCTGTCGGGGGGAACAGCTCGCGCATGCGCAGACCTCCTGGCAACCGAAACCCGGTGGGGACAAGTTGGTAGTAGACAGCACGCCCTGCCGGCCCCCGGCCCGACCGGTGAACGGGGCCCTCTCGCCACCGGTGGGATCGGTCACCGAATTCTTCAACTCCGCTTGCGGGATTCGGTTCCCGCGCCCCCGGCGTCGGTAAACCGTCGGCAAACTGTGCGCCGCTGTCCGGCGTGTGGCCAGGCCTTCCGATTTGACGTGCGACGGGAGTCGTGACGTAGAGTCGCCGAGCTGTCTGAGTGTCAGAATCTCGGCATGCGGGGGGATGTCGCACGTGGGGCGGACGGCGTGCGTATTTCCGACGTCCTGGAGCCATCGCACTGACCGGCGGGCTCCGCCGAGGGACGTCGCGTAATTCGCAGTCCGTGCACATGAGGGGACCTTTCTCGTGAAGCGCATCACCATGCCGGTGACTGCGGGCGCGCTCGCCGCGTCGACAGTCACCGCAGGTGCAGCCGTTGCGGCGAACGACTCGGCCGCAAGTCCCGCAGCCGCCGTGATGCCTGCCTCGGTGCCGTGCACCGTCGAGGAATTCGGCTTCCCCGACGCCGAGACCATTCTCAAGAAGGACGAAATTCCTCTGGAGAAGGGCAACGGTAATGTCCTCCTGACCGAATGCGGTTTCAAGGACATACCGCTTGAGGTCTCGGGCGGTCAGAACGAGGGAAACCGGTTCTGTTTCGAGGTCAAGGGCAAGCCCGGGTATCCGACACAGGAACTGCCCGGCGTGTACGGCGTGTACAGCGTGAAGGGCGTCGACCGTAAAGTCCCGGTCGACACCGGCCCCCGCAAGCGCGAGCACACCCTCGTCGAGATCCGTACCGGCGCGTGAAACACGCGGCCGCGCCCTGCTCCACCGCGGCGCGGCCGGGGTTCCGCACTCCGACACACGACACACGACACACGCCATCCGCCACGGCGCCCGACCCGCGCCGCAAGGCCCACCCCATTCATCATCCGCGTTCCCAGGGGGGAAATGCATGTCCCGTACCCGTACACACCGTTCGTCCAAGCCCGCCGTCCTCAAGCCCGCCGGGCTGGGCGCCGTTGCCGCGGCCACCGTCGTCTGCTCGCTCCTGATGCCCGCCCCGGCGCAGGCCGCCACCGGCCGGCCCGTCGAGGGCGGGGCGTTCGCGCACACGGCCCGACTCGCCATCGGTGACGCGGCCGACGCCCGGGCCTGCTCCGCCACGGTCGTGGACCAGTGGTGGGTGGCGAGTGCCGCGAGCTGCTTCACCGCGGCCGACGGGCGGAAGCCGGCTGCCGGCAAGCCGGCGCTGAAGACCACCGTGACGCTCAAGAACGGCAAGAGCGGCGAGGTCGTGGAGCTGGTACCGCACGCCGACCGCGACCTGGTCCTCGCCCGGCTGGCCGCGCCCGCCACGGACATCGCCCCGGTCAAGCGCGCGAGCAGCGCTCCGGCGGCGGGCAGCGAGCTCACCGCGGTCGGCCACGGCCGGACCAAGACCGAGTGGGTACCCGCCGCGGCGCACAGCGCCGCGTTCACCACCGGCGCCACGGACGCGACCTCGATCGCCCTGGTGAGCAAGGGCACCGACGCACTGTGCAAGGGCGACACCGGAGGCCCGGTGCTGAACCAGGCCGGTGAGCTGGTCGCCATCAGCAGCAGGTCCTGGCAGGGCGGTTGCCTGGGCGGGACCGAGACCCGCACCGGCGCCCTCGCCACGCGCGTCGACGACCTCGGCCAGTGGATCGATGCCACCACCGACCCGCTGCTCGTACGCCCGGGCCAGACCATCCCCTCCGGCAGCACGCTGGTCGGCAAGGACCTCAAGCTCGTCATGCAGGCCGACGGCAACATGGTGATGTACCACAAGAGCGGCGGCGACGGTAAGGGCGCCGCGATCTGGGACACCAAGACGTACGGCAACCCGGGCGCCTACGCCGTGATGCAGGAGGACGGCAACTTCCTCGTCTACAAGAAGGACGGCGGCGACGGCAAGGGCGGCTCGCTCTGGTCCTCCGCCACCTATGGCGACGGCACCGAGAACCGCGGCGCCTACCTCCGCTTCCAGGAGGACGGCAACCTGGTCGTCTACAAGAAGGACGGCGGCCCCGACAAGGGCGGCGCCATATGGGCCTCGGGCAGCTACCGGCGGGCCAACGTCCTGACGTCCGGAACCCAGTACCAGGCCCCGTTCTGGATAGACGCCGAGACCAAGATCTTCTACATGGACCGCGGCGGCCGCCTCGTCATCTGGGACAAGTCCCGCGGCAAGGAGCTGTGGACGTCCGGCGCCTACGGCGGCGACGGCTCCTACCTGGCCATGCAGGCGGACGGCAACTTCATCCTCCACAAGAAGGACGGCGGCGACGGCAAGGGCGGCTCCGTCTGGTCGACGGCCACCTTCGCCAACCCCGGCGCCTACGCCCAGTTCCAGAGCGACGGCAACCTCGTCGTGTACAAGAAGGACGGCGGCCAGGGCAAGGGCGGCGCCATCTGGCACTCCGACACCTGGCGCTGACACCCGCCCGACCTCCGCACCCCCGAGCAGCCGGACCCGCCGACGTCCCACGACATCGGCGGGTCCGCTCCGGGGGTGCGGTGGCACGGTCCAGCTCCGGCGGAGGGCGGAGGGCGGAGGGCGGAGGGCGGGTGGCGGGTGGTGGCGGGCGGGGCCGCCCAACGCGCGTCGGCGAGGCATGGCAATCCCTCGTCAGGGTGAGCCTGCCCAATCGAACGAGTTTGAAGGCCGCCGACCGCTGCCCGAGCGCGCGCCCACCGGGACCAGAACGTGTGTCCACGACCTGCCCCCGAAACGGCCGTGACGGACTCGAATCCGGAGCGTTTTTTAGAGCACCAGTGCCACCGGACCGCTCAGACGGAGGACGCCGTGCATCCCCTCCCCGCCCCCACCCCCCGCCCTCTCGGATTCGAACACCACCGGCCCGCCCCGGCCTTCCTCCCTCCGGGCCCGCGCCGCCTTGACGTTCGCGCGCGCCGCTCCGTACGACCGGATGCGAGGCGGGCGGCATGAGCGAGCCCACCGATGCGGCAGCCGGCGGCATTCCGGGACCGCGCACCGCCGACCCCCACTCCCGCCCCCACCCCGACCCGCTCCCGCTGCCGCCCGCGACCGTGCCCGCCGGCCCGGAGGACGGAGACATGACCGACGGGCTGGAGGAGGCGTACTGGTCGGTCCATGACGGAGCGGCCGCCAGCGCTTCGGTGCCCCAGGTGCTCGCCCGGCTTCCCAAGATCACGGCACTGATCGGGCGGCTCGCCTGGCAGGCGGACCGCGCGTCCACCCTCACGGCCGTCCTCTGCCAGCTGGCGTCGGCGGCCATGGCGGCCCTCGGCCTGATCGCCTCGGTCGGAGTGCTCCAACACCTGTTCTCCCAGGGACCGACCCCCGACCGCGTGCGCGCGGCCATTCCCCAACTCCTCCTCGTCGCAGGTTTCCTCGCCGCCCGGTCCCTGCTGGAGGCCGCCGTCGCCACGGCCCAGGCACGCGTCACACCCAAGATCCGGACCGCCCTCGAATCCGAGTTCCTGCACCTCACCGCACACGTACGGCTGGAGGCGGTCGAGGACGCCGACTGGCACGACGAGGTGCACCGGGCCAACGACCGCGGGCTCTTCTACGCGCGGATGATCGTCGGGCAGGTCGTCGCCCTCGCCGCCGCGGCCCTGCGCCTCATCGGCACCGCCGGCGTGCTCGGCATCCTCCACCCCGCCCTCCTCCCGCTGCTGTTGCTGTCCGTCGTGCCGGTGGGGGCGGCGGCCGTCCACTCGGCGCGGGCCCGCTTCCGCTCCTTCAAACGGTGGAACGCGCTGCAACGCCGCGTCCGGGTGTTCTCCTGGCTTCTGCTCGACGTGGACGCCGCCGCCGAGCTGCGCTCCGATGCCGCCCAGGGCGCCCTGCTGGACGAGCACCGCCGCCTGACCACCAAGATCGCCGAAGAGGACACCCGCCTGGGCGTGAACTCGGCCCTGCTCAATCTCGCGGGCCGCGCCGTGGGCGGGGTCGGCACCGGCATCACCTACGCCGCGCTGGCGGCCATGCTGATCGCCGGATGGCTCCCCCTGGCCGCCGGGGCCGGCGCCGTCCTGGCCATCCAGGTCGGACAGTCCTCCCTCACCCAGCTCATCGAGGTCGCCCACCTCGTCTACGAGCACGCCCTGTGGGTCGACGACCTGCTCGCCGTCCAGGAGCGCAGCCGCCGCCTCCTGCCCCGTACGTCCGACGTGCGGGCACCGGAGCGGGTGAAGGAGATCACCGTCCGGGACGTCCACTT
Source organism: Streptomyces sp. NPDC059355 (assembly GCF_042752335.1). Lineage (NCBI taxonomy): Bacteria > Bacillati > Actinomycetota > Actinomycetes > Kitasatosporales > Streptomycetaceae > Streptomyces > Streptomyces sp. NPDC059355. Next base: position 26,092 of record NZ_JBHYXN010000030.1, on the reverse strand, counting down.
CACCTACCCCGGCAAGGAAACCCCCGCGCTGAACGGCGTCTCCTTCACCCTGCGCGCCGGGGAGACCGTGGCGTTCGTCGGCCTCAACGGATCGGGGAAGTCGACCTGCGCCAAACTGCTGGCCGGCCTGTACGAGGCGCAGCGGGGCAGCGTCAGCTGGGACGGCGTCGACGTACTGGAGATGGACGCCCAGTCGGTGCAGCGCCGCGTCGCCTGCGTGCTGCAGGACCCGGTGCGGTTCCCCTTCAGCGCGCTGTCGAACATCACGGTCGGAACCGGCACGCTCACCGAGGCCGAGCCCCAGCGGGCGATGGCGGCCGCCCGGGCCGCGGGCGCCGACGGAGTCGTCGAGGCGCTGCCCGCTCAGTGGAAGACGCTGCTGTCCAAGCGGTTCAAGGGCGGACAACAGCTCTCCGGGGGGCAGTGGGCGAAGATCGCCGTCGCCCGGGGCCTGTACCAGGACGCGGTGCTGCTGCTCCTGGACGAGCCGACGGCGAGCATGGACCCGCCGTCCGAGCACGCCGTGTACGAAGCGGTCCTGCGCGGCCGGCTGCGCACCGACCAGATCACGGTACTGATCTCCCACCGGCTCGCCAGCGTCGTCGACTGCGACCGCATCCTCGTCTTCGACGGCGGCCGCATCGTGGAGTCCGGTTCCCACGACGAACTCATGGCCGCGGGCGGCGACTACGCCGCCATGTTCACCCTGCAGGCCAGCGGGTACCGAACCGGCGGCCACCGGACCGGCGGCCCAAGGCCCGGCTCGGCCGCAGCCGGGGAGCCGGGCCTGTGACCCCGTCCGCCCCCACCGCTGCCCGCACCGCCCCAAGGCGGGGCGCGACGGAGTCAGGCCCGGCCGCAGCGTTCCCGAAGCTCGGAGATGACGGCTTCGCGGCGCGCCGTGACGGCACCGGCCACCGTGGCCACCCGGTCGGCCACGTCGAGGAGGTCGCTCAGGTCCCCCGGCTCGGCCTCCAGGCGCCGCCACACCTCGGCGGGATCGATGTCGACGAGGCGGGCGAGCCGTTCATCGACCACCTGGTGCCGATCCCGGACCAGCCTCACCAGGTGCCGCATCAGCAGCGCCTCGTCGTCGGCGATCTTCTGCTCCGCCGCGATGGCCAGCCACGCGACCCACAGCATCAACTGCGGGTGCCGACTCCGCTCGCTCAGGCGCTCGGCGATTTCGATCACCCGCGCCTCGTTCCGGAAGACGGCTTGCGCGTGCCGCCCCGCGAGCAGCGTCGTATAGCGGTTCAACACGACCGCGAGGGGAACGCCGACCACGGGGATGCCGATCTTGATGACGTTGCGCTGCAGAAGGAACTTCCCGACGAAGGGGAGCCCCTTCGCGGCGCTCAGTACGGCCTTGGAGTAGAAGCGCTTGATCAGCGGCCGGACCATGACCGGGACCGCCTTGACCACGCCTTCCCGGACCACTTCCCCACCCTTGATCGTGAAGGCCACTCGAATGAGCTTCCACATGTCATCGGGGTCGGACAGGTCGAGCGGGACCCGGTAGAGGACCGAGATGTCGTAGGCCAGGCGGAGCTGGAGCCGGGTGATGAACGCGACGTCGACCATGACGGTCGCGACGGCGGCCGGAACCGTGGCCGGCGAGGCGCCGCCCAGGCTTCCGAGGGTGGCGACGACGGCCGCCGTGTAGGCCCCGGCGGAAAGCCCGCCTTCGAGTGCGGCGTACCGAGCGGCCATCTTCATCCGCTGATCGACGACGGCATCCGCGGGGACGCCCTCGTACCGCTCCTGGAAGTACTGCCAGTCGACCTTGTCGGTGTAGGAGTTCATGGCCTGGGCCATGAGCTTCGTGAACCAGCTGCCGGACTTGATGTCGTCCGCGCTCAGGCCCTTGATGAACTCCCGCATCTCGGCCCGCTCGCGCTCGACCGCCTCCCGTTCGGCGTCGCCGTCGCCACCGGCGTCGACAGCGTCGGTCAGGGTTTCGGTCATGGCGGGTCCCTAAGAATGTAAGGCGGTCCGGGAGGACCGGGTGTGGCTTATGGCGGGTTGTCGTTGGTGACTCGGTAGGACTGGCCGCCCGGTCCTCCGGGATGCTCCGACCACTGATTGAGAACTGCGGTCATCGCTGGTTAGGGACCTGTCGGCGGGGTGTTCTTCGGGCCACGGAAGTGCTGGCCACGGTGGAACGGAGCGACAGGCTTGAGTACGTCTCACGCACGGATATGGGTCGGCATTGACGCCGGCAAGGGGCATCACTGGGCGGTGGCGGTCGACGCCGACGGCGTGGCGGTGTTCTCGACGAAGGTGATCAACGACGAGGCCCAGATCCTCACCTTGATCGACACCGCCCGCGAGCGGGCCGATGAGGTGCGGTGGGCAGTGGACATCTCCGGGAGGGCCTCCGCTCTGCTGCTGGCCCTGCTCGTCGCGCACGGCCAGCAGGTGGTCTACGTGCCCGGCCGGACGGTCAACCGCATGTCCGGCGCCTACCGGGGTGAGGCCAAGACCGATGCGAAGGATGCCCTGGTCATCGCCGACCAGGCCCGTCTGTGGCGGGACTTCGCCCCGCTGGACACGCCGCCGGAACTGGTCACCACGCTGCGGGTACTGACGAACTACCGGGCCGACCTGATCGCCGACCGGGTGAAGCTGATCAACCGGCTCCGCGACCTGCTCGTGGGTATCTGCCCCGCGCTGGAGCGGGCTTTCGACTACTCCTCGGCCAAGGGCCCGGTCGTCCTGCTGACCGAGTACCAGACCCCGGCCGCTCTGCGTCGGATCGGCGTCAAGCGACTGACGACCTGGCTGGAGCGTCGCAAGGTCCGCGGTGCCGACGCGGTCGCCGCGAAGGCGGTGGAGGCGGCCCAGTCCCAGCAGATCGCGCTGCCGGGCGAGAAGCGGGCGGCGAAACTGGTCGGCGATCTCGCCCACCAGCTGCTGGCGCTGGACGAGCGGATCAAGGACAACGACCGGGAGATCCGCGAGACGTTCCGCTCCGACGAGCGAGCGGAGATCATCGAGTCGATGCCCGGCATGGGCCCGATCCTGGGGGCGGAGTTCGTCGCCATCGTCGGCGACCTGTCCGGCTACAAGGACGCCGGTCGCCTGGCCTCGCACGCCGGCCTGGCCCCGGTCGCCCGGGACTCCGGCCGCCGCACCAACAACTACCACCGGCCCCAGCGCTACCACCGGCGCCTGCGGCACATCTTCTACCTGGCGGCACAGACCGCGATGATGCGGCCTGGTACGTCGCGGGACTACTACCTCAAGAAGCGTGCCGAGGGCCTGCTGCATACCCAGGCTCTGCTGTCGCTCGCCCGGCGCCGGGTCGACGTGTTGTGGGCGATGCTGCGTGACAAGAGGCTGTTCACCTCCGCCCCGCCGGTCACGCAGGCGGCTTGACACGGTCATTGAGATTCCTCCTGGACGGGGCGGCGTCCCGTCAGGTTGTCAGGTTTTGGACAACCCCGCCGGCGTCTCGACAAGGTGGCCCGGTACCCGGCCGTTTGTCATCGTCCGCCGCCGTTTGCCGCCGTGCGTCACCGCCTCGTCCGCCGCGCGCCCCTCGGCGATGCGGTCGGCCCGCGCCCCGCTCCCACCGACGCCCACCGCTGCGACCTCTGCGCCTGGCGGCGTCGGTACGTGCGGCCCAGGTGGTGCTGGAGGCGTACGTGGCGGAACTGGTACACCGCGCCCGCCTGGCGCAGCACCCCGCGCCGGTAGGCGTCGTCCAGGAACGCGGCCGTGTCCCACGGCAGTTTGCCCGTCATCGGCAGCCACAGCCTGGCCCGCACCACCCAGCGCCCCCACGCGGTGAACGACAGCGCGTACGACAGCCCGCCCCCGAGACCGACTACGGCCCCCACGTAGAGCCCGTCCCACGCCTCCCAGTTCAGGTCCCCGAGGAAGCCGTCCAGCAGCGCCACGATCAGTCCGCCGCCGAACGCGACCGAGAGGGCGAGCAGCGGCACGAGCGCCGCGAGCTGTCGGCGGACGGTGGCCCGGTTGGCGGCGAGCAGGCTGATCGGGTCCGCCGCGGAGGCCACGTCCAGAGGCGCCTCGAACGCCGCCAGCAGCCCGAAGACCAGCCCCGTCCCCGCACCGAAGATCAGCCCGAAGACCAGCATGTTCACGGCCACCCCCTCCAGGACCGCGAGGTTCAGCACCAGGGCCCCGTACGCCAGTTCCCGCTCGACCGCCAGGGCGCAGGCGCAGCCCACGCCCATCACGAACCCGCCCGCCATGACCGCGCCGAACCGCGCCGTGAACACCCGCAGCGGTGCGCGCGCCGGGACCCGTACGCCCGGACCCCGTACGCCCGGACCCGGCACGCCCGGACCCGGCACGCCCGGACCCCGCGCCGCGGCGCCCCATACGGGATCCGGCCCCGGACCGCCGCCCGGCAGGCGCGGGCGCAGGCGCAGGCGTACGCGGGCGGGCTCGAAGGTTCCGCCGCCCCGGGCGATCATGACCGCGTACACCGCCGCGAAGGCGAGCCCCGCCGCGGGGCCCATCAGCGCGCCCTCCACCAGGGTCCGCCACGCGGGGAGCCGGCCGATCAGGAGGCCGATCACCCAGGTGCTGAGGGCGGCGCAGAGGGTGGCGGCCAGCGCCACGCTCAGCACGCGCTGGCGGCGCGGCAGGAAGTCGCCGATCTCCCACCAGGCGAGGTCCTGCCGTTCCCGGTCGGGGTGTGCCAGGTGGTGCGCGAGGTATCCGAGCCACTGCTCGGCCCGGTCCGGATCCCAGTCCCGCACATGCTCCGCCTCCGGGGAGCGGCGCCGGTAGACCGCCGGGACGAACCCGGCGAGCAGGTGCTCCTCGATGGAGCTCTCGTCGGGGAACGTCTCCGCGTCCAGCAGTTCGGCCGGGTCGGCCCCGGTCCGTTCGCTGTAGAGGGTCCGGGCCAGGGCGGTCATCAGGGGGGTGCGCAGGGCTCCGGTCAGGGGGTCCGCTGCGTGGCCGTGGCCCTGGCCGTCGCCCTCTCCGGACCGTTCGCGCAGCCGCTCCGTCACCGCGTCCCACACGCCCCGGCCGTAACCGCCGCCCTGGCCCCCGTTCCGCCGGGCGGTCCGCGGCAGGTAGGCGGCGACGTCGTCGACGGTGAGGTCCGCGAGCTCGATGACGGTGGCCCAGACCAGCGGCGTGCCCGCCGCGTCCACCGCCTCGGCGAACTCCTCGCGCCGGCTGGTCAGGAGGAGCGGCGAGGAGAACTCGTTGAGCCGCTCCAGGGCCCTGCCCCGCAGCCCCTCCGCCATCTCGTCGAACCCGTCCAGGACCGGCAGGACGAGATCGGCCTCGATCAGGGCCCCGGCCATCGAGGTGCCCGCCACGCGAACCGCCAGGTGCGGGTGGTCCCGTACGAGCCGTTCGGTCATCCACGTGCGCAGGGTCCTGGCCGTCGGGTCCCACGAGCCGATGCTGAAGATCACGGGGACGCGGTCCGGAGCGGTGCGGGTCTCCAGGAAGTCCTGCACGAACCGGATCGTGAGCACGGACTTGCCCGAGCCCGCCCGGCCGAGGACCACCAGGCGCCCGGAGTGCCTGCGCCGGTAGAAATCGGCCACCGTGGGCAGGTCGCCGCCCAGGTCGTCGGGGTCGGGCGCCGCGGCGCCCGGCGGGAGGCGTTCGACGTTGGCCTCGTGATCGCTGAGGGCGGGGTCGGTACGCCGCCAGCGCACCGGCAGCGGGAAGGGGTCGTGGACCCGGCGCCGTTCCTCCTCCAGCCGCCAGCGGCGCCGGATCTCCAGCGCCACGTCACGGGCCGCGGACAGCACCTCGTCCCGGACCAGCACCGCGGAAGGGGCCGCGGGGGACCGCAGCCGCCCGGGCTGCGGCTCGCCTGGCTCATCCGCCTCGCCTGTCCCATCCGCCCTGCCCGGCTCTCCCGCCACCCCGTCCGGGTGAGCCGGAACGCCGCGCCCGCTCGCGAGCAGCTCGGCCAGCTCCCTGCGGTCCTCGGGCCCGGCCGCCAGGGCCTCCTGCAGCTTCTCCAGCGAGAGCAGTGTCGGGTTCGGGGCCCTGCCGCTCTCCAGCCGCCGGATGGTGCTCTCACTCACCCCCGACTCCGCGGCCAACTGCTCCTGCGTCAGCCCCGACCTCTGCCGCATGAGCTTCAACAGCGAGGCCAGTCGCACGAGTCGATCGGACGTCACGCGGCGATCCCTCCCCTCCCGGGGCCGGAGGACCGGCCCGGACCGCAGGCGAGCGTAGCGGGCGGCGACCGGTCATACGTGACCGGTGCCATGACCTGTACCCCGACCGGCGCGGACACCACGCTCGGAGAAAGAGGAGCCTCCGGCGGCCACCCACCCGCCCCACCACCACCGGCCGCCCTCCGCAGACCCGAGGAGAAGAGTGATGACCTACCGGTTCTGGTGCGGCGAATGCGGGTTCAAGACCCCCTGGGGCACCGAGTCCGAGGCCGAACGCGGGCACATGGACCACTACGCCGCCCGGCACCCCGGACTGCGCCTGGGCGGCCAGGTGGAGACCGCCGCCAAGGCCCCCGCCGGGGAAGGCACGAGCTGTGCGGGCTGCGCGACGGTGGCCGTCCTCGGCCTCCTTTTCCTGATCATCGTGTCCGCCTGCGGGCGCTGACCGAAGCGGAGGCGGCCATGCCCGGCATCGCAGTACAGCGTCTCGACGCCGAAGACCCCCGACGCCTCGGCGACTACCGCCTGCTGTGGCGGCTCGCCTCCGGCGGCATGGGCCGGATCTATCTGGCGCGCCCGGCGGCGGGGGGCCCGCTCGTCGCGGTGAAGACCCTGCTCGCCCAAGGCCCCGTGGAGCGCCTCGACCGGGAGCGGTTCGCGCGGGAGGTGCGCCTGGCCCGGCGCGTCGACGCCGCGTACACCGCCCGCGTCCTCGACGCCGACCCCGGCGCCCCGCGGCCCTGGATGGCCATCCAGTACGTACCCGCCCCCTCCCTCGCCGATCTCGTACGCGAGCAGGGGCCGCTGGCCGCCTGGGCCGTGCCGTCCGTCGCCGCGGGAGTGGTACAGGCGCTGATGTCCCTGCACGGCAGCGGGGTCGTCCACCGTCAAGCCGCAGAACACCCTGCTGCCGCTGACCGGCCCGCTCCTGATCGACTTCGGCATCTCGCACGCCGTGGACCGCACCCGTACCTCGCTCACCCTGGGCACCGTCGCCTTCACCTCTCCGGAGCAGGCGCGCGGGGAGGCGTCGACCGAGGCGTCGGACGTCTTCTCCCTGGGAGCCACCCTCTTCCACCTCGCCGTGGGGCGTCCGCCGTACCGGGAGGTGGAGTCCTCGATGGTGCTGCTGGCCCATGTCCAGGGCGGGAAGCTGGACTTGACAGGACTGCCCACCAGCCTGGCCCCGTTGATCGAGCCGTGCCTGGCCTTCGACCCGCGCCGGCGTCCCGATCTCGCCACCGTCCTGGCGACCGCCGTTTCCGCGCCCCGGCGCGGGCGGCGCTGGCTGCCGGTGGAGTGGACGGCGACGATCACGGCGTACGAGGCCCACGGGCGCGCGCTCGACGTGGACCGCACCGCGACCGGCTCCGCGGCGGGGGGAGCAGTCGCCGAGCCCGGGCCGCCGCGGATACCCGTACTCACCGACCCCGGGGAGGCGGCCGTCCGCCAGGAGCGGGAGCGCCGCGCCGAGGAGGCCCGCCGCCGCCGGGAAGCGGAGCTGCGCAGGCTGGCCCGGAACGCCGGTGCAGGAGGTGCAGGAGGTGCAGGAGGTGCAGGAGGTGCAGGAGGGAGCAGCGGCACGGCCGGCTGGGCCGCCGCCGCCGTGCTCTTGGCCATCGCCCTGCTCGTCTGGCAGCCGTGGACGGCCACGCAAGGGACGTCCGCCGACGCGCGGAGCGCCCCTTCCGTGGCCGTCACGCCCCGCTCCACCCCCACGGAACTCCGCCTTCCGTCCGAGAGGCCCACGCCGACGCGTACCCCCACTCCCACCCCGTCGGAGGAGGCGAAGACGGGCTCGGGCACGAGCGACCCGGTCCGCCCCGCTCCCACCCCGACCCCGACCCCGGCCCCCGCCCGCGACCGGACGGAGGAGGCCTTCCTGGCCGTCCGGCAGGGTTCCTGCCTGCCGCTCTACGCCACCGGGTACCCGGACAAGTGGAACGTGGACGTCCCGCCCGGCCCCGTCCGCTGCGACACCGACCAGGCGCACGTCCAGGTCAGCTCCGTCACCAACGGGGACTGCCCGAGCGGCAACGGCCGGACGTACTGGCGCTACAAGACCACCAACCTCTGCCTGACGCGCATCTTCCACGTCGGCTACTGCGTCCTCGGGAAGGGGCCGGGCAACAGCGTCGAGCTCGGCACCTTCACCCTGGTGGACTGCAAGGCCACCCGCATCCCCGCCGACTACGACTACGTCCTGCACATCACCGGCGTCTACCGCGCCCCGGCCGACGCGAGCGCCGCGAACTGCCGCCGCAGCCAGAACGACTCCACCGACTACCGCGCCTGGCTGGTGATCGACGACTCGGTACTGCTGTGCACGATGTTCTACCGCAACGCCTGACGCCCGCCGAGGCGAATCCGGACAGGCCCTAGACCTCGGGGAGGGAAGGACCGGGCTTCCAGGACGACGGCGCGGTGATGGACCACCGTTCGTGGTCGCGCCAGGCCCCGTCGATGTAGAGATAGGCGGGGGACAGGCCTTCGTAGCCGAAGCCCAGCCGCCGCACCAGGCCCAACGACGCCTTGTTCCCCGGCTGGATGTTCGCCTCCAGCCGGTGGAGCCGCAGCTCGTCGAAGGCATACCGCAAGGCGAGGGTGAGCCCTTCGGCCATGTACCCCCGCCCCGCGGACGGGGCGAAAGCCGCGTAGCCGAGGGACGCCCCCTGGTAGCGCCCCCGGATGACCGAGTTGACGTTGACCATGCCGGCCGCCGCACCGGTCTCCCGTACGCGGATCAGGAAGCCCAGGTTGGCGCCGTCGCCGAAGCGGCGCATCCAGCCCTGGAACTCCTCGGCGGTCGCGGGCAGTTGCATCCACGGATGGTGCAGCTCGGCACTGGCACTCACGAGCGAACAGAACTCGTCCTGGTCGGCAAGAGTGAGCGGACACAGCTCAACGCGTGCCGGCGCAAGGGACGAGGGTCGATGGTGAAGGCTCATCCGAACAGAAGATCACACGAGTAAGGACGTCCCGGTCGTGCCGGGCGGAAAGGCTGGGATCCCGCGGTACCGCACTCGCTCCTCCTGGCCTGTTGTTCGGACTCGTGCAGGTGGGAGACGGCGCGGCCGCGCCGCGGTCCCGCGACTTTGCCAGGCCTTTGCCGAAGTCGTGCCGGGCCGGACAGCGCCGGGGCATCCGGTTGCTCACAGGCCTCGGGAACGTGCACACTTGCGCGAATTCCGGCCGGGCGCAGCGTCGCACCCCACTGCCCATCTGCCTGGCATTCGCCGTGCCGGCCAAAAGCAAGTCAACGGGAGCAAGGTTGAGCACATCGGGAACTGTCCGCCGACAGGACCTCCACGACCTCAGCGACGCACAGCTCTGCGCGCTGCTCCGAGAGCGCGAATCGGAGGCGGAAGCCGATCTCAGCGACGTGATGGGCGAGGTGTTCGCCCGTCACCACGACGCCGTACTCGCCTACGCCCGCACCTGCTGCCGCGATCTGGCCACCGCCGGTGACCTCGCGGCCGAGGCCTTCGCCCGCACCTACCGGGCGGTCGCCTGGGGAGCCGGCCCCGAGTACGTCTGGCGTCCGTACCTGCTGACCTGCGTGCGCCGGGTGGCGGCCGAATGGGCACGCCGCGGTGCCCGCACCCAGCTGTCGGGCGACTTCGACACATGGGCCGCGGGCCTGGCCGGCGACCAGGACGTCGAAGACGCCGCCCTGTTGGCGGAGGAGGGCTCGCTGGTCCTGCGGGCGTACCGGTCGCTGCCGGAGCGCTGGCAGGCCGTGCTGTGGGACGCGGTCGTCGAGAACGCGCCCGCGGTCGAGACCGCCCGGCGCCTCGGGATTTCGGCGGGGGGCGTCGGTTCCCTGGCGGCCCGCGCCCGCGAAGGACTGCGCGAGGCGTACCTGCGCGCCCACCTGGACCAGAGCGTGAGCGACGAGTGCCGGCACTACGGCGGCCTGCTCGCCGCAGCGCTCCGCCGACCGGGCAAGCGCGTCACCCGTGACCTGGGGCGGCATCTGCGGGCGTGCGACGGCTGCGGGCGGGCCGAGCGCGATCTGCGAGCCGTCAACGACCGGCTGGGCGCGCTGCTGCCCGCCGGAATCCTGCTCTGGCACCCCGCCACCTCCGCGCTGTCCGCCGGGGTGCACGGAGCCCACCTCGCAGCGGGCAAGCTGGTGGGGCTCAAGGTGGCCGCGGCGCGGTTCGGCGCGGCGAAGTGGACGGCGGCGGCGGCCGTCGCGGGTACGACGCTCACCGCGTTCGTCCTGTTGCCGGCCGAGGACCGGCCCGAGCGGGCCGCCCCGACGCCCACCCCCACACCCGCGGTCGCGAGCCCGAACGCGGACCCCTACCTGCTGCCGTCCCTGACGGACTCGACGCCGCCGATCGTGTCCATCGGCGCCCCCGTGTCGGGCGTCGCCGTCGCCGCCTCGGCCCCCGTCACTCCCACGCCGTCCCCGGCGCGGCCCTCGCCGACCGCCGCCCCCACCGGTCTGCCGTTGGTCAACACCGGCTCACGGCTGTGCGTCGGCTTCGCCGGCGGCGGTGGTTCCGAGGGGCCGTTGGAGCTCCAGCCGTGCACGGGCGACCCGTCCCAGGGCTGGCAGCGTCTGCCGGCCGGCCAGGGCACGTACCAGTTCCGGAACACGGGCACCGGTACGTGTCTCGACGGAACCACCGCCGGTGGAAACGTCGTCGATGTCGCCCTTCGTGCCTGCCGCTCGGGCGCCGGCCGCGAGACGCAGCTCTGGAGGTCCGATCCGGAGGGGCGATCCGGCGCCTTCCGGCTGTGGTTCGTGCCACCGGTCCCGAAGAGCGACTACGCCAGCCACCTGCTGGGCCCGCGGAACTGGCCGAAGGGCAGTTCCCCGCGCCAATGCTCGGACCTGGTACAGCTGCCCAACTACTACAACTCCGTCAATTTCCTCTTCACCCTGGGGTGACCGCGCGCGCGACCCGCCGGCCACGGGCGAGCATCGGCTCCGGCACCGGCTCCGCCGGCCTCCGCCCTCAGGGCCGGTCGGGTCCGCGATAGGGCAGCGTCTGGCTGTAGACGACGCTGGTGGTCGTACTGCCGAAGCCGGCCAGTTCGTCCATCAGCGTCTCCAGATGTTCCATGGAGGTCGCGGCCACCTTCAGGGTGTAGCAGTCGTCGCCGGTGGTGCGCAGGCACTCCAGGATCTCCCGCCGGTCGGCGAGCAGCCGGCGCAGCGGCTGGTGGCGGTTGCCCGGGTACTTCAACCGGACGACGGCGAGCACGGGATAGCCGACCTTGGCCAGGTCGACCACGGCGCGGTAGCCGGTGACGACGCCCGATGCCTCCAGCTGGCGCACCCGTTCCGTGGTGGCCGACGAGCCGAGATTCACGCGCCGCCCCAACTCGCTGAGGGAGATGCGTGCATCGCGTTGCAACTCGTCGATGATCGCCCAGTCGATGTCATCAAGATTCCCGGCCATATCGCGACTCTACCGGGAAAGTCATGGGTGAATGGCGAGTTGACCGCGAGAAGCATCTTTCAGATTTCTTGATCACCGAGATAGCCTCCGGTCATGCAACTTGGCGTGAACGTACCGAACTTCGGGCCCGGAACCACTCCTGGTGTGCTGAGCGAATGGGCGCGGCTCGTGGAGGGGCTCGGCTTCGACCTCCTCATGGTGTCCGACCATGTGGCCGTCACCCCGGACGTGGCCGCGCGCTATCCGGCGCCCTTCCACGAGCCGTTCACCACCCTGTCCTGGCTGGCCGGCATGACCACCAGGGTGCGGCTGGGCACGACCGTGCTCGTGCTGCCCTACCGGCATCCGCTGCTGGTGGCGCGCATGGCCACCAACCTCAACGCGCTCAGCGGCGGCAGGCTCGTGCTCGGGGTGGGAGTCGGCTGGGCGCGCCAGGAATTCGAGGCGCTCGGCGTGCCGTTCAGCGCGCGCGGCAGACTGACCGACGAGCACCTCGTGGCCCTGCGGAAGGCCTGGAGCGAGGAGGACGGCGGGGACGGCGGGGACGGCGGGCACACCGCCCCGATTCCCGTCTGGGTCGGCGGCAACAGCGAGGCGGGAATCCGGCGTGCCATCGAGTTCGGCGACGCCTGGCATCCGCTGCGGGGAACCCTCCCCTGGATGCGTTCGGTCGTGACGAACCACTCGCTTCCGGCGTTCGCGCCCCGCATCGCCCTGCGGCTGACCACTGAACCGGTGACCGACCCCGAGCGGCTCGCGGGCACCGGCACCCTCGAGCAGATCCTCGACGATCTCGACCAGCTCGAGCGCCTCGGAGCCGACACCGTCGTGCTGGACCCCTACCACGGAGATCCGGAGGAGACCCGCCGGCCCCAAGAGGCCTGGCAGGCGCTCACCGCCGTGGCAACCCACCGGAGGACATTTTCATGATCACCACTGCCGACGAGGCGCTGCTGCGGCGGGCCGTCGCCATCGCAGCCCGTGCCGTCACCCTGGGCGACGCGCCGTACGGCTCCCTGCTGGCCGGCCCGGACGGAGCGATTCTCGCCGAAGCCCACAACACGGTGCGGCGTGACGACGACATCACCGCCCACCCGGAACTGAAACTCTCGCGCTGGGCGGCCCGTGAGCTCGACCGCGACACGGCCGCACGCACCACTCTCTACACCAGCTGCCAGCCGTGCGGCATGTGCGCCGGCGGCATCGTCCGCTCCGGACTCGGACGCGTGGTCTACGCCCTCTCCACGGCGCAACTCGTGGAACTCAACCCGGAGTCGGGCGCATGGCCGGCGCTGCCGCAGGACGGCCCGGCCCTGTTCGACGAGGCACGCGCCCCCATCGACGCCTACTACCGGCCCTGACCGCGAAGGCGCGCTATGCCTCCGGCTGCGTCCAGCAGTCGGGGCCGCCGCCGCGCCAGTCCACCAGCGCGGGGTCCGTGAGGTCGAAGTCCTCGGCGTCCTCCATCCCCGTCGCCGCGAGGAAGACGGCTATGTCGCTGATCCGGTAGGCCGTGCCCAGGCTCCGCCCGTCACACCGCACCCGGCGCCACCCGCGGTGGTCGGGCGGATGGACGACCAGGCGGGGAGCGGGGCCCGGCGCCCCGTAGCCCTGGTCGCCTCCCGGGCAGGCGCTCGTCATGCCGCCCTCGCCCAGGCTCGGGCTCTCGCCGCGCGGCGGAGCTCGGCCGGGCCGCCCGCCGTACGGACGGGGCGCGACCAGTACGGATGGGTGGAGATCGCGCACGAGAGGGCGATCAGCCGGCGGCGGAGCGGGGTCGTACCGGCTGCCGCGGGCCGCCGGGCCAGTTCCCGGTACGTACGGAGCCGGTCGGCCTGGAGTCCGACCAGGTCATCGGGGAAGGAGGTGCACTGCATCCATCAATTCAAGCACGTGTTCGATTTATGGTGCGAGTGGAGCGATATCGCGTCCGCCGCACCCGCGGGGGCCGTGGCGCGGGATACCGGCCGTATGGCTCGGCTGTCGTCCCCCGTCTCACCGGTCCCCGCCGCCGAGGTCCTGCGCGAGCGCTACACCGGCCGCCTGCCCGACTCCCTCGACGAGCTCGCGGGCCCGACCGGCGCAGTGGTGCGGCTGCCCCTGTACATCGCGTGGTCAGGGCTGCGCGCGTACGACCTGGACCGGCCCCGGCAGCGGATGAGCCTGTACCGCACCGTCCTGGCCGAGGGCCGGCGCGACGACCTGACCACACCCCTCGACCGCGACCTGCTGACCGAGCAGTGGCCCCTCCTGCGCACCCTGGTCAGCCGCCACATCCGCCAGGTCTGGGAAGACCGCTTCCCCCAGCTCGCCGGCCGGGTGACCTCCGCGGCGTGAACCTCAGCGCCCCGCACCGCAGGCTCCTCACCGGCCTGACCCGCAAGACACCCCCACCCCCTCGTGATCACCGGCGGTTACGCCGTGCAGGCCCATGGCCTCGTCGACCGGCTCAGCCAGGACCTCGACGTGGCCACCGAGAACCCCGCCCCCATGGCCGACATCACCACCGACCTCGCCCACGAGCTGGCCAGACGCGGCTGGCAGGTCTCCGTCATCTCCGTCGCCCCACTGTCCGCCCGCCTGATGGTCACCGCCCCCGCAGCCGGCGCCGAGTGCGAGGTCGACATCCTCAAAGAGAACCTGTGGAGCGCCCGGCCCGCACCGAGTACGGTCCGGTCCTCGCCCGCCATCGCGACCCTCGGACGCTGGGCCCGGTCCTGGACCACCGACCTCGAACAACGCCTCACCGCCCACGACACGGGTGACGGGCCCCTCTGACCATCGGGTACGGGTTGCGGCGTCTCCGCTCATGCCGTACATCTGCCGCTCTGCCACTGCCCGGTGGCATCCTTTCGGGAACTCGGGAAGGGGGGTCGGCCATGACGACATGGGGCCTGATCCTGGAGACGACGGTCGGTTCCGGCGAGCGCAAGCACACCGAGGCCTACGTGATGGCACACGTGGAGGGGGACCGCGAGACGGCTCTGGCGGAGCTGGAACAGCGGGCGCGGGCCTATACGCCGGAGCACCCCAGGAGCCCCAAGCGCCGCCGCCTCTTCCGTGCCGGTGATGGATTTCTGCTGGTTGTCGACGGCTCCTGGCAGTTCCACGCCACCCGCTTCTCCGCGGTCGAGCTCTTGGACGACACCGATCGCCCCACACCGGCGGAGCGGCGCGAGTCCGAACCGGTCGCGGCTGAGGCGCTACCGGCCATGACGCCGCCCCCGCCCCCGCTGCTCCCGGCAGCAGCGGTGGACCGTGACGAGGACGGCGTACCGGTGAAGCCGTCATGGCTGGGACGCACCGACCTGCCCTGAAAGGAGACGCCCGCCGCCCGCCCCTGCGGCACCGGCGGTGGGAGACGGCACCCACATCGCTCAGCTCGGCACCGACGCGCCCGTACCGCCGAGGAGGCGGTCCACGAGGAGCTCCGGGTAGCCGGAGGCCGGCGGGTCGATGCCGAAGATCGCCCGCAGGTAGAGCGGCGCGACGAGCTGGTCGAGGATCCGGTCGAGCGGCGGCGGCTCCTCGCCGCGCGCGACGGCGCGCTCGCGGATGCGCTCGATGGCGCCGAGGCGGCGCTGGAACTGCTGCGCGCGCTCTCCCTGAGCCGTGGCGCTGCCCGGCATGGACAGTGCGACGGCCCGGATCAGCAGCCGCCCTTCGGCGGTGCGGATGCTCGCGACGCCGGCTTCGACCCACGCCGTGAGATCGCCGCGCAGGCTTCCGGTGTCGGCCAGCGGCCAGTCCCGTTCGAGGCGGGTGACGACCACGTCGGCCAGGAGCGCCTCCCGGCTGCCCCAACGCCGGTAGACGCTGGTGTGGTTCACCCCGGCGCGCTGCGCGACCGCGGGGATGGTCAGGTCCGCACCCTCGGGGTCGGACAGCAGGTCGATGACGGCCTGGTGGACCGCCGAGCGGACCTGTTCGGGGCTCTTGCGTAGGCGCGGGGCCGGTTCTTTTGAAGTCACCCCCACATCGTAAGCACAACTATTTGCTTAATGCCGCCCGGGCGGTCTACAGTTCTGCCGTACGCACAGATCTGTGCTTAAGGAGAGAATGATGAAGCCGCTGATGTTCCCCGACAACCCCCAGTTCTGGTACGAGACCCTGCGCTCGATGAGCCACATCGCCTACGGCGGTGCCGACTTCGGCGAGGTCGTCTCCACCGCCGAGCGCATCAAGGAAGGCGACTACGACAGCTGGCACGCGGAGTGGATGGCGACCGCCGACCGCGTGGCCGCCGAAGCCCGGCGGGCCCTGGACGCGGGCCACACCGTCAGCGCCCGGGACGGATTCCTGCGCGCCTCCAACTACTACCGGTCGGCGGAGTTCTTCCAGCACGGCCACCCGTGCGACCCCCGCCACGACCACGCCTACGACCGCAGCGTCGCCTGCTTCCGGAGCGCGGCCGCGCTCTACACCACCCCCCGCATCGAAGCGGTCCGCATCCCGTACGAGGACACCACCCTCCCCGGCTACCTCTACCGGGCAGACGACACCGGCACCCCCCGCCCCACCCTGATCATGCACAGCGGTTTCGACGGCACCGCCGAGGAACTCCACTTCAGCGGCGCGCTGGCCGCCGTCGAGCGCGGGTACACCGTCCTGGCCTTCGACGGCCCGGGACAGCCCGGCCCCCGCCACCACCAGGGCCTGGTCTTCCGCCCGGACTGGGAGAACGTCATCACCCCGGTCATCGACTTCGCCGAAACCCTCCCCGAGGTCGACAACAGCCGCATCGCACTCCTGGGGAGCAGCATGGGCGGCGTACTCGCCCCCAGGGCGGCGGCCTTCGAGCACCGCCTCGCCGCCCTGATCGCCGTCGACGGCGTCTACGACCTCGGCCAGGTCTCCACCCGCCACATCCCCGGCGACCGCGAAGAGGCCGAACGGCTCCTGCGCGCGGACTCCGCCCCCGAACTCGACGCGCGCTTCGAGCAGATCACGACCCAGGACGCCACCGCACGCTGGGCGATCAACCACGGCATGTACGTGATGGGCGTCGAAACCCCGCGGGCCTTCAGCGCCTCCTACCTCGACTACACCCTCGCCGACGGCATCGCCGAGCGGATCCAGTGCCCCACCCTCGTGTGCGACGCCGAGGAGGACGAGTTCTTCAAGGGCCAGCCCGAGCAGCTCTACGACCACCTGACCTGCCCCAAGACCCTCATGCTGTTCACCGCCGAGGAAGGCGCCAGCGCCCACTGCCACCCCGGCGCCATGCGCCTGGCGCTCGCCCGCATCTACGACTGGCTGGACACCACCCTCGCCCCGACCGCCTGACACCAGGCAACCCACAGCGACCCACCCACGCACGCACGCACCTACGCGCACCCAAGGGAGCCATCACCATGACCCGCACCGGAATCGAAGCCGCCCTCAACGACCTGCTCTTCAACCGGGACATCACCCTGGAGGAGGCCGCCGAGCGCCACTTCACCCCCGGGTACCGCCAGCGCACGGACGGCGAATGGGCCGACCGCACCGAGTTCCTCGACCACATCAGCCACCTGCGGGGCATGGTCGCCGGCGGCACGGTGGAGGTCCACGACGAGCTCTACGACGGCACCAAGTACGCCGACCGGCACACCTGCCACATCACGAAGAACGACGGCACCACCGTCACCATGGAGGTCTACGTCTTCGCCGACCTCGCCCCCGACGGCCGCTTCCACCGCATCGAGGAAACGACCCTGATGCTCAGCGGCTCCGACGCCGACCGCGACATGGGCAGCGCCCGCTGAGGCGCCGGGCGTCCGCCGGTCGGCAGGGAGCGGGTTCCCCTGGCGGCGGAACCACCGGGCCGGAGCGAAGACTCCCGCTCACCGGGGCGGCTCGCACTCCGGGGGAAGCGTCACGTTCCCGGGCCGGTGCTCGAAGGTGTCCATGACCAGCCACTCGTCCAGCTCGGGGTCGTAGAGGTTCTGCACACCGAACTGCAGCACCTGCCAGAACGTGCCCCGGTTGTCCTCGTCGACGTAGATGTCACCCAGCGCGAGCGGCAGACGCGGGTGGTTCCCGGGAGGCAGCTGCGGGAAGACCACACCCACCCTCCAGTGGTTCACGCGCCGCTCCGGGGTGCGCCGCAAGGTCTCGCGCCCCACGAACCGGGAGCCCTCCAGCCCCTGGTTCAGATCCTCCAGGGTGAAGCCGGGGATGCGTGAGCAGGGATGGTCGTCCAGGCCGGGCCATTTGTACGTCAGGGTGTAGAGGGTGCCGTGGTAGATCAGGTTGGTGAACCAGATCGGGTACTGCGGTCCTCCCGCGGTCATCCGGCTCTCACCGTCGCGTCCCTCCCAGGTGAACGGCACGGTGATGCCCAGGTCCCGGACGATCCACTTGCCCTTGCCGCGGAAGTCGCGGGGCAGGCGCGGCGGAGGCGGAGTCGAAGAGGCGTCCTGCCGGCCGGCGACGGTCCCGAACGGCGGCGCGGCCCCGCTCCGAGGCGCGGCGCCCACCGCAGGCGCAGCCGCCAGGACGAGGGCTACCGCCCCGGCCAGAGCGCCCGACGTGGCCGTCCGACATGTACCTCTCCAGCCCATGCTCTTCCTCGACCGCCGCGTCAGGCGCCGTGATGGCGCAAGAAACAATAAAGACAAATGCTGCCACAACACCCCAAGAATCAAAGGCTCCGAAACCGACAACCCCGAAGCGCGATCCACAGGAGCGACGGCGTCCGGTGGTCCGCAGCACGAATCGCACACCAGGCCATCGGGCAGAATCCAGGCGAGCCCCTGCACCGCATTGTCGAGCGGTAAGTGCTGCCCGGAACCCGGTGGTCGGAGAGGGGGCCGGCAGGGCCCGGGTCCGGCCAGGCGGCCACGGCGGATTCGGAGGAAGAGCACGGGTGGGGGATCTCGACGTAGTCAGGTTCGCGGACCTCACCGCGTTCCTCGTTGCCCGCGCCGCCGCCGCGGAGGACGGCGGCCTCCCGGACGGCTCGGTCACCGACTGGCCCACGACGGGTCGCAGCGCCTACCTGCGGCTGTGCGCCGCAAACCCGTTCGTGGTGAAGGTCCGCGACCGGTGCAGAGCGGGGTGACGGTGAGCGTCCCGCTGCACCTGCGCGACGGCTGGGCCACCCGCTCCGCCGCCCGACTCGGCCGACTGCGCACCGAGCTTGCCGGCGCCCGCTGAGCCGGCCCACCTCCAGGCCTCCGACCGTGTCCTAGGCTCTGGCCGTGGAGGGATGGCAAGCGCCGGCGGCAATGGTGGAATCGGCCTGGAACGAGCTGAACGGCCCCGATACCGGCCACCGCGACTTCTGCCCCGATGCCATCAGCGACATCCTGGAGACGGGCCGTCCGACCCAGGACGACGCCGAGCGAACCGTCGAGCGGCTGGTGAAGACCGCGCTCTCCACTGAGGGTTACGCCAGGCGGCGCTCCCGATCGCCGAGCGGTTCCTTCAACACCCGCTGTCCGACGTGCGCAGGGAGGCGGCGCACGCGGCGCACGAGCCGCACCGCACCCAAGCGTCTCCCCCCGGCCGCAACACCCTTCAGTCCCAGCAGGGTGTGGGTGAGCCGTCGATCTCTGCTCCGACCAGTATCTCGACTCCGGTTCCGGCCCCGAAGTCGGGCGCGGGGGAATATTTGTCCCCGGTCGGGAAGGTCACCGTCAGTGTCATTGCGCTGCCGTCGCCGCCTTTGCTGAAGCAGAGGCCTGCGACTTCCGCGGGGACGCGCTGCGGCGAGGTGTTCTCCTCGAGCTTCCAGCCATCGGCCGTTGCCGTCTTGGTGTAGTAGCCGAGGATCTCGGTCTTCGATTCCGAGGCCGAGTACAGTCGCTCGGCCGAGAGCCAGGCGTCGCCGCTGCTGTCGTCGTCGCATGCGGTCGCCACCTCGGTGTGGCCGGCCGGGGGACTGGCCTGGGGCGGCTTCGCGTCGAGGATCGCCAGGGAAGCCATTTCCTTGAGCCGCGGCTCCGACCCTTCGCACGAGGCGTACGGGTTGATCAGGGAGCAGCCGGCCAGGCCGCCGGCGAGCATGCTGAAGAGTGAGGCCGACAGGAGCAAGGTGGTGGAACGGCCGGTCCGGGCAGGCAGGTACACGATGCTCCAGTGGTTTCGTGCCGAGAGGGGGAAGGGCGGCGCGGCCCCCGCCTCTCCGCAGAGCATCGCAGCCGCCCGGCTTCGGCCGTCAGCCGGGTCCGCAGACGCGCGGGCCGATGCGGGCTGCATTCAGTTGTCGAGCCCCCGCAGACCCCAGTCGTCAAGGCCGGCGTAGACGGTGGCGGTCCGGCATTGGGGTGCCTGCATGACTTCGGCTTCGCCGCGGTAGACGGCGATGAGGGAGTCGGTACCGCGCCACCAGGTGTCCGCCAGGCCCACGACCTCCGGGACGGCCTCGAAGCCGTCGAGTTCGAGGTCGTCCACTGCGTCACCCGTCAGTGTGGTGGTCGTGCGCGCGCACCTGCGGGCGTGGTCGGCGAGCGCCAGGGCCTCGACCCATCCTTCGACGCTTGCGTGCAGCGGTACCCAGCCCCCTGAGTGGAGGCCGAACTCCCCGCGGGGGCCGATCATGAACGAGTAGGGCAGAGCGCTGCGTTGCGCGCCTGCCTCGAAGCACCAGCCCTCACCGTCCGACTCCTCGGGCACATCGCCGCTCAGCGTCCGGGGACCGCCGTCATAGTGGGGGGACGGAGGAAGAGCCAGACCACCCCAGGTGGCCTCGTACGCGCTCACCCGGTCGATCTGCACCCCAGGGACGCCGGCCTCCAGCCATCGAGCCCGGTACTGCTCGGTGTCCGACCGGCCGATCCAATGACCATGGATCCTGATGAAATACTGCGCCCTGCGAGTGATGCCCTCAGGGACATGGTTGGTGGCCATATTCCGGTCCTCGCACTCTTCGAAACAGCTTTCGCCGGCCTCCACACCAACCCGAGCTCGTGAGCCGGATGCGATCCGCACTGCCCGAACTACCTGAAGACCCCACGCCTGAACAGGTCGACGCCTGGGTGGAGCTAGCCGGACTCTGCCAGACCGCAGACTTCCGTGCCGCGATCCGCAGGACAGCCGAGGAACAGGTGGAAGAACTCTCCCACAGGCATGTCATCGCGCTGCAAGAGGCCCTCGGCCTGGCGATGCGCGAACGGACCGGGTCCCATGGTCGGCCTACCAGGACGGTCCCGCGGCCTCCCCGGTTCCTGCCCCGGAGGTGATGACAGTGACGGCGGGCACGCACGCCCGCGCCATGCAGGGCTCACTGACGGCCTGAACCTGTCCGCCCGGCAGGCCGCCCTGGAGCAGCTGGACGCGGTAGGGCCGAGCAGCTGGCCGAAGAGGTCGGCGAGGGCCTCCTCGTGGCGGACCCGGAAGCGGGCATCGCCGCATGGCCGGGGGCTGCAGCGGCGGTTGGTCTCGATCGCATGCGAGGAGGTTCTGTGGCATGCCCAGATGGTCCCAAACGGCCCGGACGGCGAGGGTTGGTGCGACACAGCCTCCCTGAGGATCAGGTGCCAGAGTTGTCGACGAACCCGACGATGTCGAGGTATTCAATTTTGGGCGGGACGCCATAAATCCCCGTCACCTTCTCGACGAGCTCCTCCGTGAAGAAGGCACGGGCTTTCTCTTCGTCATCCCACACGTAGTAGTTCCTTGCCCGAATGCCGTCTTCGTCGAGCATGAAGCTCTTGAAGCGAAGTCCGGCCATGCTTTCGAACGGTCCTCGGAGTTCGCCGGCAATCTTTGCGAGAGTTGCGCGATCGAACTTGCCGGTCTGCGTGAAAGTCACGAGCACGCCGATCATCGGGCCTCCTGTCGATTGGGTGAGCAACGGTCGATCGAGTGACGCTAGCGGCGGATCCTAGTACATGCGGCCGAAAAATCCGGTCGTTGGGTCGCGAGTCGGAGGCGCGGATCGCAGTCGGCAATGCAAAGCCAGGAATGCATCGAGCTTTGCGTGCGTGAACCTCGACTCGACCTGGCAGGCGATGTGAGTGGTACTCGCCGAAGGCCGTCGGTCCCGAGCTGAGAGCGCCGTCCAGGTCGTTTCCTTCAGACCATCGGACCTGTGGGCCGCGGACGGGACCTGGGCGCAGGTCTTCACCGCCCTCCAGCACGCCGCCGGGACCTGTCAGCGGTGATCCCGCTGCCCGCAAGCGGCCCGGCGGCCGCCCACCGGCCTTCGACCGCACGGTCTACACGCAGCGGAACACCGTCGGACGCTGCATCAACAAGCTCAAGCAGTGGCGCGGCCCGGCCACTCGCCACGACATGACCGCCTCGATCCACCTCGCCGCCCTTTTCATCCGGTCAGCGAGGTGATTTGAGGGAAGCGGCCTAGACGCGGGGCAGCCAGCCGTCGGCGAAGTCGCAGCGCTCCCGTGCGCGCTGTGCCTTCTGCTCGAGGAGTCGGCGGAAGCCTGCCAGGGCGTAGCGCTCCCCGGTGGCCGCTCTGGGGCCGGGGATGCCGGCCACGGTGGCCATGCACTGCTGGGGCTGGGGCTGCCAGCCGGTGACCAGGACCCGTAGGCGCATGCGCTCGGCGCGCCGGTGCAGGTTCAAGAGATGGAGCAGGCCGTCGGCGTCCATGACCGCGACGGCGTGCAGGTCCACCAGGAGATCACGCTCGTCCATGGTCACGTAGTCGAGCGCGCGCTGGAGGACTTCTCCCGCACCCTCGTCGAGTTCCCCGGTGGCGCTGATCAGAATCGAGCTGCCGCAGTGCTGGACGTCCACGTTGATCAATGTTCTGCTCCCGTCACCCGAAGGCTCCGGACCCACGGGGCCCCATCCTGGCCCGGTACGGCGTAGGGACGGTGCGCGGCACGCTGAAGCGTCGGCGATCAGCCGAGATCGCGTTTGTACCGGACCGGGACTGTGACCGGAGGTGTGAAGCAGCGCAACCCGGGTCCGCTCCGTGGCGGCGAAGGCTGTGCCTCCTCCGCACTGAAGCCCAAGGTGTCAGTGCTTGACTTCCTCGCGGGCGTAGTGGGCGCTTTTCTCTACTTGCGCGAGCAGGTCCTGGCGGGTCGGTTCGTCCATGTTGCGGGCCTGAGCCCAGGTACGGGCCATGTCAAGACTTTGGGTGCGCAGGCGTTCCGAGCGTTGCTCTTCGGGGGTGTTTTTCAGTTGCCGGAGCCACGTGGCGGTGAGGCGACCGGCCGGCTCCGCCTGGTCAGCCATTTCGTTGAACAGCCGGTCGAAGACCGTAGCGTGCCATTTCCGGGCCTCTTCGGCGTCGTGGCTTTCGGCTGCGTCGGCGACGCCGTCCAGGATGCCGAGAGCGCGGGCGTTCTTCGTAGGCGGCAGCGAGAGCTCCGAGCCGGTCGCGTCCGCGGGAACGGCGGCGAGCCGTCCTGCTGCGGTGCGGGTCTCCGTCATCCGCAGCAGGGCGTATGCCTGGGGGTCCTCGGCGACCGCTCGCAGGGTCTTCCTGAGCACGTCGGTGGGCACTGACAGGTGGTGGGTTCCTCCGGCTTCCCAAGGCGGGGTGTCCCGGTCCGCTTTGGTCACGTACATGCTGTCGAGGCCCGCGAGCATTTCGTGCAGGTCGGGGGCGTAGTCGGTCAGCGCGGTGGCGATCGGGACACGTAGCGCGGGGTCGAGGTCGAGCTGTTTCGACTGCCCGAAGCCGAGCGCGAGAAGCACGTCCTTCATTGCCTGCGCCTGTGCCGGGGTGTGGCGGCCCGGCTCGCTGCCCGCAGTGGCCCTGACGACGGTCTGGCCGAGTGCCGTGCAGCTCATGCCGGTGTGAACAGCCGGCCCCACCGATTTCTGCACCCTCGTGTCCTCGGCCAGCCCGTTGCAGGGCGGCGCCGTCTCGCGCCCGAGGAGCAGCCAGGCCGCGAATGCGCCCAGCAGGGCGAGGCACACCCCTGCCCCGGCCCACGCTTTCACCGGAACGGCTCGGCGTCCCGCGCTCCCCGCCATCGATGTCCCCACTTCGCCGCCTCGCTGCCTCGCTGCCCGATCAGTTTGTCGTGTCGGTCAGGTACTTGTGTGCTGTCTCCGTACCGCGGACCCGGCCTTCGAGGACATCGCGGGTGTAGTCCTGAATGTCGCTCTCCGAGATGTCCGCCCGGTCGGTGGCCCACTCACGGATCAGGATCGGCGCTTGGGTGTTCACGGAAAGGTACTCGTCCGCGATCTGGGGGTTGACCTTGGCGTCGATCTCGCCCTTCATCCGGTTGCCCCACTCCCAGGCCCAGGTGTCGACGCCGCGCTGGATCGAGTCTCCGAAGGCGATGGAGACACCACCAGCCGTGGTGAAGTACATGGGGGTCACCGCGCCGCCGATGACGTGGTAGGCGAGCTTCGACTTCCAGTCGGCCTCGCTGTACCCGGCCATCCGGCCGTCGTTGATCACGTCTTCCCGGATGGAACTCATGACGCCCAGGGCGGTGCCCGCCTTGTTGATCGGGTTGGTGAGCTCCGACCCGTGCGCGCCCTTGGGGATCTCCTCCAGGGAGAGGTCGATGTACCGGGACTCCGCCTTGTGGAGCGTTCCGTAAGCCTCCGGATTCTCGGAGAGGCCGCGCATGAACTGCACGAGGTCCTTCTGACTGACCGCCATGTGGGTCTTGTCGCCGTCTTGGAAGTACCCGGTCCCGGCCGCCGAGATGTACTTGGAGTCCAGGCCTCCGAGGATCTCGTGGGTGTCCGCGGTGTACGTGGCCAGAGCGCGGGCGAGAGGCTCGCGCATGTTCTCGTGCACGCTCTGGTCCGGCCCGAGCCCGCCGATCACGTCGTGCATGATGCGCGCCTGTCCCGCGGTGTGAGGGGTCGCCGGCCAGGGGTCCTGGTTCGGGCCGAGCGGCGTGTGGCCGGTCGTCGAGGATTCGAGGAGGAGTCCCAGACCGGTGCGGGCGTCCGTACCCTCGCTCTCCGTATCGCTGTGCGTCTCGATGTTCCCGTGCCAGATGGGAGTGTCATCGAACTTCCAGTCGCGTTCCTTCAGCAGGTACCCGAGGTTGTCGTTCTTGTGGTCCGTACCGGGGTCGAGGTAGGCGGTGGCAGCGGCAGGGTCCTTGGACATGATGCCGAGCAGGCCGTCGAGAGGGTCATGGGCGAACCATCCGCCGTTCTTGCCGCTGAAGTCTCCCTGGAGGTCCCAGCTGTTCGGGTCGCCGCCGCGCTTCCTGTCCTCCGCCGAGCGGATGTCGTCAGCGAGGTCGTGCATGAACGGCGCCGAGTAGCCGTCGCCGCTCTGCATGAGTGTGATCAGACTCTGATAGCCCCGGACCTGCTGCCCGTGGCCACGGCTGACGGCGTTGGGGCCCTCGGCGGCTTCCTTGAGGTCGAACTTTTCTACGCCTGCCTTCTTCAGCTGCTCCCGGAAGTCCTTGTAGAACTTCGACTTCGGGTCCTGCATCGCATTGGACAGGGAGTTGGCGAGACCTTTCTCCAGGTTCAGGTAGGTCTGCCTGCCCTTCTTGTCGTCCTGGTAGGCAAGGTCGTTGAGCCGATTGGTGAACTTGAGGGTGTTCTGCGCGCCCATCCCGTTCAGGAAGGTCTGGTTGAACTCGGTGCTCTTGGCGTTGTCGCGGAAAGAGCGGTCCAGCTCGGCGTAGTCGGCTGCCGACACCTTGTCGCCGCTGTTGATACGGGTGGCGATGTCTTCGGCATTGCGGGCCTCGTAGACCTCGATATCGCCCTGCGCCTCGGCGTTGAAGCCGTTCAGGGTTCCGTCGTTGCCCTTGCCGAAGGCGTCCTTGTTGCTGTCCACCACGACCGCCGCAAGGGCGATCCTGACCCCCTGGTCGGCTTCGGAGACTGCCTTGACCTGGTCGTTGATGTGCTGCTGCCACTTGTTGACCGCGTCACGGATGGTGGTCTGGCCATCGGGGTCGTTGTGGTAGGCGCTGCGCTCAGAGGGAGTCAGCTTGGCGTAGTCGAACGCGACATTGCCTTGCTCCGAGACGGTCATGCCCGCCTTGATCGCGTCGTCGCGAGCGGACTCGACGCGCTTCTTCAGGTCGGTGAACTGGCTGTGTGCATCGCGCAGCAGGCTCGCGACAGCCTTGGCCTGGATTTGCGCGGCGGAGTACTCTTACCGCGTGGCGGCGAAACTCGAGTGGGCCACGCCGACGCTGACGCCGCTCCAGTCGGGCCCCATGGTGATCTTCTGGACACTGTCTCCGTAACGGGTCTCGACCTTCTTCAGCTCGCCCGCCATCTCGTCCCACTTGCCCGCTGCCGTCGTCAGCAGGCCCAGGTCCGTCGACATCACTTCGTGGTACGTCAACATGTACGGCTCCCCCTCACAGCCCGTTGAGCTTCGACCGGGTGCCCAGTGGACGGAACCCGTCCCCCGCACCGAGGGAGCCGCATCGCTGCCCGATCGGCGACCCCTGCTCTCTCGCTGCCCCACTCCTGCGCGAAGTCCCCCGACACGACCGTCCCCCGTTCCACTCGAAAACACTGTTCCCCGCAGACCGCCGAGCTGCCCCTGCCTGCGGAGACACCAGCGTCCGGCGAGGGCGTGTGCGAGCTGGGTTGAACCGTTCCGACTTCTCTGCCGCTCCGTTGTGAGCCATCAGAGAGGATGGGTCTCGTGCCCAAAAAGATTGACACAGCCCTTCGTAGCCAGGC
>NZ_JBHYXN010000029.1:94309-97875 GCF_042752335.1 Streptomyces sp. NPDC059355 | reverse complement strand
CCCGGTGACCGCGGTCGCCGTGGCCGCCGTGGCCACGGCCACCGGGTCCGCGGCCAGTGGTGGGTACACCAGCAGCTGGCCCGCCACCGGCTCCGGCGCCCGCAGCGCGGTCACCGTCGCCAGGTTGCCCCCGCTGGAGTCCCCCGCCACCACCACCCGGCCCGGATCGCAGCCCAGTCCGGCCGCCTGCGCCCTCGCCCACAGCAGTACGGTCAGCGCGTCGTCCGGGGCCGCCGGCCAGGGGTGTTCGGGGGCGAGGCGGTAGTCGGCGGAGACCACCACCGCACCCGACCCCGCGGCCAGCGACCGGCACGTCGCGTCGTGCGTGCCGAGCCCGCACATCACCCAGCCGCCGCCGTGGAAGAACACCACCAGCGGGCGGTCCGTGGAGCCCGGCGCGGGGTCGTAGACCCGGACCGGGACCCCGTCGGCCTCGTCGTCGCGGACCGAGGCCACCTCCGGTCCCGCCGACCGGCCGCCCACCGCCGCGGCCCTGAGGGCCCTCACGTCCCCCGGCCCCGGGAACGCCGCCGCCATCGCATCGCACAGCGCCCGGGCCCCGGGGGACAACGAGTCACTCATCGCGCCGTCATCCCCCCGTCCACCGCGAACTCCGCGCCCGTCACGTACGAGGAGGCGTCCGAGCACAGGAACAGCACCAGCTCCCCGACCTCTTCCGGCCGCCCCATCCGCCCCAGCGGAACGTGCGACCAGTCCTGCCCGGCGACCGCCGACACCATCGGCGTGTCGATCGCCCCCGGATGCACCGAGTTGACCCGGATCCGGTCCCCCGCCAGGTCCAGCGCCGCCGACCGGGTCAGCCCGCGCAGCCCGAACTTGGTGGACCCGTACGCCGCGTGGCCCGGGATGCCGACCAGTCCGGCCGTGGAGGAGACGTTCACGATCGAGCCGCCCCCGGCCGCCCGCAGCACCGGCGCCACGGCCTGGATGCCGAGGAACGGCCCCAGCAGGTTCACCCGCAGCAGTGCCTCGAACTCCTCGGGCCGCTGCCGCTCCACGTGGGCCGTGCGCCACAGCGCCGCATTGTTGACCAGCGCCGATATCGTGCCGAAGGCCCGTACGGCCTCCCGTACGACCTCGGCCCAGCCGCCCGCTTCGGCCACGTCGTGCCGTACGTACAGCCCCTGGTCCCCGAGCGAGGACGCGACCGCCCGGCCCTCCTCTTCCCGTACGTCCGTGACGACCACCCGCGCGCCGGCCTCCGCGCACAACCGGGCCCCGGCCTCGCCCTGCCCGCGCCCGGCGCCCGTGATGACGACGACCTTCCCGTCCAGCGAGACCACCCGCCCACCCCCTCAATAGGCCTAGTAGAAATACCCCTATCAGTCACATGCAGAGGAAGGAAGGGACGTCCCGGAAAACGGAGTTGACGTACCCTCGGGCCATGACGGGCAGCGCGATCGACCTCCGCACGATGGAAGCGACCGCTCCGGCGCTCGTGAGCCTCTACAAGAGTGCCGGGATCTCGCTGCGCAAGCACGGCCTGGAGGGCGTGCGCGCCGCGGTGTACCTGGTCCTGGACCACTCGGGATCGATGCGCCCGTACTACCGGGACGGCACGGTCCAGGCCTTCGCCGACCGGGTACTGGGCCTCTCGGCCCACCTCGACGACGACGGCCGCGTACCGGCGGTGTTCTTCTCGACCGAGGTCGACGCGGTGGAGGAGATACCGCTCGCCGCGCACCAGGGGCGGATCGCCGAGATCGCCTCCCGCCTGGGCCACATGGGCAAGACCTCGTACGAAGCGGCGATGGACGCGGTGATCGACCACTACCTGGACTCCGGGGCGGCGGATCCGGCGCTGGTCGTCTTCCAGACGGACGGCGGTCCGATCAACAAGCCCGCGGCGGAGAGGTACCTGTGCAAGGCGGCCCGGCTCCCGCTGTTCTGGCAGTTCGTCGGCTTCGGCCGGACGCACAGCTCGCAGTTCGACTTCCTGCGGCGGCTGGACGAACTGCCCGTGCCGGACCGGCGGGTGGTGGACAACGCGGGCTACTTCCACGCCGGCCCGGACCCGCGGGAGGTCCCGGACCCGGTGCTGTTCGACCGCCTGGTCATGGAGTTCCCGTCCTGGCTGGAGGCCGCCCGCGCGGCGGGCATCGTGCGCGCCTGAACGGCGACCGCCGGTGCCACGCGCTTTGATGGGCGTATGACGACCATCAACAACTGGGCACTCTTCGAGGATCAGGAACCGGAATTCGCGGCGGCCGTCCGGGCCCGCTTCGCGCAGTACCCGCACCACGTCCTCGGCACACTCCGCAAGGACGGCTCCCCGCGGCTGGCCGGGCTGAACGTCGACATCCGCGGCGGCGAGCTGTGGCTCGGGATGATGCCGGACTCGATGAAGGCCAAGGACCTGCAGCGCGACCCGCGCTTCGCCCTGCACACCAACCCCGGCGCGGGCGAGGAGATGCCGGACGGGGACGTACGGATCTCCGGGCGCGCGATCGAGCTGCTGGACCCGCCCGAGCTGCACCGGTACGCGGAGGAGACGGAGACCCCGCACCCCTTCCACCTCTTCCACGCGGACCTGACGGAGGTGGTGCACATCGCCATCGACGGCGACGACCTCGTGGTCCGCACCTGGACCCCGTCCCACGGCCTGCGCACCCTCCGCCGCGGCAACGACGACGAACCACCCCGCGAGGACCCGGCTAGCTGAACCGGGGCCGGGCCGGGGCGGCGAGGGGGGCGGGGTCGATGTCGATCCAGCTGCGGTCGATGGTGAGCCTGACCCCGCCGTGCGTGTCGGTGTGGTCGCCGCGGTACTGGTGGGCGCGGCGGCGGCCGGACCACTGGTGCGTACGGGCGGGCAGGCCCGTGTCGGCGTCGGAGACCGATGCCCGGCCGTTCCAGACGGCGACCCACAGCACGTCGGGCATGGCCTCCGGGGCCTGGTCGTGGTGGGCGCTGAGCGCCTTGGCGCCGGAGCTCGCCGCGACGTAGGCGCCGGCGCGGTAGCCGAGCTCGTGCAGGCGGACCGTCCAGGCGGTGAGGTAGGCGACGACCGGGGGGTCCCAGGTGGTCCGGTCCTCGTAGTTCTCCAGGTCGTTGTAGAGCACCGTGCCCTGCGCCAGGCCCAGGGAGCGGGCCGCCGCCGCGGCGCCTTCGGCGGCCTCCATGCCCTCCTCGTTGGCCTCGGACGGGTCGGGTGACAGGCCGGTGCTCGCGCTGCTCCAGGGCTGCGGGCCGACCCAGAGCGGCATCAGGTGCCAGCCGGCCGCGAGCTGGCGGCGCACCCAGCCGGCCGTCAGCTGCGGCTGGGCGCAGGCGCGGGCGCGGCCGCCGATGTAGACGCCGACCGCGCCGAAGGGGGAGTCGGCCCGCCAGGCGTCCATGGTGCGCCGGGTCGGGGCGGTGCAGGTGTCGAAGCCGTGGCCGGTGAAGGCGGCCCGGGTCAGGGGCGGGACGGGGGCGTCGGCGCTCGCGGCGGCCGCTTCCAGGGCTGCCGCGGTCCGCGCCACGGTCCCGGCCCTCGCGGCCGCCCCGGCGCTGCCCCCGGCCGGCGCCGGCGCTAGCGCCGGCTCCGGGGTCCCGTCTGTCTC
>NZ_JBHYXN010000029.1:0-94299 GCF_042752335.1 Streptomyces sp. NPDC059355 | reverse complement strand
GCGGCCGCCGGGGCCCCGCCCCGCCCCGCCCCCGGCGGGGGGGCGCCGGGCGCGGCCCCCCCCCCCCCGCCGGCGGTCCGGCCGGCTCCGGGGTCCCTTCGACGGCGCGCGCCAGCAGGGTGCGTACGGTCTCCGGCCCGGCCCCGTAGGAGAGCGTGGCCATCACCCCCGGCCCGTGGAGGGCGTACCGCACCTCGCCGCTGTCCCCCTCGGCGGCCGGCAGCGCGTCCCCGCCCCCGACGGGCAGGGTCGGGACGTCGGCGCGCGGCAGGGCGCCCGCAAGGGGTTCCAGGTGCAAGGTGTCGGCGCGGTCGGCCACGGCCCGCCGCCCGGAGCACCGGGCCTGGGTGCCGGCGTGCCCGAGGTAGAGGGTGGGCAGGTCCAGGCGCAGGCAGGCCCCGGGATCGCGGTCGAGGTCGACGACCCGCCAGTCCGCGGGAAGGGTCAGGTGCAGCCCCCGGTAGTCGACGGAGCGCCCGCCGTCCGCGGCGAGGGCGGCCGGGAGAGGCGTGAGGGAGGCGAGGGGCAGGAGCAGGAGGGCGCCGAGGAGGCCGCGCAGCGGTGTTCGGGAGGGCATGGGGCCCACTGCTACACCGCGCTCCCCTCGACCGCGCCGCGACGCCCCGCGGATGACCCCGTCCGGCCGACAGGGCCCGTGCCGCGTGGCCGGGCGGAGCGGTGCGCACCCCCACGGTGCACCGTCCCGCCCGGCCGGGCGGGTTCCGTCCGGCAGGTCAGCAGTCCCGTGTGCCGGGCGGGGGCTTGAAGACGGCGTCCAGGACGCCGTCGCGGTCCACGTCGATCAGCACCCAGTCCAGCGTCGAGTCCTTGGCCGGCAGCCGCAGGCTGTGCGGCAGGTCGCTCTCGACGAGATCCCGCCCCACGTAGGCGACGGACAGGACGCCGCCGCAGCCCGAGGGCGCCGGGGGCAGGCTGCCGTCGACCTTGCCGTCCGAGGGGCCCACGGCGAGGGTGAGCGTACGGAGCGGGGTGTAGGTGAACTTGTAGCCGGCCGAGTCGGCGGAGTGGGTCATGTCCACCCGGAAGAAGCCGAGCTTCACCGGGACCGGCTCGCAGGGCGGCTGGGTCTTCACCAGCCGGAAGTACATCCCGTCGTCCACCATGAAGAGGGCCTGGGAGTCGGCGCGGTCGCTGCTCTTGAGTCCCTTGAGGTAATCGGTCAGGGCGCGGGCGTCCAGGCCCGTGGTCGAGGTGCACGGCAGGGTCGGCACGGGGGCGGGTGCGGCCGAGGGGATGACGCCCGAGGAGGCCGGGGCGGAAGCGGAAGCGGAAGGGGAATCGGAAGGGGAAGCGGAGGGGGACGCGGAGGCTTTGGACCGTGCTGCTCCGCCCCTGGTGTCCGCCCCCGGCCCCGCGCCTGAGCAGCCCGCGAGGACGAGAGCGGAAAGGGACAGGAACGCGCTGGCGCGCAGGCGTAATCGACGCATCGGGACTCCCAACGGGCAGGACCGGAACCTCTTCGATGCTGACAGCCGGGCCGCGCGGGCGGCATCCGTAGAACCACCTAGGTAGCCCGCACGTATCCCCGGCGCCGAAGGCGGGTACCGGTTCCTGCGGGGAGGCACCATGGTGGACAGGACTCCGCTGGTCGGCCGGGGGGCCGAACTCGACCGGCTGGACGCGGTGATCGGTGCGGTGGTCGGCGGGGCGGAGGGTGACGCTCCGGGCGTGGTCGACCTCACGGGACCGGCGGGCATGGGCAAGAGCCGGCTGCTCACGGAGGTGTGCCGACGGGCCCGGGCCCGCGGCCTGACGGTGCTGCGCGGCCGGGCCACGGAGTACGAACGGCACATCCCCTTCCGGCTGTTCACGGACGCCTTCGCCGACCTGGACCCGGAGGCGACGCGCGGGCAGGAGGCCGACCCCGCGGTGGCCCCCGTGTTGTACGGGACGACGGGCGCGACGGGTCGGACGGGCGCGGACCCGGACCGGGCCCCTTACGGCGGTTCGGACGCCCTCGGCGGGCCGGATGCGCCGGTGGACCGGTTCGTCGTGCACCGGGCGGCGGCGCGGATGCTCACGGTCCTGGCCCGGAGCACCGGCGGCGGACGGCTGGGGCTGCTCATCGCCCTCGACGACCTGCACTGGGCCGACCCCGCCTCGCTCGAACTCCTCGATCACCTCGTGCGCCACCCCCCGCGCGGGCCCGTGATCCTCGTCGTGGCCCGCCGGGACCGGCAGACCTCGGCCTCCCTCGCCGCCGCGCTCACCCGGGGCGTCGACACCGGCGCCGTCCTGCGGCTGGACCTCGGCCCGCTCCCCGAGCGGACGTGCGTGGAGCAGCTGGCGCCGGGACTGCCGCCCGACCGCGCGGGCCGGCTGTACGCCGCCAGCGGGGGCAACCCGCTCTACTTCCTCACCCTGCTCCAGGGCCAGTTCGCCGTCCCGGCCGTCCCGGCGGGCGGGCTCGGCGCGCTGCTGCTGGACGAGCTGACCCCGCTGACCGCCGGGCAGCGCCGTACCGCCGAGGCGGTGGCGGTGCTCGGCGACCAGGCCACCGCACCCTTGCTCGCGCCGACCGCCGGGGTCGCCGGCCCCGGACTGCTCGACGGGCACCTCGCCGTCCTGTCCGGCCGGGACCTGCTGCGCCCCGGCCCCGGCGGGAGCTGGTCGCTGCGGCATCCGGTGCTGCGGACGGTGGTCTACGAGAACACCGAGCCCCGGGAACGCACGGGCCTGCACCGGCGGGCGGCCGCCGCGCTGGCCGGGGCGGGCGCGGCGGCCGCCGTACGGGCCCACCACGTGGAGCGGGCCCTGACCGGCTGGGACCCGCAGGCGGCGGCCGCCCTGCTGGAGGCGGCCGGGCAGGCGGAGACCACGGCCCCGGCGAGCTGCGCGCACTGGCTCGGGGTGGTGCTGGGGATCCTGCCGGACACACCGGAACACCGCGCCCGGCGCCGCGGACTGCTGCTGCGACGTGCCCGGGCGCTGAGCGCGTGCGGCGAGCTGCGCGCGAGCCGGGACCTCCTCACGTCCCTCGTCGCACAGGTGGACGGCGCCGACCCGGACGACGGGCTGCGCGCGGCCGCCGTCACCCTGAGCGCCTCGGTGGAGCGCCACCTGGGCCGGTACGGGGAGGCGGTCGCGCTGCTGCGCCGGGAGCTGTCGCGCGCCCCCCGCCCGGCCGACGCGCTGGCGCTGGGGCTGGAGCTGGGCTCGTGCGCGCCGCACGTCCTGTCGTACGACGAGGTACGGGAGGACGTGCTGCGGGCCTTCGGGCTGGCCCTGCGGCTGCGGAACGAGCCGGCCGCGGCGGGGGCGCTGACCACGGCCGCGCTCGGGGAGACGTACGGGGGTGACCCGGCGAGGGCCCGGAGGCTGGCCGACCGGGCCGCGGCGCGGGTCGACGCGCTGGCCGACCGGGAACTGGTCGATCTGTGCGAGCCGTTGGCCCGGCTGGCCTGGACGGAGTTCTACCTGGACCGGTACCCGGAGGCGGAGCGGCACGCGGACCGGGGGCTGGCGCTGGCCCGGCGGGTGGGCCCGCCGCACCTGCTGCCGCACCTGCTGGTGTGCAAGGCGGTCGTCCACATGAACACCTGCCGGCTGGAGTCGGCGCTGGAGCTGTCCGAGGAGGCGGAGAACATCGCGCGCGGCACCGGCAGCGACGAGCTCCTCGGCCTGGTGCTGGGCAACAAGGCCCAGGTGCTGATCCCTTACCTGCCGCCGGGCGACCCCGTCCCGCTCTCCGTGGCCCAGGAGGCGGTCGAGCTGGCCGGGGTGCGCAGCAGCTGGTGGGCCTCGCTGGGCTGGTGCGTCCTGAGTTACGCGGCCCTGTACTCCGGGGACCACCAGCGGGCCCGGTCCGCGATGCTGCGGGCGGGCCGCGGGCCGGAGCTCACGGGCCTCCAGCCGTCGATGCGCCCGCTGTTCCTGGAGGCCCTGGTCACCGCAGCCGTGGCGGCCGGGGACCTCCAGGAGGCGGAGTCCTGGGCGGCCCGGGCCGCCGAGGACGCGGCACGCCTGGGCCTCCCCAGCCAGCACGCTTCGGCCCTGCGCAGTGCGGCCGTGCTGCGGGAGGCGCGGGGCGAGCCGTCTGCGGCGGCGGACCTCTACGTCCGGGCGGCAACGGAGGCGGCCCGCTCCGGAGCCACCCTCTGGGAAGCCCAGGCCCTGCTGATGGCCGCTCCTCTCGCGGCCCGGTCGGGCGGCTCCCGCAGGGCGTCGACCCTGTGGCACCGGGGCCGGCGCCTGGCGGAGACGGGCGGCTCCCGCCTCCTCACAGGCCTGGCGGACCTCTTCCCCCCGACCGCGCCGGCCCCCGATCCGGCCCCCGATCCGGCCCCCGCCCAGACTCCCCTCCCCCAGCTCACCCCCCGCGAACGCGAGATCGCGGCCCTGGTGACGGAGGGCCTGACCACCCCGGCCATCGCGGCCCGCCTCTACCTCAGCCCCCGCACGGTGGACACCCACCTGTCCCACATCTTCCGCAAGACGGGCGTCACCACCCGGGCCGCCTTGGCCACCCTCACCGCGCGGTCCGCAGCATCTCCTTGAGTACGACGCCGTGCGCCCGTCCCCGGCCACCGCGCTCCCGATGAACCGGCGTTGTCAGTGCCGGCCCTTAGCGTGGGGGAAGTCGAACACGGCCCGAGACGCACCTCCGGGGGGACCCATGAAGCACACGTTCGAGGGACGACGCACCGCGCTCACGCTCGCGGCGACAGCGGCGGCCCTCGCCCTGGCCACCGGCACCGCCCAGGCGGCGGCACAGGACGAACTCCTGCCCCACCCGGGCCCCGACGGCCTGATCTGGGTACCCGAAGTGACCGGTTCCAGCGGCTTCGTCTCGGGCGGCCTTTCCCCGCGCCTGGACACCTACACCACGTTCGCCTGCGAGGGCGGCGGCAGCATGGTCGTGTCCTTCACCCTCGACGAACACCCGGACCGCAACCCGGCCCCCTTCACGCTGGACTGTCCCGCGGACACCCCGGCCCGCATCACCATCCCCCTGGGCACGGGCCTGCACGGCGGCTTCGGAGCCGTGGTCACCGCCTCGACCCCGACCCTCCGCTGGGCCGCCACGGTCGTCCAGCCCGAGTGACCGACCCCGCCGGCGGCTGCGGTACGGGATCAGCCCCGGCTCTTCACGCCCCGGATGAAGGAAGACCAGGCGGCAACCGGAAACACGAGCACCGGGCCGGCGCCGGCCAGCTTGGTGTCGCGGACGGGGACGATACCGGGGAGGTCGCCGGAGACCTCGACGCAGTCGCCGCCCTCTCCATTGCTGTAGGAGGACTTCCGCCAGGACAGGCCGTTCACGTCTGCGCGCATGTCGCGTACTCCTCCGCCACCGCCTCGATCAAGGTCAGGGACACCTCCGGCGACAGTGCAGCGGCCCTGGCAAGATCGTATGACCTCCAGTACCGCTGAACCAGCGCCGGATAGTCGAGCAACTGCCCCGCGTGGGGCCCCTCCGTGTAGGCCACGTCGGGCGCGTCGACGAACTGCAAGATACGCACGAGCGAGTTCAGCGCCCCATGGGCACCGGCCGAGAACGGCACCACCTGCACGGTGATCCGATGGGCCCGGACGTACGACGAGATGTGCCGCAACTGAGCGGCCATCACAGCAGGACCTCCGACCACCGTCCGCAGCACCGATTCGTGCAGGACTACCCACATCTCGGGGGACTCAGGGTCGACAAGGAGCTGTGCGCGTTCGATGCGAGCTGCCACCAGCGCTTCGACGCGCTCGGCGAGCGCGGTTGGGCTCGCCCCCCGGATCACGGCCCGGGCGTAGTCCTCCGTCTGGAGCAGCCCCGGAACAAGCGTGCAGGCGTAGTCGTACGTGGCGGTCGCTGCACACTCCAACTCGGCCACGGCCGCGAAATACTCGATGTGCTTGGACTTGAAGGCCTTGGCCAGGCGGAAGAAGTAGTCCCCGGTGTTGAGCTCCCTGTCGATCAGCTTGGCGATCTCAGGGCGCAGTCGGCGCTGCCCGCTCTCCATCATCCCGACGTACGACCCTGTGGCGAAGATTCGCTCGCCCAGTCCTTCCTGGGTCAGCCCCGCCGCCTCGCGCTTCCCCCGCAGTTCCTCACGCGCGAACTCGTCCGGCGTCTGCGCGCCACCCTCGCCGTTCGACTTGGCCATGAGCCAACTCCCCGCTTCCACAGTGCCCTCGCTCCGCGAAAGAGCGTAGTCCTCACGGCGAGGCCGGTTCAACGGAACGCAGTGAAACGACTACGCAACGCCACAGCGCCCGCCATCCCTGGTCGGGGACATGGCGGGCGCTGTGTCAGAGTTCCGCACTTCGTTGTACGGACCGTATGAGGGGTCCTCCCCAGAGGGAGGGGGGACGGCCGTTACACCATCAGCGAGCGGTCCGTCGGCTTGACGGGGTACGGGAGGGCGCTCGTGCCCGTCAGGTAGCGGTCGACGCCTCGGGCCGCCGAGCGGCCCTCCGCGATCGCCCAGACGATCAGCGACTGGCCGCGGCCGGCGTCGCCGGCCACGAACACGCCGTCCACGTTGGTCGCGTAGGAGGCGTCGCGGTCGACGTTGCCGCGGGCGTCCAGCTCCAGACCGAACTGCTGGACCAGGCCGTTGGCCTGGTCGGTGCCGGTGAAGCCCATCGCCAGGGTGACCAGCTGGGCCGGGAGGACCCGCTCGGTGCCCGGCCTCTGCTCCAGCTTGCCGTCCTTGAACTCCACCTCGACCAGGTGCAGCGCCTGGACGTTGCCGTCCTCGTCGCCCTCGAAGTGGGTGGTGGAGACGGAGTAGATCCGCTCGCCGCCCTCCTCGTGCGCCGAGGTGACCTTGTAGAGCATCGGGAAGGTCGGCCACGGCTGGCCCGTGGGCCGGTCCTCCGACGGCTGCGGCATGATCTCCAGCTGCGTCACCGAGGCCGCGCCCTGGCGGTGGGCCGTGCCCACGCAGTCCGCGCCCGTGTCGCCGCCGCCGATGACGACCACGTGCTTGCCCTCGGCCGTGATGGGGGGCGCCACGAAGTCGCCCTCCTGGACCTTGTTCGCGAGGGGGAGGTACTCCATCGCGAAGTGGATCCCGCGCAGCTCGCGTCCCGGCACCGGCAGGTCGCGCGAGACCGTGGCGCCCGCCGCGATGACGACCGCGTCGAACCGCTTGCGCAGCTGTACGGCGTCCAGGTCGCGGCCGATCTCCACACCCGTACGGAACTTGGTGCCCTCCGCGCGCATCTGCTCGATGCGCCGGTTGATGTGCACCTTCTCCATCTTGAACTCGGGGATGCCGTACCGCAGCAGGCCGCCGATGCGGTCCGCGCGCTCGTACACCACCACGGTGTGCCCGGCCCGGGTCAGCTGCTGGGCCGCGGCCAGACCGGCCGGACCCGAACCGATGACGGCCGCCGTCTTGCCTGACAGCCGCTCCGGCGGCTGCGGGGTGACGTTGCCGTTGTCCCACGCCTTGTCGATGATCGAGACTTCGACGTTCTTGATGGTGACGGCCGGCTGGTTGATGCCGAGCACGCACGCCGACTCGCACGGGGCCGGGCACAGCCGCCCGGTGAATTCCGGGAAGTTGTTCGTGGCGTGCAGCCGCTCCGACGCCGCCGACCAGTCCTCGCGGTACGCGAAGTCGTTCCACTCCGGGATCAGGTTCCCGAGCGGGCACCCGTTGTGGCAGAACGGGATGCCGCAGTCCATGCAGCGGCCGGCCTGCTTGCTGATGATCGGGAGCAGCGAGCCCGGGACGTAGACCTCGTTCCAGTCCTTCAGCCGGTCGGCGACCGGACGGGAACAGGCGGTCTCGCGCGGGGTGGTGAGGAAGCCCTTCGGGTCAGCCATTGGTCGCCGCCTCCATCATCTTCTCCGTGGTCTCGGACTCCGAGAGTCCGGCCAGTTCAGCGGCGTCCTTGGCGGCGAGCACTGCCTTGTACGCGGTCGGGATGATCTTGCTGAAGCGGGCCGCCGCGGCGTCCCAGTCAGCCAGGAGCTTCGCGGCCACGGTCGAGCCGGTCTCCTCCTCGTGGCGGCGCACCACATCGTGCAGCCACTGCTTGTCGGTGTCGGACAGGGCGGTCTCGACCGCCCCGGTGTTGCCGACGTTGACGTTGTGCGGGTCGAGGTCGATGACGTACGCGACGCCGCCCGACATGCCCGCCGCGAAGTTGCGGCCCGTCTCGCCGAGGACGACGGCCGTACCGCCGGTCATGTACTCGCAGCCGTGGTCGCCCACGCCCTCCGAGACGACCAGGGCGCCGGAGTTGCGGACGCAGAAGCGCTCGCCGGTGCGGCCGCGCAGGAACATCTCGCCGCCGGTGGCGCCGTAGCCGATGGTGTTGCCGGCGATGGTCGAGTACTCGGCGAGGTGGTCGGCGCCGCGGTCCGGGCGGACCACGACCCGGCCGCCCGACAGGCCCTTGCCGACGTAGTCGTTGGCGTCGCCCTCCAGGCGCAGCGTCACACCGCTCGGCAGGAAGGCGCCGAAGGACTGGCCTGCGGAACCGGTGAAGGTCAGGTCGATGGTGTTCTCGGGCAGGCCCGCACCGCCGAACTTCTTGGTGACCTCGTGGCCGAGCATGGTGCCGACGGTCCGGTTGATGTTCCGTATGGCGACCTGCGCGCGGACCGGCTGGGCGGCCTCGGCGGTCTCGGCGTTCAGCGCGTCGGCCGCGAGCTTGATCAGCTCGTTGTCGAGGGCCTTCTCCAGGCCGTGGTCCTGCTCGATGAGGGCGTGGCGGACCGCGCCCTCGGGCAGCGCCGGCACGTGGAAGAGGGGCTCCAGGTCGAGGCCCTGCGCCTTCCAGTGCGTGACGGCCTTGCTGGTGTCGAGGAGCTCGGCGTGGCCGACGGCCTCCTCGATCGTACGGAAGCCCAGCTCGGCCAGGATCTCGCGGACCTCCTCGGCGATGAACTCGAAGAAGTTCACGACGAACTCGGGCTTGCCGGAGAAGCGGTCGCGCAGGACCGGGTTCTGGGTGGCGATGCCGACCGGGCAGGTGTCCAGGTGGCAGACGCGCATCATGACGCAGCCGGAGACGACGAGCGGCGCGGTCGCGAAACCGAACTCCTCGGCGCCGAGCAGCGCGGCGATGACCACGTCGCGGCCGGTCTTGAGCTGGCCGTCGGTCTGGACGACGATGCGGTCGCGCAGCCCGTTGAGCAGCAGGGTCTGCTGGGTCTCGGCGAGGCCGAGCTCCCAGGGGCCGCCCGCGTGCTTCAGCGAGGTGAGCGGCGAGGCGCCCGTACCGCCGTCGTGGCCGGAGATGAGGACGACGTCCGCGTGGGCCTTGGAGACACCCGCGGCGACGGTGCCGACACCGACCTCGGACACGAGCTTCACGTGGATGCGCGCGGCCGGGTTGGCGTTCTTGAGGTCGTGGATCAGCTGAGCCAGGTCCTCGATGGAGTAGATGTCGTGGTGCGGCGGCGGGGAGATCAGGCCGACGCCCGGGGTGGAGTGCCGGGTCTTGGCGACCCACGGGTAGACCTTGTGGCCGGGCAGCTGGCCGCCCTCGCCGGGCTTGGCGCCCTGCGCCATCTTGATCTGGATGTCGTCCGCGTTGACCAGGTACTCGCTCGTGACGCCGAAGCGGCCGGAGGCGACCTGCTTGATCGACGAGCGCCGCGCCGGGTCGTACAGGCGGTCCGGGTCCTCGCCGCCCTCACCGGTGTTGGACTTGCCGCCCAGCTGGTTCATGGCGATGGCGAGGGTCTCGTGCGCCTCGCGGGAGATGGATCCGTACGACATGGCGCCGGTGGAGAAGCGCTTGACGATGTCGGCGGCCGACTCGACCTCGTCGATGGAGATCGAGGGGCGGCCCCCCTCCTCGGCGCCCTTGAAGCCGAAGAGCCCGCGGAGCGTCATCAGGCGCTCGGACTGCTCGTTCACCCGGTCCGTGTACTTCTTGAAGATGTCGTACCGGCGGTTGCGGGTGGCGTGCTGGAGGCGGAAGACCGTCTCCGGGTCGAACAGGTGGGGCTCGCCCTCGCGGCGCCACTGGTACTCGCCGCCGATCTCCAGCGCGCGGTGCGTGGCCGCGATGCCGGAGGCCGGGTACGCCTTGGCGTGGCGCGCGGCCACCTCCTTGGCGATGACGTCCAGGCCGGCGCCGCCGATCTTGGTCGCGGTGCCCTGGAAGTACGCCCCGACGAACTCCTCGTTCAGGCCGACGGCCTCGAAGACCTGGGCGCCGCGGTAGGAGGCGACGGTGGAGATGCCCATCTTGGACATGACCTTCAGAACGCCCTTGCCGAGCGCGTAGATCAGGTTCCTGATGGCCTGCTCCGGCTCCAGGCCGGACAGGAACGTACCGGCGCGCAGCAGGTCCTCGACGGACTCCATGGCGAGGTACGGGTTCACGGCGGCGGCGCCGTAGCCGATGAGCAGCGCGACGTGGTGGACCTCGCGGACGTCGCCGGCCTCGACCAGCAGGCCCACCTGGGTGCGCTGCTTGGTGGCGATGAGGTGGTGGTGCACGGCGGAGGTGAGCAGCAGCGACGGGATCGGCGCGTGCTCGGCGTCCGAGTGGCGGTCCGAGAGGACGATCAGGTGGGAGCCGCCCGCGATGGCCGCGTCGACCTCGCCGCGGATCTCCTCCAGGCGGGCGGCCAGCGCCTCGCCGCCGCCGGAGACCCGGTAGAGGCCCGAGAGGGTGGCGGCCTTCATGCCCGGCATGTCGCCGTCGGCGTTGACGTGGATGAGCTTGGCCAGCTCGTCGTTGTCGATCACCGGGAAGGGCAGGGTGACGCTGCGACAGGACGCCGCGGTCGGGTCCAGCAGGTTGCCCTGCGGGCCCAGCGAGGACAGCAGCGAGGTGACGAGCTCCTCGCGGATGGCGTCCAGCGGCGGGTTGGTGACCTGCGCGAAGAGCTGCGTGAAGTAGTCGAAGAGCAGCCGGGGGCGCTCGGACAGGGCCGCGATCGGGGAATCCGTGCCCATGGAGCCGAGCGGCTCGCCCGCGGTACGGGCCATCGGCGCGAGGATGACGCGCAGCTCTTCCTCGGTGTAGCCGAAGGTCTGCTGGCGGCGGGTGACCGAGGCGTGGGTGTGGACGATGTGCTCGCGCTCGGGCAGGTCCGTCAGCTCGATCTCGCCGGACTCCAGCCAGTCCGCGTAGGGCGCGGCGGCGGCCAGACCGGCCTTGATCTCGTCGTCCTCGATGATCCGCTTCTGGGCGGTGTCGACGAGGAACATCTTGCCGGGCTGGAGGCGGCCCTTGCGGACGACCTTGGCCGGGTCGATGTCGAGGACGCCGACCTCGGAGGAGAGGACGACGAGGCCGTCATCAGTGACCCAGTAGCGGCCGGGGCGCAGACCGTTGCGGTCGAGGACCGCGCCGACCTGGGTGCCGTCGGTGAAGGTGACGCAGGCCGGGCCGTCCCAGGGCTCCATCAGCGTGGAGTGGTACTGGTAGAACGCGCGGCGGGCCGGGTCCATGGAGGTGTGGTTCTCCCACGCCTCCGGGATCATCATCAGCACGGCGTGGGGCAGCGAGCGGCCGCCGAGGTGCAGGAGCTCCAGGACCTCGTCGAAGGAGGCCGAGTCGGAGGCGTCCGGGGTGCAGATCGGGAAGATCCGCTCCAGTGCGCCGTCACCGAAGACGTCGGAGGCCAGCTGGGACTCGCGGGCCTTCATCCAGTTGCGGTTGCCCTTGACCGTGTTGATCTCGCCGTTGTGCGCGACGAAGCGGTACGGGTGGGCCAGCGGCCAGGACGGGAAGGTGTTGGTCGAGAACCGCGAGTGGACCAGGGCCAGCGTCGAGGCGAAGCGGCGGTCGGAGAGGTCCGGGAAGAAGGGCTCCAGCTGGCCGGTGGTCAGCATGCCCTTGTAGACGATGGTGCGCGCGGAGAGCGACGGGAAGTAGACCCCGGCCTCGCGCTCGGCGCGCTTGCGCAGCACGAACGCCTTGCGGTCGAGCACGATGTCCGTGCTCCGGCCGTCGGCGACGAAGATCTGGGAGAAGGCCGGCATGGTGGCGCGGGCGCCGTTGCCGAGCAGGTCCGGGGTGACCGGGACCTCGCGCCAGCCGAGGACCGTCAGGTTCTCCTCGGCGGCGATGGCCTCGATCCGCTCCACGGCGGCGGCCTGTGCGGTGCCGTCGGCGGGGAGGAAGGCGATGCCGACGGCGTAGGCGCCGGCCTCGGGGAGCTCGAATCCGGCCACCTCGCGCAGGAACGCGTCGGGGACCTGGGAGAGGATTCCGGCGCCGTCGCCCGAGTCGGGCTCGGATCCGGTGGCGCCTCGGTGCTCGAGGTTCCGCAATACGGTCAGCGCCTGCTCGACCAGCGTGTGGCTGGCCTCGCCGCTGAGGTTGGCCACAAAGCCGACGCCACAGGCGTCGCGCTCGTTGCGCGGGTCGTACATGCCCTGGGGGGCGGGGCGACCGTCCATGGGCGACCAGGCGGTGGTGCTGAGGCCGGTCGCGGAGTGCGTGGATGCGGAACGCATCGGCTCTCCCGTCGTCGTAGCGGCATATGTGTCATAGCCGAGGGACGACGTTGGCCCTCTGCGAAATTTCGTGCAGGTTACATGATGACTGCAATTCCGAGAAGCGGATATGTCGTTTCACCATGCGGACACTGCGCGAAGCAGAATGTGGAGACTTCCGCAGCGGGGCGGGCATCGTTGCCCGGCGCGCGGCGCCCTCGTCTGATGCCCGGCGGACACGGGATCGAAACCGCCGAGTAACGGACTACTTATGCTACGGGCTGCATAGTGTCTCACTGCTTGCGCGGTCAGCCTACGGCTCCGCCGATCCAGGTTCCCAGGACGTACGTCACACCCGCCGCCGCGCCGCCCAGCAGCAGCTGCCGCAGACCGCTGTACCACCAGCTCCGCGCGGTGACCCGGGAGACGACCGCGCCGCAGGCGAAGAGCCCCGCCAGGGCGAGCAGCACCGCCGGCCACAGGGACGTGGCGCCGAGCAGGTACGGCAGCACGGGCAGCAGCGCGCCCAGCGCGAAGGAGCCGAAGGACGAGACCGCGGCGACCATCGGCGACGGCAGGTCGTCCGGGTCGATCCCGAGCTCCTCGCGGGCGTGGATCTCCAGCGCCTGCTCGGGGTCGCGGGACAGCTGCATGGCGACCTCGCGGGCGAGCGACGGCTCGACCCCGCGCGAGACGTA
This sequence comes from Streptomyces sp. NPDC059355, assembly GCF_042752335.1. Classification (NCBI taxonomy): domain Bacteria; kingdom Bacillati; phylum Actinomycetota; class Actinomycetes; order Kitasatosporales; family Streptomycetaceae; genus Streptomyces; species Streptomyces sp. NPDC059355. The sequence goes on along the minus strand of NZ_JBHYXN010000029.1, from coordinate 81,227 downwards.
CAGCTCGGCCAGCTCCTCCATCTCGTCGACGGGGTGCTTTCGCAACTGCGCACGTTCTATGTCGAGTTCGGCGAGGACCAGCTCGCGCTGCGAGGCGACGGAGGTGTACTCGCCGGCCGCCATCGAGAAGGCTCCGGCCGCGAGGCCCGCCAGCCCGGTGATCACGATGGTCTGCGTCGCGACGGCGCCGCCGGCCACACCGGTCATCAGCGCGAGGTTGGAGACGAGCCCGTCCATCGCCCCGAACACGGCCGGCCGCAGCCATCCGCCGTTGACGTCACGGTGGGTGTGGTTGTCGCGGTGCGCGGTGTGCAGCGGTGCTTCGATGTCGATGAGGGACATGATGGATTCCTCCCCTTTTGTACGAGCGGGTACGCGGAACCACGCCCTGCGCGACACGCAGGGACCCACTCCCCCGGAACACCTCGAAACTACGCACGATTTCTGCCGCCCGCCAGCAAGGAAGGCCGTACTTACCTGGGGTTTCGCGGGTCGGCGACCGGGTGACGGGGGCGCGGGCGGGGTGTTTCGCGACAAGCGACAAACCACATGCCATGGCACAAATCCCCCAAGGGCTCATGATGAGCCCCATCCACAGTGGGAGAGGCGCGCCATGGAGCCGATGAAGCTGATTGCATGCAATCCGCAGGTCCTCCTCGAACGGGCCAGGGGCGCTCTTCTGGGCCTCGCGACGGGTGACGCGCTCGGCGCCCCCGCCGAGAACATGAAGCCCTCGGAGATCCGGGCGAAATGGGGCCGCATCGAGGGCTTCGTCTCGGACGACCCGGCGGGCACCGACGACACCGAGTACGCGATCTTCTCGGGGCTGCTGCTGGCCCGCCACGGGTCCGCGCTGACCGTCTCCCACGTCGAGCGGGCCTGGCACCACTGGATCGCCGACCTCGACGAGGGACCGTTCCGCGGGGCGGGCTTCAGCGAACGCGGCACGCTGGAGAACCTCCGCCGGGGCCTCGCCGCCCCCATCTCCGCCCAGCACCGGCACGCCTGGTCGGACGGACTGGCGATGCGGGCGGCCCCCTTCGGGGTCTTCGCGGCCGGCCGCCCGGCGGAAGCGGCGCGGCTCGTCGCCATCGACGGCTCGGTCAGCCACGACGGCGAGGGCATCTACGGCGGCCAGGCCGTCGCGGCCGGCGTCGCGGCGGCCATGGCGGGCGGCTCGCCCGCCTCCGTCATCTCGGCGGCCCTGTCCGTCATCCCGTCCGACTCCTGGACGGCCCGCTCCCTGCGCCGGGCGGTGACGGCGGCCCCCCGCGGCGAACGGGCCGTGCGCTCCGCCGTGGTGATCGGCGGCTACCCCTGGACCGACCTGGCCCCGGAGGCCGTCGGCCTGGCCTTCGGCGCCTTCGCCGCCTGCGGCGGGGACTTCACCTCCTCGGTCCTGACGGCGGTGAACATGGGCCGGGACGCGGACACCACGGCGGCGGTGGCCGGCGCCCTCTCCGGCGCGCTGTCGGGCGTCGCCGCGATCCCGGAACAGTGGGCCAAGGCCATCGGCCCGGTCCGCGGCAGCTGCCTCCCCTCCATGCGCGGCTACCACGTCCTGGACATCGCGGACCTCCTCACCCCGGAATCCGAGACCCCCCGATGACGCCCCCCGCCGTCCCCCCGAACCCGCCGGCGGTCGACGCCGCGCCGGGCGCGCAGGTGCGTACCGCCCCCGTGGAGGCCGCACAGGCTCTCGTCCCCCGGATCCTCGTGGCCGCCGCGGAGCCTCCCCGGCCCCCCGCAGGGATCCGGCGGATCGAAGGAGTGCTGCTCGGGCTCGCCGCGGGCGACGCCGCCGGATGGCCCGCGGCCCGGCACCGCGCCAGCCGCATGCCCGAGTGGACCCGCCGCCTCACCCGCGAGCTCGACACCTTCGCCGAGCACAACCAGACCACCACCCTCCCCGTCCCGATCGCCCTCAACCAGCCCCCGGAGCCCCTGCGTCTCGGCCCCTCCGACGACGCCGAATGGGCCGCCTTCGCCGCCGAATCCGTGCTCACCGCGGCCGGCGTGCTGCTCAGCGACCTCAGCCGGTCCCGCCGCATGCGGGCCGCCATCGACCTCGCCTGGAACGCGCTGGCCAGCGAGATCGCCGCGGCGGCGGAGCGCGCCCCCGAGGTGGAGTCCGCGGTCCTGCCCCTGCGCGCCCGGATCTCCGTCCGGGCCGGCCTCGGCAACCTCGCCGCCGGCCTGCGCCCGCCCGCCACCGGCCACGACAACCCGCACTACTTCGACGACGCCGCCTGCGTGCGCGCCTGCGTGCTCGCCGTCGTCCACCCCGGCGACCCGGCCGCAGCCGCGGACCTCGCCGAGTTCGACGCCCGCTACACCCAGGACGGCGACGGGGTCCACGGCGCCCGCGCCATGGCCGCCGCCATCGCGGCCGCCCTCGCCGGCGCCGACACCGACACCGCCGTCGACGCCGCCCTCGGCCAGCTCCCCGAGGCCACCGAGATCGGCCGCAACGCCCGCCACGCCGTCGAACTCGCCCGCGTCCACACCGAGGGCGGGGCCTTCGCCATCGTCCCCACCCTCGAACACGAGATCGTGGACCACGTCTACAGCTACGGCATCGCCGCCGCCGAAACCGTCCCCGTCGCCCTCGCCCTCACCACCGCCGCCCGCGGCCGGGCCGCCGAGGCCGTGCCGGCCGCCGCCTGCCTGTCCCGCGTCGCGGACTCCGCCCCCGCCCTCGCCGGCGCGCTCACCGGCGCCCTCGGCGGCGGCGACTCGATCCCGGCCGCCTGGCGCGAGGCCTGCCGCACCCTCTCCGGCTGCGCCCTCCCCCGCCTCGCCGGCACCGACCTCGTCGAACTCGCCGCGCTGCTCGCCCGTACGGAACTCACCTCACCCAAGGGATGATTCGGACATGACGCTCACTCTCGAAGACCGGGCGGCTGGCTGCCTCGTCGGGGCCGCCGTCGGCGACGCGCTCGGCGGCCCGGTGGAGGGCTGGTCCCCGGACCAGATCGCGGAACGGCACGGCGGCCGCGTGCACGGCATCGTCGGCCCGTGGCACGAGGACTGGCGTACGGCCCGCCCCATCGCGCCGTACCACAAGGGCGACGGCCACGTCACCGACGACACCCTCATGACGCACGCGCTCGTACGGGTCTACGAGGCCGTACGCGACCACCTGGACGCGTACGCGGTCGCCGAGCACCTGGTCCCGGACCTGATGACGAACCCGCGCTGGATCCCCGAACTGGAGGCGCAGGCCCTGCCCTTGCAGCGGATCTTCCTCGCGGAGAAGTGGATCGTGAGCCGCCTGCACTACGGCCACGTCGACCCGCGCGAGGCCGGCAGCGGCAACATCGTCAACTGCGGGGCGGCGATGTACATGGCGCCGGTCGGCATCGTCAACGCGGGGAATCCGGCGGGGGCGTACGCGGAGGCCCTGGACATCGCAGGGGCGCACCAGTCCTCGTACGGGCGGGAGGCGGCGGGCGTCTTCGCGGCGGCGGTGGCGGCGGCCTGCGTGCCGGGGGCGACGGCTTCGTCGGTGGTGGACACGGCCCTCGCGCTGGCCAAGGACGGCACGCGGGACACGATCGCGGCGGTGTGCGAAGCGGCCGCGCACCACCGGGACTTCGAGTCGGCCCTGGCCCCGCTCCGCGCGGCGGTGGCCCCGTACGACTCGGTCGGCCCGGACTACCGCGCCCCTTCCCTCGGCGCCCGCCGCCCCTCCCGCCTCCACGCGATCGAGGAACTGCCGATCGCGCTCGGCATGCTGGTCGTCGCCGGCGGGGTGTACGAGGGCTCGGTGCTCGGGGCCGTCAACTACGGCCGGGACTGCGACTCCATCGCCACGATGGCGGGGGCGATCGCCGGAGCCCTGGCGGGCGTCGGTGCGGTCCCGCCGGCCTGGGCCAAGGAGGTCGCCGAGGCCAGCCGCCTCGACCTGCACGCCCCGGCGACGGCACTGGCGGCGGTGGCCCGCGAGGTCTTCACGCGGGACCGGGCCCGCCGCCGGGCCCACGAATCGGCCTTCGCCGCGATCGCCGCCTCCCGATGAGCCCGGCCCCGCCGACGAGCCGCGCCCCGGTGAGCCCCGCTCCGGTGAGCCCCGCCCCGGCCGTCCGGCTCACCTGGGTCCAGCCGGAGGACCTGGTCGGACACGAGCTGCGGCAGGCCGCCGAGGACGGGCGGGACGCCGAGCCGCTGCTCCGCGCCTGGCTCGCGGCGGGCGGGCCCCCGGCCCCCGGCCGGGCCGGCGCCTCCGCCGTCCCGGCCCCGCCTGAGCTGCGGGCCCTGGCCACCCGCCTCCTGTCCGAACTCGCCGAGCTGCCCTCCCCGCTGGCCGCCGACGAGCCGACCGCCTGGCCGGCCGTCACCGCCACCTGGCCCGTGCCGGGGGCGGCCCGCTCCGGCTCCGCCCCCGGTGCGCCGGAGCTGACGGTCCGGCTGGAGCGGGCCTGGGTGGGGCGGGCCGTGGGGTGCCTGCTCGGCAAGCCCGTCGAGAAGCTGCCGCTGCACGCGATCCGGGCGCTGGGCCGGGCCGCCGGGAACTGGCCCCTGTCGGACTGGTTCACCGAACGCGGCGTACCCGCGGAGCTCCTGGCCGCCCACCCCTGGAACCGGCGTTCCGCCGCCACCTCCCTCGCTGAGAACATCGACGGCATGCCCGAGGACGACGATCTGAACCACCCCCTCCTGGGGCTCCGGCTGCTCCGGCGCCACGGCAAGCGCTTCACCACCGCCGACCTCGGCCGGCTCTGGCTCGACGAGCTGCCCGCAGGCCGCACCTTCACCGCCGAGCGCCTCGCCTACCGCAACCTCCTCCAAGGGCTGGAGCCCCCGGCCACCGCCACCCACCACAACCCCTTCCGCGAGTGGATCGGCGCCCTCATCCGGGCCGACGTCCACGGCTGGACCAACCCCGGCGACCCGGCCGCCGCCGCGGCCCAGGCGTACCGGGACGCCGCCCTGACCCACACCGGAAACGGCCTCTACGCGGCCCTCTTCGCCGCCGCCGCCCTCGCCGAGGCCGCCGGGGGCCGGGCCGACGTCCACACCGCGCTGCGGGCCGGGCTGGCCGTCGTACCGCCCCGCTCGCGCCTCGCCGAGGCCGTCCGCCACGCCGTCGACACGGCCGGGCGGCACACCGACTTCGACCGCGTCGTCGACGACCTCCACGAGCGGTACGGCCACTACCACTGGGTCCACGCCGTCCCCAACACCGCCCTCGTCGCCGCCGCCCTCACCCACGCCGACGGGGACTTCACCCGCTCCGTCTGCCGTGCCGTGTCCGGCGGCTGGGACACCGACTCCAACGGCGCCACCGCCGGCTCCCTCGCCGCGCTCGTCGACCCTGACGGCGTCCCGCAGCGCTGGTCCGCCCCCCTCAAGAACCGCCTCGCCACCACCGTCCCCGGCTTCGACGGCATCGGCTTCGACACCCTCGCCCAGCTCACCGCACAGGAGGCAGCCCGCCCATGACGGCCATCGCCGTGCTCGGCAGTACCAACATGGACCTCGTCGCCTACGTCCCCAAGGCCCCCCGCCTCGGGGAGACCGTCACCGGCCGCGAGTTCCGCACCGTCCCCGGCGGCAAGGGCGCCAACCAGGCCGTCGCCGCCGCCCGCAGCGGCGGGGAGGTGGTGATGATCGGCGCGGTCGGCGCCGACGGGTTCGGCGTACGGCTGCGCTCCGCGCTCACCGCGGCCGGGGTCGAGACGGCGGCCCTGCGCACCGTCGAGGGCGCCAGCGGCACCGCCCACATCACCGTGGACGACGAGGGCGGCAACAGCATCATCGTCATCCCCGGCGCCAACGCCCGCGTCACCGGTCTGGAGACGGGCGACGACTCCCGCATCGGCGCCGCCGACTCGCTGCTGCTCCAGCTCGAACTCCCGCTGTCCGCCGTCCTCGCCGGGGCGCTCGCCGCCCGCGCCCACGGCGTCCGTACGGTCCTCACCCCGGCCCCCGCCCAGCCGCTGCCCGGGGAACTCCTCGCCGTCACCGACCTGCTGGTCCCCAACGAGCACGAGGCCGCCGCCCTGACCGGGCTCACCGACCCGTACCAGGCCGCCGAGGCCCTGCTCCACCAGGTCCCGGAGGTCGTCATCACCCTCGGCCCGGCCGGGTCCCTGTACGCGGCCCGCGGACGGGAGCCGCTGACCGTGCCCGCGCCCCGGGTCCGGGCCGTGGACACCACCGCCGCCGGGGACACCTTCGTCGGGACACTCGCGGTGGCCCTCGGGGAGGGCCGCGCCATGCCGGAGGCGCTGCGCTGGGCCTCGGCCGCAGCCGCGCTCTCCGTCCAGCGCGCGGGGGCCCAGGACTCGATGCCGGCCCGCGCCGAGACGGACGCCTTCGCCGCGGCCGGCGCCCTCCCCGGAGCCCGCGCGTGAACCCCGGCCAGGGGCCGCTGCAGGGCGTGCGCGTGCTGGACCTCGCCACCCTCTTCGCCGGGCCCCTCGCCGCCACCCTGCTCGGCGACTTCGGCGCCGACGTGGTCAAGGTCGAGCACCCGGTGCGCCCGGACCCCTCGCGCGGCCACGGACCCGCCAAGGACGGCATCGGCCTGTGGTGGAAGCTCCTCGGCCGGAACAAGCGGACGATGACCCTCGACCTCTCCACCCCCGGCGGGCGCGACACCCTGCTGAGGCTGGCCGCCACCGCCGACGTGGTCATCGAGAACTTCCGCCCGGGCACCCTGGAGAAGTGGGGCCTGGGCTGGCCCGAGCTGTCCGCCGCCAACCCGCGGCTGGTCCTGGCCCGCGTCACGGCCTTCGGCCAGCAGGGCCCGTACGCCCACCGCCCCGGCTTCGGCACCCTGGCGGAGGCGATGAGCGGCTTCGCCTCGATCACCGGGGAGCCCGACGGGCCGCCCACCCTGCCGCCCTTCGGCCTCGCCGACTCCATCGCCGCGCTGACCACCGCGTACGCCGTGATGACCGCGCTCGCCGGGCTGACGCGCACCGGCCACGGGCAGGTGGTGGACCTGGCCATCATCGAGCCGATCCTCACCGTGCTGGGCCCGCACCCGCTCTGGTACGACCAGCTCGGCTACGTCCAGCCGCGCACCGGCAACCGCTCCGCCAACAACGCCCCGCGCAACACCTACCGCAGCGCCGACGGCCGCTGGCTGGCCGTCTCCACCTCCGCCCAGTCCATCGCGGAACGCGTCATGCGGCTCGTCGGCCGGCCCGAGCTGATCACCGAGCCCTGGTTCGCGACCGGCTCCGGCCGGGCCGCCCACGCACCCCTGCTCGACGAGGCGGTCGGCGGCTGGATCGGCCGGCACAAGGCCGACGACGTGGTCGCCGCGTTCGAGGAGGCCGAGGCCGCCGTGGCCCTCGTCTACGACGTACGGGACGTCATGGCCGATCCGCAGTTCGCGGCCCTGGACACCGTCACCGAGGTGGAGGACCCCGAACTCGGCCCGCTCCGGATGCAGAACGTCCTGTTCCGGCTGTCCGAGACCCCCGGTGGGATCCGCTGGGCGGGCCGCCCGCACGGCGCGGACACCGACGCCGTGCTCACCGAACTCGGCCTGTCCGACGCCGAGATCAGCGCACTGCGGATGGAGGGGGCCCTGTGATCCTGACCTGGCTCTACGTACCCGGCGACCGCCCCGAGGTGGTCGCCAAGGCGCTGCGCTCCGGGGCCGACGCCGTCATCCTCGACCTGGAGGACGCGGTGTCGGCCTCCCGCAAGGAGTACGCCCGCGCCGCCACCGCGGAACGGCTGGCCGAGCGGCCTCCAGTCCCGGTGTTCGTACGGGTCAACGCCCTGGACTCCCCCTGGGCCGGCGCCGACCTCACCGCCCTGACCGGGCTGCGCGGCCTGTCGGGGCTGCGGCTGCCGAAGATCACGGCCCCGGAGCAGATCGCCGCCGTCGCCGACCGCACCGGCGGGGTGGCCCTCCACGCCATGCTGGAGTCGGCGCTGGCCGTGGAGCGCGCGTACGAGATCGCCCGCGCGCACCCCGCCCTGCGCGGGCTCTCGCTCGGCGAGGCCGACCTCGGGGCCGATCTGGGCATCAGCGCGGAGGCGGGGCTGGACTGGCCCCGCTCGCGGGTGGTGGTCGCGGCCCGGGCGGCGGGGCTGGCCCCGCCCGCGCAGTCGGTGTTCCCCGACATCCGGGACCTGGAGGCGCTGGCCGTCTCCTGCGAGCGCGGCCGGGCCCTGGGGTTCCTGGGCCGGGCGGCGATCCACCCGCGCCAGCTGCCGGTGATCGAGCGGGCCTACCTGCCCGGGCCCGCCGAGGTCACCGCCGCCGAGGAGATCGTCGCGGCCGCCCGCCGCACCCCGGGGGCGGTGGCCCTGCCTGACGGCCGCTTCGTCGACCCGGCGGTGCTGGCGGGCGCGGAACGGGTCGTCGCCCTCGCCCGGCGGGAGTCCCCCGTCCTGTCCTGACCCCGGACGCGGAACGGGAGGGGCGCCGCGCGGTGTGCGCGGCGCCCCTCCCGTGTGGCCCGGAGGATCAGGTCAGAGCTTCTTCGCGGTCTTCGGAGCCTCGGCGTCCGCCGTCACGGTGTCCTCGGTCCCGCCGTCGGAAGCGGCATCGCCCGTGGCCGCGACATCGGCATCGGCCGTGGCCTCGGCATCGGCCGTGGCCTCGGCCGTGGCGTCCGTCTTCGGCCCGGATTCCCCGTCCTCGGAGTCCTTCGCCCCGGCGGCGGCGTCCTTCGCCCCGTCGTCCGCCGCGTCCTTGGTCGCGGGGTCCGATGCCGCGGGCCCGCGGTCCGGCTCGACGACCTCCTCGCGGCCCGGGCGCAGCTTCGCCGACAGCACGAGGTAGACCACGGCCAGGATGAAGACCACGATCGAGGTCCACACGTTCAGCCGGACGCCGAGGATGTGGTGCGCCTCGTCGACGCGCATGTACTCGATCCAGCCGCGGCCCACGCAGTACGCGGCGACGTACAGGGCGAACGCCCGGCCGTGGCCGAGCTTGAAGCGGCGGTCGGCCCAGATCACGAGCGCGGCGACGCCGAGGCACCACAGCGACTCGTACAGGAAGGTCGGGTGGTAGGTGCCGGCGATCCGGTTCGGGCCGTCGCTGATCTCGACGGCCCAGGGCAGGTCGGTGGCCCGCCCGTACAGCTCCTGGTTGAACCAGTTGCCCCAGCGGCCGCAGGCCTGGGCCAGCGCGATGCCGGGGGCCAGGGCGTCGGCCCAGGCCGGCAGCGGGATGCCGCGCAGGCGGCAGCCGATCCAGGCGCCCACCGCGCCCAGCGCGATCGCGCCCCAGATGCCGAGGCCGCCCTCCCAGATCTTGAAGGCGTCGACCCAGTTGCGGCCCTCGCCGAAGTACAGCTGGTAGTCGGTGATCACGTGGTAGAGGCGACCGCCGACCAGGCCGAACGGCACCGCCCACACGGCGATGTCCGCGACGGTTCCCGGCTTTCCGCCGCGCGCGATCCACCGCTTGTTGCCGAGCCAGACGGCGACGAAGACGCCGATGATGATGCAGAACGCGTAGCCGCGCAGCGGGATCGGTCCGAGATGGATCACGCCGGTCGACGGGCTGGGGATATAGGCAAGGTTCATGGCAGAGCCGACGCTACCCTGCCGGGCGGTACGCACCGCAACCCGCCCGGCAACCTGGCGCCAAATCGAGACGGGCAGATCAGTCCTCGCCGGCCCCCTTCGCGGCGCCGGCCGAGCCGGCCCGCGAGCCCGTCCCGCCGGAGGAGGACTTCGCCACGGCGGAGGACGAGGCGGACGGCGACGCGGAGCCCCCGCTCTTCGCCCCCCTCGCGGAGGCGCTCGGCGAGGCGGAGTGCGAAGCCGAGGGCGATGCGGACGAGGACGGCGAAGCCGAGGCGTTCCCGCCCCCGCTGCCCTTCGCGGCGGCCTCCACCTGCTCCTTGAGCTTCTGCGGGGTCACCGGGTTGGCCTGGTCGGCGAAGATGTCCTTGCCGTTCAGCAGCACGCTCGGGGTGCCCCGGAACTTCCCGGCGCGGAAGGCCTCGTAGGACTTGTTGACCCAGCTGTTGTGCGTCCCGTCCTCGACGCACTTGCGGAATTCGGGGGTGACCAGCCCGTCCACCTTGCCCGCCAGCTCCAGCAGCTTCGCGTTGTTCCCGTACGCGTCGTCCGTCTCCTGAGGCTGGTTCTCGAACAGGACGTCGTGGTACGCGGGGAACTTCCCGGCGTCCTGCGCGCAGGCGGCCGCGTTGGCGCCCTTCAGCGAGCCGCTGCCGCCCATGTTCCCGTCGATCAGGGTGACCAGGTGGTAGTCGACCTTGAGCAGGCCCTTGGCCTCCAGCTCGTGGATCGTGTCCCGGTAGTTGGTCTCGAAGGACTTGCACGCCGGGCAGCGGAAGTCCTCCCACACCGTCAGCGTGGACTTGGCCTCGGGCTTGCCGGCCTGGATGGCGAGCGCGTCCTTGCCGGTGGCCCCGGAGGGGGCGGTCACCGGGCCCGCGGCCTCCGACTTGTCGCCCTTGTTGGTGTTGGCCGCGATCAGGCCGACGACGGCCGCCAGGCCGAGGACGCCGACCACGGCCGACGCCACGACGAGGGTCCGCCGCCGCTTCTCCCTCTTCTTCTCGCGCTCGCGCTCCACCTGGAGCCGCTCGCGGGCCGATCGTTTCGCTTCGCGGTTCGCACCGTCGTTCTTCTCGCTCACGTTCGGCCAAACGAAGCGGGGAGACACTCGCGTGCCTCCCCGCTCCCACTTCCACCCGATCGGGCTACAGAACCCGCTCACGGGTTCGCGGCGCCGATCGAACGCCCGCTTCCGCCGGCGAGCTCGTCAGCCCCTGCGGACGCCTTCCGCGAGCTCGCCCGCCAGGGCCCGTACGGCCGTGAGCCCGGCCGGCAGGTCCGGCGCGTCCAGCAGCAGCTTCACGAAGGCCGAGCCGACGATCACCCCGTCGGCGAACCCCGCGACCTCCTTGGCCTGCACCGCGTTCGAGACGCCGAGGCCCACGCAGACCGGAAGCTCGGTGGTGTTACGCGTACGGCGGACCAGCTCCTGGGCCTCGTTGCCGACCGACTCGCGGGTGCCGGTGACACCCATCAGCGAGGCGGCGTAGACGAATCCGGAACCGGCGGCGGTGATGGTCGCCAGGCGCTCGTCCTTGCTGCTCGGAGCGACGACGAAGACGGTCGCCAGACCGTGCTTGTCGGCGTGCTCACGCCACAGCGCGGACTCCTGGACCGGCAGGTCGGGCAGGATGCAGCCCGCGCCGCCCGCCGCGGCCAGCTCGGCGGCGAACCGCTCGACGCCATAGCGGTCGATCGGGTTCCAGTACGTCATCACCAGCACCGGCGCCCCGGTCGCCGCGTGCGCCTCGCGCACGGTGCGCAGCACGTCGGCGATCTTGACTCCGCCGCGCAGGGCGATGTCGTCGGCGGTCTGGATGATCGCGCCGTCCAGGACCGGGTCGCTGTGCGGGAGGCCGACCTCGACCACGTCCGCTCCGCCCGCGATGACGGCCTTGACGGCCTCGATCCCGCCGTCGACGGTCGGGAACCCGGCCGGGAGGTAGGCGACGAGGGCCGCACGGTCCTCGGACCTGGCCTTCGCGAGGGTGTCGCTCAGCAGCTGGATGTTCCCGGTGCTCACTTGGTCTCCCCCTCGCCGTCGTACAGCCCGAAGTAGCGGGCCGCCGTGTCCATGTCCTTGTCGCCGCGGCCGGACAGGTTGACCACGATCAGCCCGTCCTTGCCGAGCTCCTTGCCCAGGTCGAGGGCGCCCGCGAGCGCGTGCGCCGACTCGATCGCCGGGATGATGCCCTCCGTGCGGGAGAGCAGGCGCAGGGCCTGCATGGCGGCGTCGTCGGTGACCGCGCGGTACTCGCCGCGGCCGCTGTCCTTGAGGTAGGAGTGCTCGGGGCCGATGCCCGGGTAGTCCAGGCCGGCCGAGATCGAGTACGGCTCGGTGATCTGGCCCTCTTCGTCCTGGAGGACGTAACTGCGGGAGCCGTGCAGGATCCCCGGTTCGCCCGCGGTCAGCGTGGCCGCGTGCTCGCCCGTCTCGACGCCGTGCCCGGCGGGCTCGAAGCCGACCAGGCGGACCCCGGTGTCCGGGATGAAGGCGTGGAAGAGGCCGATGGCGTTGGAACCGCCGCCGACGCAGGCGGCGACGGCGTCGGGCAGCCGGCCGGCGCGCTCCAGGATCTGGCGGCGGGCCTCGACGCCGATGACCCGGTGGAAGTCGCGGACCATGGCCGGGAAGGGGTGCGGGCCGGCGACCGTACCGAAGAGGTAGTGGGTGCGGTCCACATTGGCGACCCAGTCGCGGAACGCCTCGTTGATGGCGTCCTTGAGGGTCCGGGAGCCGGACTTCACGGCGATGACCTCGGCGCCCAGCATCCGCATGCGGGCCACGTTCAGGGCCTGGCGCTGGGTGTCGATCTCGCCCATGTAGACGGTGCACTCGAGGCCGAAGAGGGCGCAGGCGGTGGCGGTGGCCACGCCGTGCTGGCCGGCTCCGGTCTCGGCGATGACGCGGGTCTTGCCCATGCGCTTGGTGAGCAGCGCCTGGCCCAGCACGTTGTTGATCTTGTGCGAGCCGGTGTGGTTGAGGTCCTCGCGCTTGAGGAAGATCCGGGCGCCGCCGGCGTGCTCGGCGAACCGGGACACCTCGGTGAGGGCGCTGGGCCGACCGGTGTAGTTGACCATGAGGTCGTTGAGCTCGGCCGCGAAGGCCGGGTCGCCCTTGGCCTTCTCGTACTCGACGGCGACCTCGTCCACGGCGGCGACGAGCGCCTCCGGGATGAACTTGCCGCCGAAGTCGCCGAAGTAGCCCTCGGCGTTGGGGACGTGACCCTCCGGGTCCGGAATGAAGAACGAGCTGCTGGACATGGCCAGTACTCCTACGGGTGCGATGGGATGGGTGCACCGTATTGCGCCGCGGGCCCGCCGCACGCGCACCCCGCTGCGGGGGTGGGATGCGTACGGGCGCAGCGGCCCGTGCCCGGGGCCGGCGGCCCGGGGCGACGGACCGTAAGCGAGCACCGCGCAGGGCGGTACGCCGGCACCGTGAGATGGAACGGTGGCGTCAGGCGTACCGGACCAGGGCGGTCCTCGTTACAGCGCGCCTGCGGTGCGCCATCGCATGCCGTTGACCTGACCGGGCTCGGAGCCGATCACGTACCGGACCCGCCGCCCGTGCACGCGCCGGGCCGGGGCGCGGCAGCCGCGGGGGCGGCAGCCGCGCGCCAGGGGCGCGTACGCCGTCGGCACGCCGGCCGGGCCGCGGCGAGCTGCCTGCGGCACGTGCGGCGTGCGGACGGAGGGGCGGTCGGGAGCCATGGGACGGTCAGCTCCGTCCGTGGCGCAGGGCGGGGTGGGCGCCGGCGGCGACGAGGTCGGCCACGGCCGCCTTCGGGTCGCGTCCGGTGACCAGGGACTCCCCGACGAGGACGGCGTCGGCGCCCTCGTTGGCGTAGGCGATCAGGTCGTGCGGCCCGCGGATGCCGGACTCGGCAACCTTGACGATGTGGGCCGGGATCTCGCCGACGACGCGCTCGAAGGTGGAGCGGTCGACCTTGAGGTCCTTGAGGTTGCGGGCGTTGACGCCGATGATCTTGGCGCCGGCCGCAACCGCGCGCTCGACCTCGTCCTCGTCGTGGACCTCGACGAGCGGGGTGAGTCCGATGGACTCGGCCCGCTCGATCAGGGAGACGAGGGCCTCCTGCTCCAGGGCCGCGACGATCAGCAGCACGAGGTCGGCGCCGTAGGCGCGGGCCTCCCACAGCTGGTACGCCGTGACGATGAAGTCCTTGCGCAGGATCGGGATGTCCACGCGTGCGCGGACGGCCTCCAGGTCGGCCAGCGAGCCACCGAAACGGCGCTGCTCGGTGAGGACGGAGATGACCGCCGCACCGCCCGCCTCGTAGTCGGCGGCCAGCCCGGCCGGATCGGCGATGGCGGCCAGCGCGCCCTTGGAGGGACTGGAGCGCTTGACCTCGCAGATCACCTTGACGCTGTCGCCGCGCAGGGCAGCGACGCCGTCCTTGGCCTGGGGCGCCTTGGCGGCACGCTCCTTGAGCTCGTCGAGGCTCACGCGGGCCTGCCGTTCGGCAAGGTCTTCGCGGACCCCTTCGATGATCTCGTCGAGCACACTCACGCGAGCGGCCCCCTTCCGGGTCGATGACGGTCGGCCGCCTTGCAGACACGTACAACTGCAAGGTCAGCAATCAAATGATATCCGCAGGAGGCCTTGCCCTCCGCACGCGGTTGACGGCGTCCCATGGAATGGACATTCGGAATCGGGGATTCATAAGGAAATCTCCCGGTCCTCACGGGGCCAGTGCGGCCCCGAAGGGCAGGTTTCGGACCACCACGAAGACCAGTGCCAGCACCCCGATGGCCCACCAGTGCGGCCGCCGCAGGGCAAAACGCGGGGTCGGACCGCCGCGACCGGCGCGAACCAGCCACAGGATCATGAACCCTGCGAAGACGAAGTAGCCGACGACGGCCAGGGCATTTGCCCCCAAAGCGGCGATCAGGTCGCCGTGGGCGAACGCGTGCGCACTGCGCAGACCGCCGCATCCGGGGCAGAGGATTCCGGTCAGCCGGAATAGCGGGCAGACCGGATAGTGGCCGGGTTCATTGGGATCCACGGTGCCCACGTACGCAAACGCCAGACCCGCCGCGGCCAGCGTCAGCCCCGGCGAGGCCAGTCGCCGCAGGCGGCTCTGCGGCGGCGCGGGCGGCGCAGGCGGCACGGGGGCGGGCGGCGCGGCGTAGGGGCTGTGAGGGGCGTCCACGCGCTGATTCTCTCCGCTCATGACAAAAGGCGCAGCCCAACGGGGCCGCGCCTTTCGAAACCGTTCACCGGCACTCGGCCGGTCAGACCTTGACGGTGGCCTTGTTCGCGGCGATGACCACGGCCAGGTCCTCGTGGGCGGGCTTCGGCATGCCCATGCCCGCGGCCTTCATCGCCAGACCGACCACACCGCCGAGCGCGACCACGACGAGACCGGCCCAGAACCCGAGCGGGTTGGCGAGCACCATGAAGGCGCCGGAGATGCAGAAACCGATGAAGGCGATGATGACACCGGTCCAGGCGGCCGGGGTGTGTCCGTGGCTAGTGCCCGCCATGAGTTGCTCCTCGTTTGCTCTGTCGCAGGGTGTTCAGAAGACGCAGGGTGTTCGGAAAACACGGCTTGTGTCGAATGCTCGGTGCTCATTGTCCCGCACCGGACGGGATGCGTGGTCAGCGGGTGGGGTCCTCGCCGCGGTCCAGGGCCTTCCACAGGTCCTCGGGCCGGTCGGGGTCCACCACCGCCGCCTTGCGGGGCCGGGGGCTGCCGTCCCGCTCGTAGCGGCCGCCCATCGCCGGCCAGCCGCTGCCGAACCGCAGGGCCAGCAGTCCGGCGACCAGGATCAGGGCCGCGCCGGCGGCCGTGATGTACGGCCAGGCCGTGTGGGTCAGCGCCCCCACCTGCGCCGCCGTGTCCGCCGTCGTACGGGCGGCCTGCGCGTCCAGGGCCTGTCGGTCGTCGGCGGCCAGTACGGCGGCCAGGGCCGCGCCCAGGCCGCTCAGCGCGAGCAGCCCGGAGACCAGCAGCCGGCTCCTGCCGCGTACGGCGAACACGGCCACCAGGGCCGCGAGGCCCACGATGGCCAGGGCCGCCGGCAGCCCGGTGACGGCCCGCCCGTCCGCGGTGAGCGGCAGCGAGCCGCCCCCGACGGCGGCGGTGCCCCGGGCCCAGACGCGGCCGGAGGCGAGCAGGACGACGGAGGCGCCGAGCGCGCCGAGCAGCAGGGCGACGGCCACGCTGCGGCGGCCGCCGCGGCCCTCCGGGGCCTGCGGGGCGTCGGGGGCGTCGGCGTCGGTTCGGGGTGGGGGTACGGCACTCACGTACCCACTATCCCCTACCGGGTCACGAGCCGTTCAGCCGGTTCGCCGCTCCCACCGCGCGCAGCACGGCGGCGGCCTTGTTGCGGCACTCCAGGTCCTCCAGCTCGGGCACCGAATCCGCGACGACTCCCGCGCCCGCCTGGACGTACGCCGTGCCGTCGCGCAGCAGCGCGGTGCGGATGGCGATGGCCGTGTCGGAGTCACCGGCGAAGTCGAGGTAGCCGACGCAGCCGCCGTAGAGTCCGCGCCGGGTGGGCTCCAGCTCCTCGATGATCTGCATGGCGCGCGGCTTGGGCGCACCCGAGAGGGTGCCCGCCGGGAAGCAGGCGGTCAGCACGTCGAAGGCGGTCCGGCCCTCGGCGACCCGGCCGGTGACGGTCGAGACGATGTGCATGACGTGCGAGTACCGCTCGATCGACATGAAGTCGACCACCTCGACCGATCCCGGCTCGCAGACCCGGCCCAGGTCGTTGCGGCCCAGGTCGACGAGCATCAGGTGCTCGGCGCGCTCCTTGGGGTCGGCCAGCAGCTCCTCGGCGAGCTCGTGGTCCTCCTGCGGGGTGGCCCCGCGGTGGCGGGTTCCGGCGATCGGGTGGACCATGGCCCGCCCGTCCTCGACCTTGACCAGGGCCTCGGGGCTGGACCCGACGACGTCGAAGCCGTTCTCGAAGCGGAACAGGTACATGTACGGGGACGGGTTGGTGGCCCGCAGCACCCGGTAGACGTCCAGCGCGGAGGCCGCGCAGGGGGTCTCGAACCGCTGCGAAGGCACCACCTGGAAGGCCTCGCCGGCCCGGATCCGCTCCTTGATGTCCTCGACGGCCTCCTGGTACTTCTCGCCGCCCCACAGCGCCGAGAACTCCGGCAGCTCGGAGGCGGGCAGCGGGGTGGGCGTGTACGGGGCGGGCCGGGCGAGATCGGCCTCCATCGCGTCGAGCCGGGCCACCGCGTCCGCGTACGCCTCGTCCACGCCGCTGTCGAGGTCGTTGTGGTTGATGGCGTTGGCGATGAGCTGGACCGTGCCGTCCCAGTGGTCCATGACGGCCAGGTCGGAGGTGAGCAGCATGGTCAGCTCGGGCAGCTCCAGGTCGTCGGCGGTCTGCTCGCCGATGCGCTCCAGGCGGCGCACGATGTCGTAGCCGAGGTAGCCGACCATTCCGCCGGTGAAGGGCGGCATCCCGGCGGCGAGGTCGCGGGGCGTGTGCAGGGTCTGGACGGTGGCGCGCAGCGCGTCGAGCGGGTCCCCGTCGGTGGGGACGCCGACGGGCGGGGTCCCGATCCAGTGCGCGCGGCCACCCCGGACGGTCAGCGTGGAGGCGCTGCGGACGCCGACGAAGGAGTAGCGGGACCAGGAGCGGCCGTTCTCGGCGGACTCCAGGAGGAAGGTGCCCGGGCGTTCGGCGGCCAGCTTGCGGTAGAGCCCGACGGGGGTGTCACCGTCGGCCAGCAGCTTGCGGCTCACGGGGATGACGCGGCGGTCCGCCGCGAGCTTGCGGAACGTCTCAAGATCCATGGGGTGGGACCTACCTACCTATTCGGCCAGCGGAAGGACATCGGCGTCGAAGCACGTACGGGCGCCCGTGTGGCAGGCGGCGCCGACCTGGTCGACCTTGACGAGGAGGGTGTCGGCGTCGCAGTCGAGGGCGACGGACTTCACGTGCTGGAAGTGGCCGGACGTATCCCCCTTCACCCAGTACTCCTGGCGGCTGCGGGACCAGTAGGTGCAGCGGCCGGTGATCAGGGTGCGGTGCAGGGCCTCGTCGTCCATCCAGCCGAGCATGAGCACCTCACCGGTGTCGTACTGCTGGGCGATGGCCGGGACCAGGCCGTCCGCGGAGCGCTTGAGGCGGGCGGCGATGGCGGGATCGAGGGAGGACGTACTCATGGGGGCCATTGTGCCGCGCCCGGACGGCCGTGAAGGATCACCGTCCGCCTGATGGGCGGGCAAAGCACGGCCCGCGGTCGTAGGGTGGCCCCCATGTCTACCCATGCGAAGCGCGAACGCCTGCTGCTGGCGGACCTGTTGGAGGCGGTGGGGCCGGAGGCGCCGACGCTGTGCGACGGCTGGCGGGCCCGGGAACTGGCCGCGCACGTGGTGGTCCGGGAGCGCCGCCCGGACGCGGCGGGCGGCCTGCTGCTGAACGTCCTGAAGGCCCGGCTGGACAAGGCGATGGCCGAGTACACGGCCAAGCCGTACGAGGAACTGATCCAGCTGATCCGGACCGGCCCGCCGAAGATGTCCCTCTACTCGGTGAAGCAGATCGACGAGGCGGCCAACGCGGTGGAGTTCTACGTCCACGCCGAGGACGTACGGCGGGCCCAGCCGGACTGGTCGCCTCGCGCGCTGGACCCGGTGTTCTCGGACGCCCTGTGGTCCCGTCTGGAGAAGCTGGCGCGGCTGACGGGCCGCCGCTCGCCGGTGGGCCTGGTGCTGCGCCGCCCGAACGGCCAGACGGCGGTGGCGCACAAGGGCACCCCGGTGGTGACGGTGACCGGCGAGGCGGGCGAACTGACCCTCTTCTGCTTCGGCCGCCAGGACGCGGCCGCGGTGGAGCTGGACGGCCCGAAGGAGGCCGTCGCCAAGCTGACGGCGGCCAAGCTCGGCATCTGAGGCACGGGGCTCCGGGGCGGGCGCCGCAGGGCTCCGGTTCCGCCGGGCCGGTGAAAACGGCACGGCGCCTCGGGGGGAAAGGTTTCCGCACCCCCTCCCCTCCCTACGCTCCGTCACGGATGCCGACCGATTCGGTGTCGTCACCGTGGAAGGAATGGAACCCCCATGCGTCTTCGCACCACTGCCGCCGCGCTCGCCGGAGCCCTCGCGCTGGTCCTCCCCGCCGGAGCCCAGGCGTTCGCCGACGACGGCAAGGTCCTCGACTACGTGTACGTGGACCAGCAGAACGCCGAGAAGAACGCCCAGATCAAGGATGCCGGCGCGGACCAGTGCCACGCGCTGCCGTCCGCCTCGTCGAAGGTCCTCGAAGTCGTGAACAGGACCGACTCGGAGGCCCTGCTGTTCGAGGACGCGGAGTGTGGGGGCGAGCCGGTCGCCACCCTCCAGCCGGGCGACAAGGCCGGCGACTTCCACGCCGCCGCGGTGGTCTTCCGCAAGGTGCGCGAGCAGGAGCAGACGGACAAGCAGGAGGCGAACAAGCAGAACCCGGACAAGCAGCAGGCCGACAAGCAGGAGAAGCCGCAGATGCCGGAGCAGGACGACTCCGACTCGTTCGACGACTTCCGCTAGGCCGTCTCCCGGGGAGTGTCTTGTCGATCGGGCCGGATCAGGGAGCGGGGTCTGGTGCCGTGGCTCGCAAGGCGGACACCGGACCCCGCGAGCCCGGCCTGATCGGCAAGACACGACCTGACGGCCGCCGCCCGGCCGGGGACCGGGGCGATCCCCCGCGTCATCCCGGCCGGTGCGGCCCGGCTCCGGTCAGCGGACCGGGTGGCCCGCCTCGCGCAGCGTTTCCTTGACCTGGCCGATCCGCAGGTCGCCGAAGTGGAACACCGAGGCCGCGAGCACCGCGTCGGCTCCGGCCGCGATCGCCGGGGCGAAGTGCTCCAGCCGCCCGGCGCCGCCCGAGGCGATCACCGGGACGCTGACGTGCTTCCGCACGGCCGCGATCATCTCGGTGTCGTACCCGTCCTTCGTGCCGTCCGCGTCCATCGAGTTCAGCAGGATCTCCCCGGCGCCGAGCTCGGCCGCCCGGTGCGCCCACTCGATGGCGTCCATGCCGGTGCCCTGGCGGCCGCCGTGCGTGGTGACCTCGAAGGAACCGGTCGCGGTGCGCCGGGCGTCCACGGACAGCACCAGCACCTGCCGGCCGAACCGCTCCGCGATCTCCCGGATCAGCTCGGGCCGCGCGATGGCGGCGGTGTTCACGCCGACCTTGTCGGCGCCGGCCCGCAGCAGCTTGTCCACGTCCTCCGCGGTGCGGACGCCGCCGCCCACGGTCAGCGGGATGAACACCTGCTCGGCGGTCCGCCGCACCACGTCGTAGGTGGTCTCGCGGTTCCCCGACGACGCGGTGATGTCGAGGAAGGTCAGCTCGTCGGCGCCCTCGGCGTCGTACAGCTTGGCCATCTCCACCGGATCGCCGGCGTCGCGCAGGTTCTGGAAGTTGACGCCCTTGACGACGCGGCCGTTGTCCACGTCCAGGCAGGGGATCACTCGTACGGCGAGGGTCATGCGGACGCCTCCCCCACCGGGCCGTACGCCTCGACCTCGACCTCGACGACCATCGACGGGTCGACGAAGCCGGAGACGATCAGCATCGTCGCGGCGGGCCGGACGCCGTCGAAGAGGGTCTTGTGGGCGCGGCCCACCTCGTCCACGTCGCGGGCGTGGGTGAGGTACATGCGGGTGCGCACCACGTCCTCGGGGCCGAGTCCCGCCTGGGCGAGGGCCTTGAACGCGACGCCGAACGCGGCGACGGTCTGGTCGTACGGACCGCCCGCGTCGCCGGCGGTGCAGCCGGAGACGAGCACGAGCCCGTTCGGGAGCTGCACGGCGCGGGAGTACGCGATGACGTCCTCGTAGGGGCCGCCGGAGGAGATGCGGCGTACTTCGTCGGAGCTCATGCGGAGACCACCTTCAGGGCTTCTTCCAGGGTGAAGGCCTTCGCGTACAGGGCCTTGCCGACGATCGCGCCCTCGACGCCCGCCGGCACCAGCCCGGCCAGCGCCCGCAGGTCGTCCAGCGAGGAGATGCCGCCGGAGGCCACGACCGGCCGGTCGGTGGCGGCGCAGACGTTCTTCAGCAGCTCCAGGTTGGGGCCGGTCAGCGTGCCGTCCTTGCCGATGTCGGTGACGACGTACCGGGCGCAGCCCTCGGAGTCCAGGCGCGCGAGGGTCTCGTAGAGGTCCCCGCCCTCGCTGGTCCAGCCGCGGCCCTTGAGGGTCGTACCGCGTACGTCGAGACCGACCGCGATCTTGTCGCCGTGCTCGGCGATGGCCTTCGCGGCCCACTCGGGGGTCTCCAGGGCGGCGGTTCCGAGGTTGACGCGGGTGCAGCCGGTGGCGAGGGCCGCGGCGAGCGAGGCGTCGTCGCGGATGCCGCCGGACAGCTCGACCTTGATGTCCATGGCGCCGGTGATCTCGGCGACGAGCGCCCGGTTGTCACCGGTGCCGAAGGCGGCGTCGAGGTCGACGAGGTGGAGCCACTCGGCGCCGGAGGCCTGCCAGGCGAGGGCCGCCTGGAGCGGGGACCCGTAGGAGGTCTCGCTGCCGGACACGCCGTGCACGAGGCGGACGGCCTGGCCGTCGCGGACGTCGACGGCAGGCAGCAGTTCGAGCTTGCTGACGGTCATCAGAGGGTCTCGATCCAGTTGGTGAGGAGCTGGGCGCCGGCGTCGCCGGACTTCTCGGGGTGGAACTGGGTGGCCCACAGGGCCCGGTTCTCCACCGCCGCGACGAAGGGCTCGCCATGCGTGGCCCAGGTGACCCGGGGGGCGCGGATCGCGGGGTTGGTGACCTCCAGGCTCCAGTCGCGGACCGCGTACGAGTGCACGAAGTAGAACCGGGAGCCGGCGTCCAGGCCCTTGAAGGCCTGGCTGTCGGCCGGCGCGTCCACGGTGTTCCAGCCCATGTGGGGCACGATCGGGGCGCGCAGCGGCTCGACGGTGCCGGGCCACTCGTCGAGGCCCTCCGTCTCCACGCCGTGCTCGATGCCGCGCTCGAAGAGGATCTGCATGCCGACGCAGATGCCCATGACGGGCCGCCCGCCGGAGAGCCGGCGGCCGATGATCCAGTCGCCGCGGGCGTCCTTGAGTCCCCGCATGCAGGCCGAGAAGGCACCGACACCGGGCACGAGCAGCCCGTCGGCGTCCATGGCCTTGTCGTAGTCGCGGGTGATCTCGACGTCCGCCCCGACCCGCGCCAGCGCGCGCTCGGCGGAACGTACGTTTCCGAAGCCGTAGTCGAAGACCACGACCGTCTTGGTCGGTCGGGCTGCGCTCATTCCCAAATCCCCTGGATCCGCAGGACTCCGGCGGCGAGGCACATCGCGGAGCCGATGGCGAGCAGGATGATGACCGACTTGGGCATCTTCTGCTTCTGGAAGGAGTAGACGCCGCCGGCCAGGAAGAGGCCGAGGACGATCAGGACGGTGTTCAGGCCGTTCACGGCTAGAGGGCGCCCTTCGTGGAGGGCAGGATTCCGGCGGCGCGCGGGTCGAACTCCGCCGCGTAGCGCAGGGCGCGGGCCAGGGCCTTGAACTGGCACTCCACGATGTGGTGGGCGTTGCGGCCGTACGGGACGTGGATGTGCAGGGCGATCTGGGCCTGCGCGACGAAGGACTCGAAGATGTGCCGGGTCATCGTCGTGTCGTACTCGCCGATCATCGGCGCCATGTTCTCGGGCTCGGTGTGCACGAGGTACGGGCGGCCGGACAGGTCGACGGTCACCTGGGCGAGGGACTCGTCGAGCGGCACGGTGCAGTTGCCGAAGCGGTAGATGCCGACCTTGTCGCCGAGGGCCTGCTTGAAGGCGGCGCCGAGCGCGAGCGCGGTGTCCTCGATGGTGTGGTGGCTGTCGATGTGCAGGTCGCCGTCCGTCTTGACCGTGAGGTCGAAGAGGCCGTGGCGGCCGAGCTGGTCGAGCATGTGGTCGTAGAAGCCCACGCCCGTGGAGACGTCGACCTTGCCGGTGCCGTCGAGGTTTATCTCGACGAGGACCGAGGTCTCCTTCGTGGTCCGTTCGACCCGTCCGATGCGGCTCATGCGTGCTGCTCCTTCTTCAGTGCGCGAACCGCTTCCAGGAACGCGTCGTTCTCGGCCGGGGTGCCGGCGGTGACCCTCAGCCAGCCCGGTACGCCGTTGTCCCTGACCAGGACACCCTGGTCGAGGATCTTCTGCCAGGCGGTGTGCGAGTCCTCGAACTTCCCGAACTGGATGAAGTTCGCGTCGGACTCGGTGACCTCGTAGCCCGTGGCCCGCAGCTCGGCGACGAGGCGGTCCCGCTCGGCCTTGAGCTGTTCGACGTAGCCGAGCAGGGTGTCGGTGTGCTCCAGGGCGGCCAGCGCGGTCGCCTGGGTGACGGCCGACAGGTGGTACGGCAGGCGTACGAGCTGGACGGCGTCGACCACGGCCGGGTGGGCGGCCAGGTAGCCCAGGCGCAGCCCGGCGGCGCCGAAGGCCTTGGACATGGTCCGGGAGACCACCAGGTTCGGGCGGCCCTCGATCAGCGGCAGGAGCGAGTCCCGGTGGCTGAACTCCACGTACGCCTCGTCCACGATCACCAGGGAGGGCTTGGCCGCCTGTGCGGCCTCGTAGAGGGCGAGGACGGTCTCCGCCTCGACCGCGGTGCCCGTGGGGTTGTTGGGCGAGGTGATGAAGACGACGTCGGGCGCGTTCTCGGCGATGGCCTGCTCGGCCGCCTCCACGTCGACGCGGAAGTCCTCGCGGCGCGGCCCGGAGATCCAGCCCGTGCCGGTGCCGCGCGCGATCAGCGCGTGCATGGAGTACGAGGGCTCGAAGCCGATCGCGGTCCGCCCGGGCCCGCCGAAGGTCTGCAGCAGCTGCTGGATGACCTCGTTGGAGCCGTTGGCGGCCCATACGTTCTCGCGGGTGACCGGGTGCTTGCCCGTACGGGTGAGGTACGCGGCCAGCTCGGTCCGCAGCTCGACCGCGTCCCGGTCGGGGTAGCGGTTGAGGGTGCGGGCGGCGTCGGCGACGCGCTCGGCGATCCGCGCGACGAGCTCGGCGGGGAGCTCGTACGGGTTCTCGTTGGTGTTCAGCTGGACGGGCACGTCGAGCTGCGGGGCGCCGTACGGGGTCTTGCCGCGCAGCTCGTCCCGGATGGGGAGGTCGTCGATCCCGAAGCTCACTGGGTGGGCACCTTCCAGCCGAAGCGCGCCTTGAGGGCCGCGCCGTGCGCCGGCAGGTCCTCGGCCTCGGCCAGCGTCACCACGTGGTGGGTGACCTCGGCGAGGGCGTCGCGCGTGTAGTCGACGATGTGGATGCCGCGCAGGAAGGACTGCACGGACAGGCCGGAGGAGTGGCAGGCGCAGCCGCCGGTGGGCAGCACGTGGTTCGACCCGGCGCAGTAGTCGCCGAGCGAGACGGGGGCCCACGGGCCGACGAAGATCGCGCCGGCGTTGCGTACGCGGGCGGCCCAGGCCGCGGCGTCGGCGGTCTGGATCTCCAGGTGCTCGGCGCCGTACGCGTCGACGACCTTGAGGCCGTCCTCCAGGCTGTCGACCAGCACGATCGCGGACTGCCTGCCCGCGAGCGCCGGCTTGATCCGGTCCTCGACGTGCTTGGTGGCCGCGACCTGCGGCTCCAGCTCGCGCTCGACGGCGGCCGCGAGCTCCTCGGAGTCCGTGACGAGCACGGCGGCGGCCAGCGGGTCGTGCTCGGCCTGGCTGATCAGGTCGGCGGCGACGTGCACCGGGTCGGCCGTGGAGTCCGCGAGGACCGCGATCTCGGTGGGGCCGGCCTCGGTGTCGATGCCGATGCGGCCGGTGAAGTAGCGCTTGGCGGCCGCGACCCAGATGTTGCCGGGGCCGGTCACCATGTTGACGGGGAGGCAGTCCTCGGTGCCGTACGCGAACATCGCGACGGCCACGGCGCCGCCGGCCGCGTACACCTCGTCCACGCCGAGCAGGGCGCAGGCGGCGAGGATCGTGGGGTGCGGCAGTCCGCCGAACTCCTTCTGCGGCGGGGACGCGAGCGCGATCGACTCGACGCCCGCCTCCTGGGCCGGGACGACGTTCATCACGACGGAGGACGGGTACACGGAGCGGCCGCCCGGGGCGTACAGGCCCACGCGCTCGACCGGAACCCACTTCTCGGTCACGGTTCCGCCGGGGACCACCTGGGTGGTGTGTTCGCTGCGGCGCTGCTCGCGGTGGACGATCCGGGCGCGCCGGATCGACTCCTCAAGCGCGGCGCGGACGGCCGGGTCGAGCTCGGCGAGGGCGGTCTTGAGGGCCTCGGCGGGGACCCTGACCTGCTCCAGCGTGACGCCGTCGAACTTCTGCGCGTACTCGATCAACGCCGCCGTGCCGCGATGATGGACGTCCTCGCAGATGGGCCGCACCTTCTCCAGGGCGGCTTCCACGTCGAACTCGGCACGGGGCAGCAGATCGCGCAGGGTGCCGCCCTCGGGGAGGGCGTCACCGCGCAGGTCGATACGAGAGATCACCTCCCAATTCTCTCAGACCGCCTCCCGCCACCGTTCGCCCGTATCACTGGCTGATACACGCCCCGGGTGTCACCGGTGCCCATTAGCGTTCCCCTACACGTATGCACAGCGGAGGGGGGCCGCCATGGCGGAGTCACGGCCGGGCGAGCAGCCCGCGGATCTCACCGATCCCGAACGCCTCATGTGGCAGGCGTACCGGACGGGCAGCGTCTGCGATCTCAGCGCCCGCGCCGCCAACGAGGACAATCCGCACGACAGCGGGCGGACCTGGGGCGCCGGGCGCAGCGTCCGCGCCCAGGTGGTGGCGCTGCTGCTGCTCCACGGACCGCCGCCGGTGCCGGGCCGGGTGTCCGCGCTGAAGCTGCGCGGCGTACGGATCACGGGGCGGCTCGACCTGTCCGGGGGGACGGTGGACCCGTACGTCGAACTCCAGTCCTGTCGCTTCGACAGTGAGATCCAGCTGTCCGAGACCCGCTTCATCACCCTGCGCCTGATCAACTGCGCGATACCGAGGCTGGACGCCTCCCGGCTGCACACCGAGGGCGACCTGCACCTGCCGCGCTGCCGCGTGGCCCGCGGGATCCGGCTGACCGACGCCCAGATCGGCACCGACCTCCTGATCAGCCAGGCCGTGGTACGGCGGGACAACAAGGGCCGGGCCATAGCCGCCGACGGGATGTCGGTCGCGCAGGACTTCCAGGGCGAGCTGCTGGAGACGGACGGCGAGGTGAGCCTGCGCGGAGCGAAGGTCGGCGTGTCGATGAACCTGCGCGGGGCCCGGCTGCGCAATCCGCACGGGCGGCGCGCGCTGAACGCCCCGCAGCTGACCGTCGAGCGGACCTTGTACCTGACCTCGATCGCCCTCGACTACGTCCCCGGCGACTCCGGCTCCTCCACTCCCCCGTACGGGCTGGGCCAGACGCCCACGCGCGGACAGCGGGCCCAGCGCTTCGAGTGCCGGGGCGGGCTGCGCCTGGACGACGGCCGCTTCGGCGACGCCGTCGACTTCTACGGGGCCCGGTTCGTCCTGGCGGACGGGCAGGAGGTCTCGCTGCGCCGGATCCAGACCCCGGAGCTGCGGTTCGTCGGGGAGCGGCCGGAGCGGGGGCGGGTGGTGCTGTCGGGGGCGAAGGTGGTCAAGCTGGTCGACACCTCCACCAGCTGGCCCGGCCCGGGCGGGGTCTCGATGGAGGGGTTCGCCTACGAGAACCTCGCACCCCGCGGCCACTTCCCGCTCGCGCGCCGGCTGGACTGGGTGGCGGCGGCCACCCCCGAGTACTCGCCGGAGCCGTACGAGCGGCTGGCCGCCGTACTGCGCGCGAGCGGCGAGGACGCGGACGCCCGCGAGGTGCTGCTGGCCAAGCAGCGCCGGCGCCGGGCCACCCTGCCGCCGGCGCTCAAGGCCTGGGGGTACCTCCAGGACTGGACCGTGGCGTACGGGTACCGGCCGGGCCGGGCCGCGCTGTGGATGGCGGTGCTGTGGGCGGCGGGCGCCCTGCTCTTCTCCCGGCACGAGCCGCCGCCGATCAAGGCGGACGAGCACCCGCACTGGGACCCGGCGCTCTACGCCCTGGACCTGCTGCTCCCGGTGATCGATCTCGGCCAGGACGGCCAGTGGAACGTGGAGGGCGGCTGGCAGTGGGGCTCCGCGGCGCTGGTCCTGCTGGGCTGGACCCTGGCGACGACGGTGGCGGCGGGAGCCTCGCGGCTGCTGCGGCGGGGGTGAGCGCGGGGAGCGCGGACAATGGAAGTGACAGGCCCTGGCCCCCGGCCACTACCCTGTGCGTCGTGACCTCCGTTCGCCTGCCCCTCTTCCCGCTGAACTCGGTGCTGTTCCCGGGACTCGTCCTCCCGCTGAACATCTTCGAGGAGCGTTATCGCGCCATGATGCGCGATCTGCTGAAGACGGGCGAGGACGAACCGCGCCGCTTCGCGGTCGTCGCGATCCGCGACGGCCGGGAGGTCGCGCCGACCGCGCCGGGCCTGCCCGACCAGACGGCGCTGCCCGAACGGGGCCCGACGGCGGGTTTCGGAGCCGACCCCGTCCAGGCCTTCCACCGGGTGGGCTGCATCGCGGACGCGGCGACGATCCGGGAGCGGGAGGACGGCAGCTTCGAGGTCCTGGCCACCGGTACGGCGCGGGTGCGGCTGCTGTCGGTGGACACCTCGGGCCCGTACCTGGTCGCGGAGCTGGAGGAGCTCCCGGAGGAGGCGGGCGAGGGTGCGGGCGCGCTGGCGGAGGGGGTCCTGCGGGCCTTCCGGAACTACCAGAAGCGGCTGGCCGGAGCCCGGGAGCGGTCCCTGACCTCGGGCGCCGACCTGCCGGACGAGCCGTCGGTGGTCTCGTACCTGGTGGCGGCGGCGGCCGTACTGGACATCCCGGCGAAGCAGCGGCTGCTCCAGGCGCCGGACATCGCGACGCGGCTCGCGGAGGAACTGAAACTGCTGCGCGCGGAGACGGCGGTCATCCGCCACCTCCCGTCGCTGCCGGCGGTGGACCTGACGCGCGCGCCGACGAGCCCGAACTGATGGCGAAGGACTGATGGCGAAGAAGAAGGCCCCCGCTTCGGCGGGCACTCCGGCGATCGTGGCCCTGACCTCCGCCCAGGCGGATTTCACGGTGCACGCCTACGAGCACGATCCGGCGCACCCCTCGTACGGCGAGGAGGCGGCGCAGGCCATGGGGGTCTCCCCGGACCGGGTCTTCAAGACGCTGGTCGCGGAGGTGGACGGCGTACTGGTGGTGGCGGTGGTCCCGGTGTCGGGGAGCCTGGACCTGAAGGCGCTGGCGGCCGCGGTCTCCGGGAAGCGGGCGGCGATGGCCGACCCGGCACTGGCGGAGCGCACGACGGGGTACGTGCGGGGCGGCATCTCCCCGCTGGGCCAGCGCAAGCGGCTGCGCACGGTGGTGGACCGGTCGGCGACGGGGCACGCCACGATCTGCGTCTCGGCGGGCCGCCGGGGCCTGGAGGTCGAACTCCCGCCCGCCACCCTGACCACGCTGACGGAGGCCACCCTGGCCCCCATCGCCCGCGCGTAGCGGGACCCGCACTCCGCCGCGGCCTGCGGTCAGGCCCGCGGGCGCTCCGGTGCGGAGGGGTCCGACGGGGCCGAGTGCACGTGGGGCGGGGGGTAGACCCCCCAGTCCGCGTCCTCGGACGGGTCCGGGTCGTGCGGGGTCCACAGGGCCGTCAGGCCGAGGTGGAGGGCCACGGCGACCATCGGCCAGACCAGCAGCACCCCCCGCGCCAGCAACTGCAGCGGCGCGTCGAAGGCCACCCCCTTGCCCGCCTTCACCGCCGCGGCGGCCACGTCCGCGGACGGTCCCAGCCACAGCCCCATCCGCCACCCGACCAGCGAGGCGAAGCAGGATCCGACCACCAGCCCGACGACCAGCGGCACACCGCCGCGGCGCCGCCACAGGAACACGAGCACCGCGCTCAGCACGCCGAACGCCAGTGACAGCAGGAAGAACGTCCCGTCGGCCCCGATCCGGGCCTCGCTCTCGGAGTTCTTCAGGAAGACGGCCTCGCCGTTCGAGACGTACTGGGCCTTCGGCGCCAGCCACGCCCACAGCACGCCGAGCAGCACACCGGCCACCCCGATCAGCAGGGCCGCGGCGGCCCCGTCGCGGATGTCCGCCGGGGTGATGCCGCCGGCGGAGCCGCCCGGCTTCTCGGGCGGCAGCGGTGGTTCGTGCGGGGAGGGTGTGGTCACGGCTTCGGTCACCCCCACATCGTGCCAGGTGCCGACGGCGTCGACATCAGCAGGACCGCCGCCGGAGCGGACGGCCGCTTCAGCGGACGGCCGCCCGCCGGTACGCCCACGTCGCGACGGCCAGCGAGAGCACCCCCACCATCGCGCACACCCCGAGGTCCAGCCCGACCGCCGCCCAGTCCGGATGCGGGGCGAAGGTCCGCGCGAACGCCTCCACCCCGTACGTCGACGGCAGCAGATCCCGCGCCCACACGATCACGTCCGGCATCCGCTCCGGCGGCAGCACCCCCAGCAGCAGCGCCGCCGACATGCCGAGCTGCCCGGCCAGCGTGGCCAGCTCCTGCCTCGGTGCCAGCAGCCCGAGCGCCGCGCCCAGCCCGGCCAGCGCGGCTCCGGCCAGCGGCACCACCGCGGCCAGGATCCACAGCCCGCCCATCGGCAGCCCGAACAGCAGGCATCCGAACACCGCCGTCACCAGCGTGCCCGGCAGCGTGAAGGAGGCGTACGCGGCCGCCGCGCCCAGCACGACCGAGGCCGGCGGCACCGGCAGCGTGGCGTAGTGGTCGAGCCCGCCGCTGGCCCGCAGCTGCCCGAAGTACTGCGCGAGCAGGTTCAGCGCGACGAAGGCGACGACCAGTACGGAGGAGCCGGCGACGACGGCCCGTGCCTCCGAGCCCCCGTCCACCACGCCCCGCATCAGGATCATGATCCCGACGGACTGGAAGGTGGCCACGAACAGCAGCGGGATCCGCGACACCCGGGCCCGGGACAGCTGCGCCCGGTACACGGCGGCCAGCGCGGGCAGCAGCCGCGCCTGCGGTGCCAGCACCCCTTCGGCGGTCGTACTCACGACTTCACCAGACCCTTCGCGGTACGCCCGCCCAGCGCGAGGTAGACGTCCTCCAGGCTCGGGGTCGCCAGCGTGAAGTCGTCGAGGGCGGCGAAGGCGGGACCCCCGGTGACGGCGGCCACCGCGGCCCGCGCCTCGTCCGGTGCCAGCCGCAGCACCCACCGGCGTCCCGACTCGACGGCGTCCGCGCGCAGCCGCGCGACCTCGGGCACGTCCAGCGGAGCGTGTTCGCGCCACACCAGCTCCAGCCGGACCTCGCCGGAGACCCGGGCCTTCAGGCCGGCCGGGGAGTCGCAGGCGATGACCCGGCCCTGGTCGATGACGGCGACCCGGTCCAGGACGGTCTCGGCCTCGATGACGTTGTGCGTGACGAGCAGGACGGTGGCCCCGTGCTGCGCGCGCCGCCGGTCCACGGCCGCCCACACGGCCCGCCGGGCGACCGGGTCCATGCCGGTGGTGGGCTCGTCGAGGACGAGCACGGGCCGCTCCCCGACCAGTGCGGCGGCGAAGCAGGCCAGGCGCCGCTGTCCGCCGGAGAGCTTCTTCAGGGGCCGCCCGGCGATCGCGGTCAGCCCGAGTTCCTCCAGTACGGCGTCCCGCTCGGCGCGCGCCGGGCGTACGCCGAGCCCGCGCAGCCGTCCCGTGGTCTCGGCGGCCAGCGCCACCGTGAGCTCGTCGAGGGCGGTGGACTCCTGCCCCAGGTAGGCGAGCAGCCGGGCCGCCCGCTCCGGGTGGCGTACGAGGTCGTGGCCGAGCAGGGTCACCGAGCCGGAGTCGGGCCGCATCAGGCCGGTGAGCTGGCGCACCAGGGTGGACTTGCCGGCGCCGTTGGGGCCGAGCAGGCCGAAGATCTCGCCGCGCCGTACGTCCAGGCAGATCCCGTCGGTGGCCCGGGTCTCGGGCAGGGCGGGAGCCCCGCGCCCGCCGCGTACCGCGGGATACGTCTTGACCAGGTCACGCACCGCGCAGACCACGTCCGAAGCCGCGTCCGCGGCCACTGCCGTGTTCGGTTGTGCTGCTGCTGTGCCCGTACTCACGAGGGAGCAGCCTACGCGGCTTTCGTCGGGCCACCGCCGGGAGGTGCCCCGACGCGCTGCCCGGCGCCGCTACTCGGCCCCCGGCGGCGTCGGTCCCGCGGGTACGGCGGCGGAGGTGCCGGCGACGTGCTCGGCGGCCGCGCGGACGTCGATCTCCCGCCAGAACCCGGCCCGGATGGCGTAGCGGTCGTGCTCGTCGATCTGGTCGTCCTTGTGCGCGAGCAGCCCGAACCGGGCCGCGTAGCGCAGCAGCTCGCCGTCGATGCGGTGCGGGATCCGCGGGTACATCGTGGCGAGCTTCTGCAGGTGGACGGTTTCCGGGAGGCGTTCCATCCAGCGCCGGGCGAACACCTGGCCGACCTCGAAGGGGTCGCCGCCGACGGTGGTGATGTCCTCCTCGCGGTCCGCCCAGCGCTGCTCGGCGCTGGTGAGCTGGGCGAGGGTGGGCAGGGAGGCGGTCTCGGCGGGCTCTCCCAGCGGGCCGGCCCGGTCGATCCAGCCCTTGTCGGAGGACCAGCGCAGGGCGCTGCCGGCCGGGGTCTGGAGGCTGCCGTGGCCTGCGGGGCCGGGCTGCTGGCCGGGGGCGCGCAGCGAGCCGGCGAGGTCCTTGGGAGTGGGTACGGTCTTGCCCCCGGCGGCGGGGGCGGGCACGGGGGCGCCGCTCGCCTCGGGCTCGGCGGGGGCGGGGGCCGCGTTTCCGTTGGCGCCGGCGCTGCGTGCGGCCTCGGCGAGGGCCGCCTCGGGCAGCGGGGCGGAGAGGATGGCGGCGATCTCGGGGCGCGGCGCGGGCGGCGGGGCGCACAGTCCGGCGAGGTCCTTGGCGCGGACGGCCCGGGTGATCCAGGCCCGGTCCAGGACGCGGCGCTCGTCGGCCTCGGCGACGAGGTCCTCGGACTGGTTGTAGTCGCCGTCGGCGGCCTGGACGGCCCACAGGTGGACCGCGACCCCGTGTTCCTTGGCGGACATCAGGCCGGGCAGCAGGTCCCCGTCGCCCGTGACGAGTACGACGTCGGAGCAGGCCCGGTTGCGGGCGAGCTCGGTGAGCTCGGCGTGCATGGCGGCGTCCACGCCCTTCTGCGCCCAGCGGCCGTCGCTGCGGGTCAGGGCGCCGAGGCGGACGGTGACGCGGGGCATGACGCGCAGCCGCCGGTGCTCGGGCTGGGGCACCCGGTCGGGTGCGCCGTCGAACCAGTAGATGCGCAGCAGGGGCTGTTCGGTGTCGGCCTGGGCGCGCTCGCGCAGGCCCTGGATGAGGGCGGCATGGTCGACGGTGATGCGGGAGCGGGAAGGCTCCCCCGCGAGAAGACTGGCGGCGGCGCCCAGCAGATAGCCGGCGTCCACCAGGACGACGCAGCGGTCCACGCGTACCACCCTCTTCCCTGGGGATCCCCTGTGTTTGTCGCGGGTTCCCCGAGTCTGCCCGACCACAAGGGTGTTGACGGCCGGAACTCGATCATCGGCGTGGCGGATGTTTCCGGGGCACCGGGAGGAGGGGCGGCCGACTACACGCAGTAAAGATCCAAAATGCGCGGTTTGTGGAGCCGTGTGAGGGTGAAGGCGGTCCTGGCCCCTAGACCCTCACGGAGGCTCCACCATGGCCAAGAACAAGAACCGCCAGCACGAACAGAAGCAGCAGCCCCGCTCGTCGTCGCAGGATCCGGCGAAGACCTCGACGGAATCGGTGTCCGAGCCCTCCGGCGGCTCCCCGAGTCCGATGGACATGGCTCGCAAGGGCAAGCAGAAGAAGTTCGGCCACAACTGACGCCTCCGCGAGCAGCACGCACGAGGGCGCGCCCAGAGCTCTGGGCGCGCCCCTCTTCACGTTGGGCTACGGGTGCGGGCCCGTACGCGGGCCCCCGCGACCGGCGTTATCCGGCCAGACAGGACGGTCCGAGGAGCACCTTGAGGTCGCCGAAGAGCGCCGGGTCGGGCTGCACCCGGTGCTTGTCGAGGCGCAGCACGGTGGTGGACCGCGGCCCCTGGAGCTTGATGCGGACCTCGGTGTTGCCCCTGTGGTGCCGCAGGATCTCGCCCAACCGGGTGACCATCGGAGGCGTGACCTTGACCGTGGGGATGGTGAGGACGACGGGTGCGTTCGTCCCGGCGGAGGAGAGGTCGGGGACCATCATCTCCATGGCGACGAGCCGGGGGACGTCCTCGCGCTTGTCGAGGCGGCCCTTGACGAAGACGACGGTGTCCTCGACCAGCTGCGTGGAGACGAGCTGGTACGTCGCGGGGAAGAACATGCACTCGATGGATCCGGCGAGGTCCTCGACGGTGGCGATGGCCCAGGCGTTGCCCTGCTTGGTCATCTTGCGCTGGAGGCCCGAGATGATGCCGCCGATGGTGACGACGGCGCCGTCGGAGTGCTCGCCGCCGGTCAGCTGGGAGATGCCGGCGTCCGTCTTGTCGGACAGGACGTGCTCCAGGCCGAAGAGCGGGTGGTCGGAGACGTACAGGCCGAGCATCTCGCGCTCCTGGGCGAGCAGGTAGGACTTCTCCCACTCCACGTCGGAGAACTCGACGTCGAGCCCGAAGCCGGGCTCGTCGCTCGCGCCCTCGTCACCCATTCCGCCGAAGAGGTCGAACTGCCCCTCGGCCTCCTTGCGCTTGACCGCGACCACGTTGTCGATCATCGGTTCGTGGTGGGCGACCAGGCCCTTGCGGGTGTGGCCCATCTCGTCGAAGGCGCCGGCCTTGATCAGTGATTCGACGGTGCGCTTGTTGCAGACGACGGCCTCGACCTTGTCCAGGAAGTCGGGGAACGTGGAGTACTTCCCCTTGGCCTTCCTGGTCTTGATGATCGACTCGACGACGTTCTGGCCGACGTTGCGCACCGCGGTGAGGCCGAAGAGGATCACGTCGTCGCCCTGGGCCGCGAAGTTCGGCTCGGACTCGTTGACGTTCGGCGGGAGCACCTTGATGC
The DNA here is from genome assembly GCF_042752335.1 of Streptomyces sp. NPDC059355. Lineage (NCBI taxonomy): Bacteria > Bacillati > Actinomycetota > Actinomycetes > Kitasatosporales > Streptomycetaceae > Streptomyces > Streptomyces sp. NPDC059355. Next base: position 47,775 of record NZ_JBHYXN010000029.1, on the reverse strand, counting down.
CCATGCGCCGGCACTCGTTCAGGTAGATCGCGGACTTGTCCTTGTCGTCCTTGACCGAGGTGAGGAGGCCGGCCATGTACTCGGCCGGGAAGTTCGCCTTGAGGTAGGCGGTCCAGTAGGAGACCAGGCCGTAGGCGGCCGAGTGGGCCTTGTTGAAGGCGTAGCCGGCGAAGGGGACCAGGACGTCCCAGAGGGCCTTGATCGCCGCGTCGCTGAAGCCCTTGCCCCTGGCGCCCGCCTCGAAGATGACGAAGTTCTTCGCCAGTTCCTCGGGCTTCTTCTTGCCCATCACGCGGCGCAGGATGTCGGCCTCGCCGAGTGAGTACCCGGCGATGATCTGGGCGGCCTTCTGGACCTGCTCCTGGTAGACGATCAGGCCGTAGGTGACCGCGAGCACCTCTTCGAGCGGCCCCTCCAGCTCCGGGTGGATCGGGGTGATCTCCTGCTGCTTGTTCTTGCGCAGGGCGTAGTTCGTGTGCGAGTTCATGCCCATCGGGCCCGGCCGGTACAGGGCCGAGACGGCGGAGATGTCCTCGAAGTTGTCGGGCTTCATCAGGCGCAGCAGGGAGCGCATGGGCCCGCCGTCGAACTGGAAGACACCGAGGGTGTCACCGCGGCCGAGCAGTTCGAAGGTCTTGGGGTCGTCGAGCGGGAGGCCCAGGAGATCGATGTCGATCCCCTTGTTGGCCTTCACCATCTTGACGGCGTCGTCCATGATCGTGAGGTTGCGCAGGCCGAGGAAGTCCATCTTCAGCAGGCCGAGCGACTCGCAGCTCGGGTAGTCCCACTGGGTGATGGTGACGCCGTCGGTGTGCCGCACCCAGACGGGCACGTGGTCGGTGATCGTCTCGCTGGACATGATGACGCCGGCGGCGTGCACGCCCATCTGGCGGACCAGGCCCTCCACACCGCGGGCGGTGTCGATGACCTTCTTCACGTCGGGTTCGTTCTCGTACATCCCGCGGATCTCGCCGGCCTCGCCGTAGCGGGGGTGCTGCGGGTCGAGGATGCCTGAGAGCGGGATGCCCTTGCCGAGGACGTCGGCGGGCATGGCCTTGGTGAGCCGGTCGCCCATGGCGTACGGGTAGCCCAGGACGCGCGCGGAGTCCTTGATTGCGTTCTTGGCCTTGATCGTGCCGTACGTGCCGATCATGGCGACCTTGTCGGCGCCGTACTTCTCGGTCACGTACCTGATCACCTCGACGCGCCGGCGCTCGTCGAAGTCGATGTCGACATCGGGCATGGAGACGCGCTCGGGGTTCAGGAACCGCTCGAAGATCAGGCCGTGGGTGAGGGGGTCGAGGTCGGTGATGCCCATGGCGTACGCGACGATCGAGCCGGCCGCGGAGCCTCGGCCCGGACCCACCGCGATGCCCTGGTTCTTGGCCCACATGATGAAGTCGGCGACCACGAGGAAGTAGCCCGGGAAGCCCATCGAGATGATGGTGTCCATCTCGTACTCGGCCTGCTGCATCCGGTCGTCCGGGATGCCCCCGGGGTAGCGGCGGTGCATGCCGCGCATGGTCTCCTCGCGGAACCAGCTGACCTCGGTGTGGCCCTCCGGGATGTCGAACTTCGGCATCAGGTTCCGGAACTTGAACATGCCCTCGGTGTCGACCTGGTCCGCGACCAGCCGCGTGTTGGCGCAGCCCTCCTGCCAGGCGTCCGAGGAGTCGATCGCGTACATCTCGTCGGTCGACTTGAGGTAGTAGCCGGTGCCGTCGAAGCGGAAGCGGTCCGGGTCCGAGAGGTTCTTGCCGGTCTGGATGCAGAGCAGGGCGTCGTGCGCGGTGGCCTCGCTCGCATGCGTGTAGTGCGAGTCGTTCGTGACCAGCGGCGGGATGCCGAGCTTCTTGCCGATCTCCAGCAGCCCGTCGCGGACCCGGCGCTCGATCTCGATGCCGTGGTCCATCAGCTCCAGGAAGTAGCGGCCCTCGCCGAAGATGTCCTTGTAGTCGGAGGCGGCCTGCACGGCTTCGTCGAACTGGCCGAGGCGCAGCCTGGTCTGCACCTCGCCGGACGGGCAGCCGGTGGAGGCGATCAGGCCCTCGGACCACTTGGAGATGGTCTCCTTGTCCATCCGCGGCCACTTCGTGAGCCAGCCCTCGGCGTACGCGTCGGAGGACAGCCGGAAGATGTTGTGCAGGCCGGTGGCGTTCGAGGCCCAGATGGTCTTGTGGGTGTAACCACCGGAACCGGAGACGTCGTCGCGCTTCTGGTGCGGCTGGCCCCACTGGATGCGCCGCTTGTTGCGCCGGGACTCGGGTGCCACGTACGCCTCGATGCCGATGATCGGCGTGATGCCGGCCTTCTGGGCGGTGTGGAAGAAGTCGTACGCACCGTGCAGGTTGCCGTGGTCGGACATCGCGATGTGCGTCATGCCCATCTCGTTGCAGGCGGCGAACATGTCCTTGAGCCGCGCGGCACCGTCCAGCAGCGAGTACTGGGTGTGTACGTGCAGGTGCGTGAACGGCGGCTTGGTCACGGTGGCAGACCTCCGGGGGGAACGAGGGGGGCAGCCTCGAAGTCTACGTCGGTGGAATGACACAACCCGGGCACCGACCGGTACCTTCATCCGTTGCAGACCCAAGGACACCTGTCCGAAAAACGAACCACCCCGCGCCACCAGGAGGCACCCGCCATGGCGGTCCCCGAGACGACGAACGAGCAGCGCGCCGAGCAGATACTCGATGTGTTCGACACCGCATTCGGTGAGCTGCTCACCGCCGACCCCGCGGCCTTCCAGGTCAAATTCCGCAAGATGGCGGCTTCGGCCTTCGCCTTCTACCGCGGCACGGCCTGCCTCTTCTACGCCGACCTGGAGCGCGACCGGCACGGCGGCCCGTACCTGGACGAGCGGACCGGCCGGGTCTGGATCCACGGCGATCTGCACGCCGAGAACTTCGGCACGTACATGGACGCCAACGGCCGCCTGATCTTCAACGTCAACGACTTCGACGAGGCGTACGTCGGCCCCTTCACCTGGGACCTCAAGCGGTTCGCGGCCTCCGTCGCCCTGATCGGCTACACCAAGGCGCTCAGCGACGAGCAGATCAGCGAGCTGGTGCGGACCTACGCGGGCGCCTACCGCGAGCGGATCCACCGCCTGGCCACCGGCGCCAAGAACGAGGAGGTGCCCTCCTTCACCCTGGACACCGCCGACGGCCCCCTGCTGGGCGCCCTGCGCTCGGCCCGCTCCCGCACCCGCTTCTCCCTGCTCGACTCGATGACCGAGATCCGCGACTACGAGCGCCGCTTCACCTCCGGCGGGGGCTCGATCGAGCTGGACGCGGCCACCCGGTACAAGGTGCTCGCCGCCTTCGACGGGTACCTGGAGACCCTGCCCGACGAGTCCCTGGTCCGGCCCGACTCCTACCGGGTCAAGGACGTGGTGGGCCGCCGCGGCGTCGGGATCGGCTCGGCCGGCCTGCCCTCCTACAACATCCTGCTGGAGGGGCACAGCGACGCCCTGGAGAACGACGTCGTGATCTACCTCAAGCAGGCGCAGACCCCCGCCGTGTCCCGCCACATCACCGACCGGGCCGTCCGGGACTACTTCCAGCACGAGGGGCACCGCACGGTGATCTCCCAGCGCGCCCTGCAGGCGCACGCCGACCCGTGGCTGGGCTGGACCGAGCTGGACGGCTCGGGCCAGCTGGTGGCCGAGGTCTCCCCGTACGCGGTGGACCTGGACTGGTCGGACCTGGACGAGCCGGAGGAGATCGCGGCCGTCGTCGCGGACCTGGGCCGGGCGACGGCGACCATGCACGCGTCGGCCGACGAGGCCGAGAGCGGGCACTCCCTGGTGCCGTTCTCCACCGAGCGGGCCATCGACGCGGCGATCGCCGCCGACGAGGAGGGTTTCGCGGAGCTCCTGGTCGACTTCGCGCACGCGTACGGGGCCCGGGCGCGCGCCGACCACCAGATCTTCGTGGACCTGTTCCGCAACGGCCGCATCATGCACTGAGCCGTACGGGGCGGGGTCGTGGGAACCGGCCGTTCCGGGACCTGGGACCCCTCTTCACAGGGACTCGTGGCAGACTCGCGGCGATGGACGTATCCAGGGCAGGGCTGAGAGGGCTGCGGGCCGCGCTGTTCAGCGCACTCGTCGTGCTGCTCTCGGCCGGCTCGCACGTCCTGATGTCCCGCGTCCCGCTGCCCCCCGCCCTCGTGGCCGGGGCCTTCGCCGGCGTGTTCCTGCTCACGTACGCGCTGGCCGGCCGTGAGCGGGGCTTCGGCCCCATCGCCGCACTTCTGGTTCCGCTGGAGCTGGCCGCCGACACGGTCTTCACCGCCGGACAGCACGTCTGCTACGGCCCGGCCGGCGGCCCCGTCGCCGGGCCGCTGCGGGCGCTCGGCCTCGACGAGCTGTGCGGCGGACCGCCGCTGGGCGGACCGCTGGCCGAGGTGCCCGGAGCCGTGCCCGACGCGGTGGCCCTGCTGGCCTCGCCCGGCCCCTGGACCCCGTGGCTGCTGCTCGGCGCCCACGTCTCGGTCGGGCTGCTCGCCGCGTCCTGGCTGCGGTACGGCGAACGGGCGCTGGGCCAGCTGCTGCGCGCGGTGGCCGCCTTCGCGTTCCGGCCGCTGCTGCTGGCCGGCGCCCGCGCGGCGGCCGCTTTCGGCCCGGTGCGGCGCATCCCGCGCCCGGCCGTCGTGGGCTCGGGGGCCCGTACCCGCTTCCCCGCCCATTCCGTGGGACGCCGGGGACCTCCCGTACGCGGCGCACTCGTCTGCGCCTGACCCACCCCGCGTACGGCAGTCCCCCTTTTCCCGAGTCACACCCCACGGAGATCACCATGAGTTCACGCAACAGCCAGGCGAACAAGGCGGCGGCCCGCGATCGGCTGCGCGCCGAGCGCGAGAAGCAGGCGAAGAAGGACAAGGCGCGCCGCCAGGTGCTGGTGGCCGGCGCCGTCGTCGCCGTCCTGGCGCTGGCCGGCGGCGTCGGTTACGCGGTCGTGCAGGCCAACCAGCCGGGCGAGTGGGACAAGGCCGCCGACGCGACGCTGGTCGCCCCGAAGAACACCGCGGGCGACAACGGCACCACGGTCGTCATAGGCAAGGCCGACGCCAAGAAGACCCTCGAGCTCTACGAGGACGCGCGCTGCCCGATCTGCTCCCAGTTCGAGCAGACCGTGGGCCCGCAGATCAAGAAGGACGTCGACGCCGGCAAGTACAAGATCCAGTACGTCGGCGCCACCTTCCTCGACAAGGGCTTCGGCGGCAGCGGTTCGAAGAACGCGCTGAGCGCGCTGGGCGCGGCGCTGAACGTCAGCCCCGAGGCGTTCCTGGAGTACAAGAGCGCCCTGTACTCCAAGGAGAACCACCCCGAGGAGCGCGACGACAAGTTCGGCAAGGACGACTACCTGCTGAAGATCGCGGACCAGGTGCCGGCGCTCAAGGGCAACGCCGAGTTCAAGAAGGCCGTCGAGGGCGGCACGTACAACCGCTGGGCGATCGAGATGTCGAAGGTCTTCGACAAGAGCGGTCTGCAGGGCACGCCGTCGCTGAAGATGGACGGCAAGAAGATCGAGATCAAGATGACTCCGGAGGAGTTCACGGCCGAGGTCGACAAGGCCATCGCCGGCTGATCGACCGGACCGGGACGTACCGGACGGGGCAACGGGCAACGGGCAGGCGAACTTCGAGAGTTCGCCTGCCCGTTGCCTTCCGAGGGGTGTACCACCGGCCATACCCGTCAGTAATATGCCGGTCCGTGACCAGTCATCTCCCCTCCCCCACTGCGGCAACTCCGCGCCGCCGCACGGTCGTCAAGGCCGCCGCGGCCACCGCCGCCCTCGCACCCTTCGCGACGGCCGCTCTGGGCATCTCCCCCGCGTCGGCGGCCTCGAACGGGCCCGCCTTCCTGCACGGTGTCGCCTCCGGCGACCCGCTGCCCGACGGGATCCTGCTGTGGACCCGCGTCACCCCGACCCCCGAGGCCGCGCCCGGCTCGGGCGTCGGCCCGGCCACCCAGGTGACCTGGGAGGTCGCCGAGGACAAGGCCTTCTCCCGGATCACGGCGAGCGGCTCCGTCACCGCGACCGCCGCCACCGACCACACGGTCAAGGCGGACGTCCGCGGACTGCGGCCGCAGACCCCGTACTTCTACCGGTTCACCGCCGACGCCGCCGTCTCCCCGGTCGGGCGCACCCTGACCGCCCCGGGCCACGACGCGAGCACCCCCGGGGTCCGCTTCGGCGTCGTGTCCTGCGCCAACTGGGAGTCCGGCTGGTTCTCGGCCTACCGCCACCTGGCCGCCCGCACCGACCTGCACGCGATCCTGCACCTCGGCGACTACATCTACGAGTACGCGAACGGGGCCTACCCCGAGGCGAAGTACGTCGTACGCGCGCACGAGCCGAAGCACGAGATCCTCACCCTCGCCGACTACCGGACCCGGCACGGCAAGTACAAGACCGACGCCGACCTCCAGGCGCTGCACGCCGCGCACGCGATCGTCGCGATATGGGACGACCACGAGTTCGCCAACGACGCCTGGTCGGGCGGAGCGGAGAACCACACCCCGGGCGCCGAGGGCGACTGGGCGGCCCGCGCGGCCGCCGCCAAGCAGGCGTACTTCGAGTGGATGCCGGTCCGCACCTCCACGGCCGGCACCGTCTACCGGCGGCTGCGCTTCGGCAGCCTCGCCGACCTGCACCTGCTGGACCTGCGCACCTTCCGCTCACAGCAGGCCAAGGTGGGCAGCGGCGCGGTCGACGACCCGGAGCGCACCATCACCGGGCGCGCCCAGCTGGACTGGCTCAAGTCGGGCCTCGCGAGCTCCAACGCGACCTGGAAGCTGGTCGGGACCTCGGTGATGATCTCGCCGGTCGCCTTCGGCTCGCTGCCCGCGCACCTGCTGGCGCCGCTGGCGAAGCTGCTGGGCCTGCCCGAGGGCGGCCTCGCGATCAACGTGGACCAGTGGGACGGCTACACGGACGACCGCAAGGAGCTGCTGAACCACCTCAAGGACCAGAAGATCAAGAACACGGTCTTCCTCACGGGTGACATCCACATGGCGTGGGCGAACGAGGTCCCGATGAACATGGCGACGTACCCGGGCTCGGGCACGGCGGCCACCGAGTTCGTGGTGACGTCGGTGACCTCCGACAACATCGACGACCTCCTGCACGTGCCGGCGGACACCGCTTCGCTCGTAGCGGAGGCCGCGGTCAAGGCCGCCAACTGGCATGTGAAGTGGCTGGACATGGACGCACACGGCTACGGGGTGCTGGACGTGACGGCCGAGCGCTCGCAGATGGACTACTACGTGGTGTCCGACAAGCGGAATCCGGCCGCCACCACCGCGTGGTCCCGTTCGTACCGCACGGCGAACGGCACGCAGAAGGTGGAGCGGTCGTACCAGCCGGTGGGCTGACGGTTTGTTGACGGTCCGTCAATTCTGTTGTGCGGAGGGGCGTCTGGAGCAGACCGGGCGCCCCTCCGGCATCAGAAGCAACAAATCGTTTACTTAAAGGTCTTGCTCAGCGCATGACATGGACACATAAGCTTCGCGCCAGCGTGAGGAAATCCCTCACCCCCCACCACGCTTCGCGAGGAGTCAACGTGCGCGCCTCCGCCCGCATATCCCCCATGCTCCGCCGCCGCCTCATGGGTACGGCCGTTCTGGCCGGAACCCTGGCGTTCGCCCCGCTCACGGTCCCCACGACCGTGGCCGCGGCCGCAAAGACCGGCGCCGAGGCCTGTGCCGACGCCGGCACCGCCTCCGTCTCCGCCAACGCCCGTGTCGCCCGCCCGAAGGACCAGCACGCGGCCGACCCCAACGAGGTGACGGACGCCCAGGTCAAGGCCATGGACGCCGACCTGGCCAAGAAGAACCTCGAGCTCGGCCCGCAGCGCCTGATGCGCGCCGGCGAGTCCGCCGCCGCGACCAGCATCCCGGTGTACGTCCACGTCATCACGTCCGGCTCCGCCGGCAAGCTGACCGCCGCGGACATCAACAACCAGATCGCGGTGCTCAACGCCGCGTACAGCGGCAAGGGCACCGGCAACGTCGACTCGGGCTTCCAGTTCACCCTGGCCGGCACCGACTACACGGACAACGCCTCCTGGTACAACGTGTCCGACGGCACCACGGCCGAGAAGAACATGAAGAACGCCCTGCGCAAGGGCGGCAAGAACGCGCTGAACATCTACACCGCCAACCTCGGCGGCGGCCTGCTCGGCTGGGCGACCTTCCCGAGCTCGTACGCCTCGCAGCCGAAGATGGACGGCGTGGTCCTGCTCAACACCTCGCTGCCGGGCGGCTCCGCCGCCAACTACAACGAGGGCGACACCGGCACCCACGAGGTCGGCCACTGGATGGGCCTCTACCACACCTTCCAGGGCGGCTGCTCGGGCAGCGGAGACTCCGTCTCCGACACCCCCGCCGAGAAGAGCGCGGCCTTCGAGTGCCCGACCGGCCGTGACACCTGCACCGCCGCGGGCACCGACCCGATCCACAACTTCATGGACTACACGTACGACTCGTGCATGTACCAGTTCACCGCGGGCCAGGTGTCCCGGATGAAGAGCATGTGGAGCGCGTACCGCGCCTAGTCACCACGTGACGTGAAACGGTGAGGGGCAGGGCACGCGGTTCGTGCCCTGCCCCTCACCCTTGTCCGCGGCGCCCGCGCCGCTGCTCCTCTGCTCCTCTGCTCCTAGAGGGAGTCGAGGAAGCCGACGGCGGCCTTCCACGTCTGCTCCGCGGCCTCCGCGTCGTAGTCGTCGAGGTCCGGGTCCGTGAACAGGTGCCCGGCACCCGGGTAGCGGTGGACCTCCACGTCGGCGCCCGCGCGCTGCATCCGCAGGTACCAGGCCGTCAGCCAGTCGTGCGTCTCGAACGGGTCGGGATCCGCGATGTGCAGCTGCACCGGCAGTTCGTCGACCGCGGTGTCCTCGTCCAGGTCCGCCGTCCCGTGCAGGAGCAGCAGCCCGCGCGCCTTCTCGTCGGCCAGGGCGAGGTGCTGGGCGACGGAGCCGCCGAAGGAGAAGCCGGCGTAGACCAGGCCCTGATCGGAGTAGGGGGCGGAGGCCAGCACCGCGCGCTTGAGCAGCTCGTCGCGGCCGATGCCGTCCCGGTGGGCCATGCCCTCCTCGACGGTCTCGAAGGTGCGCCCCTCGAAGAGATCCGGCACCTGGACCTGGTGACCGGCCGCGCGCAGCCGGTCGGCCGCCGCGTGCACCGCGGGCCGCAGCCCGTACGTCGAATGGAAGAGCACGATGTTCATGTACCCCATCGTGCCATTCGCCGGATGGGAAGGGCCTGAGCGCTGCTTCCGGTTACGTTGAGGCGCATGGACACGGACACCGTTCTGCGCCCGATCGCCGTCGTCGGCGGCGCCCTGGTCGTCACCCTGCTGGCCGGATGGCTGCTGGACCTGCTGCTGCGCCGCGCCGACGCCCGGCACAGCGAGACCCCGCTGTGGGGGCTGCTGCGCCGCTGCCGGCTGCCGTTCCAGCTCGTGCTGGGCGCGACACTGCTGTACGGATCCCACCGGCGGACGGGGATCGGCCCGGAGTACGTCTTCGCCGTGGGCCGCGCCCTGACCCTCGTGCTGATCGGCTCGGCGGCGTGGCTGCTGGTGCGGATCGCGACGGCGGTCGTGGACGCCTCGTACGCCCGCTACGCCGCTCAGCACCCGGACGACGCACGGGTGCGGCGGGTCCGCACCCAGGTGACGCTGATCCACCGGGTGGTCACGGCGGTGGTCGTGGTGGTCGCGGTGGCTGCGATGCTGCTCACGTTCCCGCCGATGCGGGCGGTCGGCGCCTCGATGCTGGCGTCGGCGGGCGTGGTCGGCATCGTGGCGGGCATCGCGGCCCAGTCCTCGCTGGGCAACCTGTTCGCCGGACTGCAGATCGCCTTCGGCGACACGGTGCGGATCGGGGACACGGTGGTCGTGGACAAGGAGTGGGGGACGGTCGAGGAGATCACCCTGACCTTCCTGGTGGTCCGCACCTGGGACGAGCGCCGCATCACGATGCCTGTGTCGTATTTCACAGGCAAGCCGTACGAGAACTGGTCGCGCGGCGGCGCGCAGATGACCGGGACCGTCTTCTGGCACCTGGACCACAGCGCACCGCTGGACCTGATGCGGGAGCAGCTCCTGGGAGTCCTGAAGGAGATCCCGGAATGGGACGGCCGCACCGGCACCCTGGCGGTCACCGACACGACCCCGCACACCATCCAGGTCCGGGCGGTGGTCACGGCGAAGGACGCGACGGACATCTGGACCGTCCGCTGCCAGGTCCGCGAGCGCCTGATCAGCTGGCTCCTGGCCCACCACCCGTACGCCCTGCCCCGCATCGCCACGGCACCCGCGGACCCGCGTCCCGGCCCGTCCTGACGCCGCGGGCCCGGGTCAGAACGTCAGGCGGAACAGGGCTCCGCCGCCCGGTGCCGGCTCCGCCACGAGCTCCGCGGAGTGCGCCCGGGCGATCTGGCGGGCCATCGCCAGGCCCAGCCCCGAGCCCGGCAGGGCGCGGGCCGCCCCGGCCCGGTAGAAGCGGTCGAAGACGTACGGGAGATCCTCCGCCGCGATGCCCGGACCGTGGTCCCGTACGGTCAGCTCGGCGCGGCCGGCGCCGCCCCGCGACACCAGCTCCACCTCCACCGGCGCCCCTGCGGGGCTGAACTTCGCCGCGTTGTCCAGCAGGTTCGACACGAGCCTGGTCAGCCGCGCCGGTACGCCCGGCACCACCACCGCCTCCTCCCCGCGGATGCGCACCTGCACCGGGACCGAAGGCCGGTGCGCCCGCGCCGCCTCCGCGCAGTGCTCCACCAGCGGAGCCAGCCGTACCTGCTCCACCAGCGGCTGCGGCTCCTCGTCCCGGGCCAGCTCGATCAGGTCGTTCACCAGCCCCGTCACCTCCCGCAGCTGCCGGCCCAGCGCGAGCGAGGCCCGCTCGCGCTGCTCCGGCGTCAGCCGCTCCCCCCGCGCCAGCAGCTCCGCGTTGGTCCGCAGCGCCGTCAGCGGGGTCCGCAGCTCGTGCGAGGCGTCCGCGACCAGTCGCCGCTGCGCCGTGACCGACTGCTCCAGCTCGCCCAGCATGGTGTTGAAGCTCCCGGCCAGCCGCGTGATCTCGTCCTCCCGCCCCGGCGGCCCCGGCGGCGGCAGTTCGATCCGGTGCCTGGGATCGCGTGTCGCCGCGATCCGCTCGGCGGTGGCCGTGAGCCGGGTCACCGGGGCCAGGCCGGTCCGCGACACCCAGTACCCGAGCCCGGCGGCCACCAGCACCCCGGCCGCGCCGATCAGGGCCAGCCACCCGGCCGCCTCCCCGATCCCCTTCTCGACGGTGTCGGCCCGCAGCGCGACCTGGAGCGCCCGCCCCTTCGCGTAGTCGGTGGTGAGCATCCGCGTCGGGTGCCCGGCGTGCACGATGTCCGTGTAGAACGGCGCGTGCCGGCCCGCCGCCACCGCCCGCGTCGCGGAGTCCACCGGCAGCAGGTAGGGCTTGGCCGGGTCGTTCGCCGGGTCGGCCGGCACCACCTCCGCGCAGGCGGGCGCCGCCAGGAAGCGGCACTCCCCGGCCAGGGTGTCCGGTCCGGAGTCGGGATTGTGCTGCGCCGCGAGCCGCGCGGACTGGGTCAGGCTCAGGTTCAGCTGCTCGTACAGGGCGCCGCGTACGACGAAGAAGGCCGCCGTGCACACCCCGACCGCGACCAGCGCCACCGCCGAGGTGACCGCCAGCGCCAGGCGGGTCCGCAGCGGCCGGCGTCTGCGCCAGGCAGCACCGAGCCGGCGGCGCCCCCTCGCGGCGGCGCTCACGCCGGGCCCAGCCGGTATCCGACCCCGTGGACGGTGTGCACCAGCCGCGGCTCGCCGCCCGCCTCCAGCTTCCGCCGCAGGTAGCCGACGTACACGGCGAGGGAATTGGAGTCCGGTCCGAAGTCCCGCCCCCACACCAGCTCCAGGATCAGCTCCCGCGGCAGCACCTGTCCGGGGTGGCGCAGCAGCAGCTCCAGCAGCGCCGCCTCGGTCCGGCTGAACTCCAGCGGCCGCCCGCCGCGCCTTCCGGTGCGCGTCCCGGGGTCCAGCACGAGGTCCGCGAACCCGAGCACGGCCGCGTCGGCCGGATCGGGCGCGGCCCGCCGCAGCAGGGCCCGGACCCGGGCCACCAGCTCGTCCAGCGCGAACGGCTTGACGAGGTAGTCGTCGGCGCCCGCCTCCAGACCGTCGACCCGCTCGCTCACCGAGTCCAGCGCGGTCAGGACGAGTACGGGCGTACGGTCGCCCATCGCGCGCAGCTGCCGGCAGACCCCGAGCCCGTCCAGTACGGGCATCATCACGTCGAGCACCACCGCGTCCGGTTGCCAGCCGGCCACCTCGGACAGCGCGGCCAGCCCGTCGCCGGCTCCCCGTACCTCGTACCCCTCGACGGCCAGCCCGTCCTGGACGGCGGCCCGTACCTCGGGCTCGTCGTCCACGACCAGGATCCGCTGCGGGCCCGTACCGCCCGTACCGCTCGTGCTGCTCATGGGGCAAAGCCTGCCAAACAGTTCTGAGAGAACCTCTTAGAACGTTCTTAGGGCGCACCGGAAGTCTGCGTCCATGACCACACGACGCACTTCCCTCCGGCCCCTGTCCGTGGTGATCGGCGCGGGCGGCACCGGAGGCCACATCTACCCCGGGCTCGCCCTGGCCGAGGCGCTGCGCGCGGCCGTCCCGGATGCCGTGGTCTCGTTCATCGGGACCGAGCGGGGCCTGGAGACCGAGCTGATTCCGGGCGCCGGGTACCGCCTGCACACCGTCGACATGATCCCCTTCGACCCCTCGCTCGGCGCGAAGCGCTATCTGCTCCCGGCCGCGCTCCTGCGCTCGGCGGGGCAGGCCCGCTCGGTGATCCGGGCCCAGGGCGCGCACGCCGTCGTGGGCATGGGCGGCTACCCGAGCGCGCCGGCCGTGCTGGGGGCGCGGATGGCGGGACTGCCGGCCGTCATCCACGAGTCCAACGCGGTGCCGGGCCGCGCCAACCAGTTCGCGGCCCGGCTCACCCCGCACATCGCGGTGGCCTTCGACCGCAGCCGGGCCCATCTGGCGGGCGGGGCGCACGCGCTGACCACCGGAATGCCGATCTCGGCCGCCCTCGCCCGGCTGGCCCGTCTGACGCGGGCGGAGCGGGCGATCCTGCGCACCGAGGCCCGGCGGGCCCTGCACGTCCCCGACGGACGCCGCCTGGTCGTCTTCAACGGCGGCAGCCTGGGCGCCGCCCGGCTCACCGCGGCCGCCGTCGGGCTGGCCGGGCTCTGGCAGGGCCGGGACGACGTACAGATGCTGATCAAGACGGGTCCGAAGGCGCTGCCCGACACCGCCGCCGATCTCGCCGCCTGCGGCGGGCAGCGCATCGCCCGGGCCGTGCCGTACCTGGACCGGATGGACCTCGTGTACGCGGCCGCCGACCTGGTGGTGTGCCGGGCCGGCTCCGCGACGGTGGCGGAGCTGGCGTCGACCGGGGTCCCGGCCCTGCTCGTCCCGTACCCGTACGCCCCCGGCGACCACCAGACCCACAACGCCCGGGTCCTCGTCGACGCGGGCGCGGGCCTGCTGCTGCCGGACGCCGCGACCACCGCCGACCGGCTGTCGGTGCTGCTCGGCCCGCTGCTGGCCGATCCGGCCCGGCTGGCCGCGATGGCCGGCGCCGCCGACCCCGGCCCGCACGCCCGGGCCGCCGAACTGCTGGCGGCGGAGGTCCTCCGCGTGGCCGGCGCCCCCCTTCCCACCCTGGAGCGGATATGAACACCCACACGAACACCGTGAACCCCTGGACCGGCCGTACGGTGCTGGTCACCGGAGCCGAGGGGTTCATCGGCTCCACCCTGGTCGACCTGCTGGTGGCGCGGGGCGCCCGGGTCCGCGCCTTCGTCCACTACAAGCCGTACGCGGAGAAGGGCCACCTGGCGCACCACCTCGCCGACCCCGGCGGCCCGGTCGAGATGTGGGCGGGCGACATCCGCGACGCGGGCCGGGTCAGCGACGCGGTGGAGGGCTGCGACACCGTGTTCCACCTGGCGGCGCTCATCGGGATCCCGTACAGCTACGCCTCGCCGGGCGCGTACGTGCAGACCAATGTGACGGGTACGGAGAACATGGCGGAGGCCTGTCGGCGGCACGGGGTGCGGCGGCTGGTGCACACGTCGACGAGCGAGGTCTACGGCACCGCGCTGACGGCCCCGATAGCGGAATCGCACCCGCTCCAGCCGCAGTCCCCGTACTCGGCGTCGAAGATCGGCGCGGACATGATGGCGCTGTCGTTCCACCACGCGTTCGAGCTGCCGGTGACGGTGGTCCGGCCGTTCAACACGTACGGACCCCGCCAGTCGGCGCGGGCCGTGATCCCGACGATCCTGGCGCAGCTGCACGCGGGGGCACGGGAGATCCGGCTGGGCTCCCTGTCCCCGACGCGGGACTTCACGTACGTGACGGACACGGCGGAGGGCTTCCTCGCGGTGGCGGAGTGCGACCGGGCGCTGGGCGAGGTGGTCAACCTCGGTACGGGCGAGGAGATCTCGATCGGAGACCTGGCGGGGGCGCTGATCGCGGCGTCGGGCCGTGACGCGCAGGTCGTGGTGGACGAATCCCGGCTCCGCCCGACGGGCAGCGAGGTCCACCGCCTGCTGTCGGACAACTCCCGCGCCCGGGACTGGGCGGGCTGGAAGCCGCGGGTCTCCCTGACGGAGGGCCTCTCCCGCACCTCGGACTGGATCGCCGCGAACCCGGACCTCTTCGCCCCGTCCCGCTACCAGGTCTGACCGGCACCGGCTCCGCCCGCCCCCGGGCGGAGCCGCACGCCCCGGGGGTGTGCGCTAGCTGCTGCGGAGGCTGCGGACGTCCAGGTGGCGCAGGACCCGGTCCACGATCTCCGGGTCCGCGCCCGGCTCGCTGCGCGCTGCCAGCACCTCGTGCCGCGCCGCCGACATCATCTCCCGCTGGATCCGCTGGACGTCCCGGATCCGCTCCACCCGCTTCGCGTACGCTTCCCGCCGCTCCTCGTCCACCATCTCGGGGCTGATCCTCGCCCCCACGTCGTACGCCCGCCGGTACAACACCTCCACCAGGTCCTCCGGCAGGTCCTCCGCCTCCTCGATCTCCTTGAGCCGCCGCTTGGCCGCCTTCGCCGCGCGGACCGCCAGCTTCCGCTCGGTCTCCCGCTCGGCGTCCTCGTCGGCCTCCACGCCCAGCAGCCGCACCAGCCAGGGCAGCGTCAGCCCCTGGCACACCAGCGTCACCATGATCACGGCGAACGCGATGAAGATGATCTGGTCCCGCCCGGGAAACGGCGCCCCGCCGTCCACCTTCAGCGGAATGGCCAGCGCCAGTGCCACCGAGGCCACCCCGCGCATCCCGGCCCACCACATCACCACGCTCTCCCGCCAGCTCAGCGGGATCTCCTCGTCGTAGTCGCGCCGCGTGTGCAACCGTTTGGCCAGCCAGCCGGCCGGCAGCAGCCACAGCAGCCGTACGACGACGACGACCGCGATCACGGTGGCCGCCCACCCCGCCATCTCCCACTCGCGGCCGGCCGCGACGCCGAACACGTTGTGCAGCTCCAGCCCGATCAGCCCGAACGCCACGCCCGTGACCAGCATGTCCACGACCTCCCAGAACGTGTGCCCGGCGAGCCGCCCGAGCACGTCGTCCGCGTCGGAGGCGTACTCCGCGAGGAACAGGGCCGTCATCAGCACAGCCAGCACCCCCGACCCGTGGAGCTCCTCGGCCACCACGTACGACACGAACGGCACGAGCAGCGTCAGCCCGATCTGGAGCGTGGCATCGCCGAGCCGCCCCATGAGCGCGTTGGCGGCCCAGCCCAGTCCGAGCCCGACGGCGACGGCGACCACGGCGGAGAGCACGAACTCCCCCAGCGCGTCCGGCCAGGAGAAGCTGCCGCTGACCGCGGCGGAGATGGCCACGTGGTAGAGCACGATCGCGGTGACGTCGTTGAACAGGCCCTCGCCCTCCAGGATCGACACCATGCGGCGCGGCAGCCCGAGCGCGCCGGCGACGGCGGTCGCGGCGACGGGATCCGGCGGGGCCACGAGCGCGCCGAGCGCGACCGCGGCGGCGAGCGGCAGTCCGGGGACGACGGCGTTCGCGGCGGCGGCGACCGCGGCGGTCGTGACGAACACGAGGGCCACGGCGAGCAGGAGGATGGGCCGGACGTTGGCGGCGAACTGCCGCCAGGAGGTGCGCTGCGCCGAGGCGTAGAGCAGCGGGGGCAGGACGAGCGGAAGGATGTACTCGGGCGGGATGTCGACATTCGGCACCGCCGGGACCAGCGCGAGCGCGACCCCGCCGATGGTCATCAGGACGGGCGCGGGCAGCCCGAGCCGATCCCCGAGCGGGACGCTGACCACGGCCCCGAGCAGCAGCACGAACAGGAGAGCAAGCTGATCCACTCCCCCACCCTGCCAGGCCGCTGCCGCTGGGCCGTGCGGTCGGAAGGCCGCTTCCGCGTGTCGGCGCTCCACCCGGGCGAGCCCGTACCGGGGCACTGCCCCGCACGCCGATCGCAGGCGGGACACGATGCGGCCGAAGCCGTCCGCCGGGCAGGGGTCGGGTGCGCCGAGGGGCGCGGAGGCGGGGCCACAGCTGCGCGGCACGGCACCGGTCCCCGCCCGGCCGGGCTACGGCAGTGCGCGCCGCATCGCCCGGTGCGGGATGCCCGCGTCCTCGAACTCCGGTCCGTAGGCCTTGTATCCGAGGCTCTCGTAGAAGCCCAGCGCGTGCGTCTGCGCGCCCAGGTCCACGGCGGTCAGGCCCATTCGGGCCGCCTCCGCCTCGATCGCCCGTACCAGCGCCACCCCGACGCCCAGCCCGCGCGCGGCCTTGCGTACGGCGAGCCGGCCCAGCGAGCCGACCGCCGGGTCGCCGCCCGTCTTGGTCTGCGCCGCCGGTCCGTGCAGCAGCCGGCCGGTGCCCAGCGGCTCCCCGTCCGGCCCCACGGCCAGCACGTGCACCGCGCCCGCGTCGTACGCGTCGTACTCGATCGACTCCGGCACGGACTGCTCGACCACGAACACCTCGGTCCGCACCGCGAAGCACGCCGCCAGGTCGGCCTCCGTCCCGGCCACCCGGACCGTGAAAGCGGTCACTCGCTCTCGGCCCGGATCACGTCCAGCGCGTGCTGCAGGTCCGCCGGGTAGGTGCTCTCGAACTCCACCCACCGGCCGTCCGCCGGGTGCTCGAACCCGAGCCGCACCGCGTGCAGCCACTGCCGGGTCAGGCCCAGCCGCTTGGCCACCGTCGGGTCGGCGCCGTACGTGAGGTCGCCGACGCAGGGGTGGCGGTGCGCGGACATGTGCACGCGGATCTGGTGCGTGCGCCCCGTCTCCAGCTTGATGTCGAGCAGCGAGGCCGCGCGGAAGGCCTCGATCAGGTCGTAGTGGGTGACGGAGGGCTTGCCCTCCTGGGTCACGGCCCACTTGTAGTCCGCGCTGGGGTGGCGCCCGATCGGCGCGTCGATCGTGCCGCTCATCGGGTCCGGGTGGCCCTGGACGAGCGCGTGGTAGCGCTTGTCCACGACCCGCTCGCGGAACTGGTTCTTCAGCGAGGTGTACGCGCGCTCCGACTTGGCGACGGCCATCAGGCCGGAGGTGCCGACGTCGAGGCGGTGTACGACGCCCTGGCGCTCGGACGCGCCGGAGGTGGAGATGCGGTACCCGGCGGCGGCGAGGCCGCCGATGACGGTGGTGCCGGTCCAGCCGGGGCTCGGGTGGGCGGCGACGCCCACCGGCTTCATGATGACGACGATGTCGTCGTCGTCGTGGATGATCTCCATGCCCGGGACCGGCTCGGCGACGAGCTCGACCGGCCGCGGCGGCGCGGGCATCTCGACTTCGAGCCAGGCGCCGCCGTGCACGCGCTCGGACTTCCCGACGACGCTGCCGTCGACCGACACCTTCCCCGCGGCGGCGAGCTCGGCCGCCTTCGTCCGGGAAAAACCGAACATGCGGGCGATGGCGGCGTCCACGCGCTCGCCTTCGAGGCCATCGGGAACGGGCAGGGTGCGGATCTCGGGAATCGTACTCACCTGTCGAGTATGCAGGACTCGACGGTGCACCCGTCCCGCGATCAGTCCTTGTGGACGGTGCCGTCCGGGTCCAGACCCCTGAAGGACAGCAGCACGATCAGGATGCCGCCGCACACGATCGCCGAGTCCGCGAGGTTGAAGACGGCGAAGTGGGCGGGCGCGATGAAGTCGACCACGGCCCCCCGGAACACCCCGGGCGAACGGAAGATCCGGTCGGTGAGGTTGCCCAGCGCACCGCCCAGCAGCAGACCCAGGGCGATCGCCCACGGCAGGCTGTAGAGCTTGCGGGCCAGCCGCACGATCACGACGATCACGGTGGCCGCGATGCACGTGAAGATGATGGTGAAGGCCTCACCGAAGCCGAACGCGGCGCCCGGATTGCGGATCGCCTCGAACTTCAGCAGATCGCCGATGATCCGGATCGGCGGCTCGTGCTCCAGCTTCGCGACGACCAGCATCTTGCTGCCGAAGTCGAGCAGGTAGGCGAGCAGCGCGACGACGAGCAGCGCGACGATCCGCCGGCGCCCCTTGGGCTCGGCGGACTCCGGCTGGGCGTCGTCCCCGACCTCCGGCGTACCGATGATGCTCTCCGCCTCTGCCACGTGAGTCCCTCGACTAGCTCGAACCAGGTTGCCGACGGCGCGGCCCTGCGGCCCCGCCGGGCCCCTGGACCCCGACGAGACACGAGAGTACGTCAGGGTCGGCCCGCGGCGGCAGCCCGGCCGTGGCCCCTCAGTGCCTGCGCTCCTGCTTCTGCTTGCAGTCCACGCACAGCGTCGCCCGCGGGAAGGCCTGCATCCTGGCCTTCCCGATGGGCTGGCCGCAGTTCTCGCAGAGCCCGTACGTGCCCGCGTCCAGCCGCTCCAGGGCCCGCTCGGTCTGTTCGAGCATCTCGCGGGCGTTCGCGGCCAGGGCCAGCTCGGACTCCCGGGTGATGTTCTTGGTGCCCGTGTCGGCCTGGTCGTCGCCCGCGCCGTCGCCGGAATCCCGCATCAGGCCCGAGATGGCCGCGTCCGAGGCCTGGAGCTCGTCGCGCAGGCGCAGCACCTCGCTCTGGAGCTCGGCACGGGCCTCGGCCACCTCCGCCGGGGTCCAGGGGTCCTCGCCGGGCCGTACGGCCAGCTCGCCCGGCGCCAGGGCCGCTGCAGCCGTGACCCTGGCCTTCGGCAGCCCGCTCGTGGCGGCCGCAGCCGTCTTCCTGGCCGTGCCGGTGCTCTTCTTGGCAACCACTTTCCGGGCTCCCGTCCGTTGCGCGGCCTGCGCCGCCCCCTCGGCCCCGGCCGCCTTGGCCGTGGCCTTCCTCGCGGTCGTCTTCCCGACGCCGGTCGCCTTCTTGGCGGGCACCTTCTTGGCATCCGCCTTCTTGGCAGGCGCCTTCTCGGCCGCCGGCTTCTTGGCCGCCGGCTTCTCCGCCGCCTTCGCCGCCTTCGCCGCCGTCTTGGCCGCCGTCTTGGCCGGCGCCCGGGTCGTGGAGTTCGCGACCGTCGTCTTCCCGGCAGCGGTCGTCTTCTTCCGGGCCGGAGCCGCGCCCTCGGCCGCCGCAGCCTTCCCGGCGGCCTTTCCGACAGCCTTCTCGGCAGTTCTCCCGGCGGTCTTCTTCGCCACCATGGCCGCGGCCCCTTCACACACTGTGATCTTGCTCGCGAATCGTGCCGGAACGATAAATCGACTCCGGCCTCGCGGCAACGGGGCACGCGTCCATCGATGCCAACCTGCATCCGTTGTGCCCAGCAGGGAGCCCGGTAATCCGCCACTCCCGTCCCACCCGAGCCCGGACCGGCGCATCGGCCCATTCGGGTCACGCCGCCACCCGCCCGGCCCCGGCCGCCGGCCCGGCCCCGAGCCCCGCCGCGACCCCCGCCGCGACCCCCCGTAAACCGGTCTGCCGAGCGCGCCCCCGCCCCGTACACTGGGCCCAGCGAAAGGCATGGACGGGGACGAGTAGCGTCGGACGCAGCCAGGAGCGACCCGGGGACGGTGAGAGCCCGGGGGCGAGCGCGATGCGAAGGATCACCCCTGAGCCGCCGGAAGAAAGCCCGTACGGGATCCCCGTACGGCGAGTAGAACCGGCTTCGCACCCCAATGAGGGGGCCACCGGATCCGTCCGGCGGCCAAGGAGGGTGGTACCGCGGGAGCAGCAGGTCCTTGGGAACGAGGGCGGCTCTCGTCCCTCCGGACGGAAGTGACACCCCGCCGGAGGAAGAGTTCAGCCTCATGACCACACCGCCGCAGTACCGCCCGGTACCCGCCCAGGTCGACCTGCCCGCCCTCGAGCACGCCGTTCTCGACTTCTGGCGCGAGAGCAAGACCTTCGCCAAGACCCTGGAGCAGTCCGAGGGCCGCCCCGAGTGGGTGTTCTACGAAGGCCCGCCCACCGCCAACGGCATGCCCGGCGCGCACCACATCGAGGCCCGCGTCTTCAAGGACGTCTTCCCGCGCTTCCGCACCATGCGCGGCTACCACGTCGCCCGCAAGGCCGGCTGGGACTGCCACGGCCTGCCCGTCGAGCTCGCCGTCGAGAAGGAGCTCGGCTTCAACGGCAAGCAGGACATCGAGGCGTACGGCATCGCCGAGTTCAACTCCAAGTGCCGCGAGTCCGTGACCCGCCACACCGACGCGTTCGCCGAGCTCACGACCCGGATGGGCTACTGGGTCGACCTGGACGACGCGTACCGGACCATGGACCCCGAGTACGTGGAGTCCGTGTGGTGGTCGCTGAAGGAGATCTTCAACAAGGGCCTGCTCACCCAGGACCACCGCGTAGCCCCCTGGTGCCCGCGCTGCGGCACCGGCCTCTCGGACCACGAGCTGGCGCAGGGCTACGAGACGGTCGTCGACCCCTCCGTCTACGTCCGCTTCCCGCTGACCTCCGGCCCGCTGGCCGGCGAGGCCGCGCTCCTGGTCTGGACGACGACCCCGTGGACCCTGGTGTCCAACACGGCGGTCGCGGCCCACCCCGAGGTCACCTACGTGGTGGCCACGCGCACCGGCGCCGAGGGCTCGGAGAAGCTGGTCGTCGCCCAGCCGCTGCTGGAGAAGTCCCTGGGCGAGGGCTGGGAGGCCACCGGCCAGACCTTCACGGGCAAGGAGATGGAGCGCTGGACCTACCAGCGCCCCTTCGACCTCGTGGAGTTCCCGGAGCCCGCCCACTACGTCGTGAACGCCGAGTACGTCACGACCGAGGACGGCACCGGTCTGGTCCACCAGTCCCCCGCCTTCGGCGCCGACGACCTCGCGGTCTGCCGCGCGTACGGCCTGCCCGTCGTGAACCCGGTCCGCCCCGACGGCACCTTCGAGGAGGAGGTCCCGCTGGTCGGCGGCGTCTTCTTCAAGAAGGCCGACGAGAAGCTGACCGCCGACCTCGACGCGCGCGGCCTGCTCTTCAAGCACATCGCCTACGAGCACAGCTACCCGCACTGCTGGCGCTGCCACACGGCCCTGCTCTACTACGCGCAGCCGTCGTGGTACATCCGCACCACCGCCGTCAAGGACGCGATGCTGCGGGAGAACGAGAAGACGAACTGGTTCCCGGACTCGGTCAAGCAGGGCCGCTTCGGCGACTGGCTGAACAACAACATCGACTGGGCGCTCTCCCGCAACCGCTACTGGGGTACCCCGCTGCCGATCTGGCGCTGCGAGGAGAACCACCTCACCTGCATCGGCTCCCGCGCGGAGCTGAGCGAGCTGACGGGCACGGACCTCTCGGGCCTGGACCCGCACCGCCCGTACATCGACGACGTCACGTTCGCGTGCACGCACGAGGGCTGCTCCCTGACCGCCGTCCGCGTACCGGAGGTCATCGACGCCTGGTACGACTCGGGCTCGATGCCGTTCGCGCAGTGGGGCTACCCCTACAAGAACAAGGAGATCTTCGAGAAGCGCTACCCGGCGCAGTTCATCTCGGAGGCCATCGACCAGACGCGCGGCTGGTTCTACACGATGATGGCGGTCGGCACGCTCGTCTTCGACAAGTCCTCGTACGAGAACGTGGTCTGCCTGGGCCACATCCTCGCCGAGGACGGCCGCAAGATGTCCAAGCACCTGGGCAACATCCTCCAGCCCATCCCGCTCATGGACCAGCACGGCGCGGACGCGGTGCGCTGGTTCATGGCGGCCGGCGGCTCCCCGTGGGCGGCGCGGCGCGTGGGCCACGGCACGATCCAGGAAGTGGTCCGCAAGACCCTCCTCACGTACTGGAACACGGTCGCCTTCCAGGCGCTGTACGCCCGTACGTCGAACTGGGCCCCGTCGGCGGCCGACCCGGCCCCGGCGGACCGCACGGTCCTGGACCGCTGGCTGCTGTCGGAGCTCCACACCCTCACCACCGAGGTCACGGAGGCGATGGAGTCGTACGACACCCAGCGCGCCGGCAAGCTCCTGTCCTCCTTCGTGGACGACCTGTCCAACTGGTACGTGCGCCGCTCGCGCCGCCGCTTCTGGCAGGGCGACGCGGCTGCGCTGCGCACGCTGCACGAGGTGGTCGAGACGGTGACCCGCCTCTTGGCCCCCCTCACCCCCTTCATCACGGAGCGGGTCTGGCAGGACATGATCGTCCCCGTCACTCCGGACGCCCCGGAGTCGGTCCACCTGTCGACGTGGCCGAAGGCCGACGCGTCGCAGGTGGACGGCCGGCTCTCGCAGCAGATGCTGCTGGTCCGGCGTCTGGTGGAGCTGGGCCGGGCGACGCGTGCCGAGTCGGGCGTGAAGACCCGCCAGCCGCTCTCCCGGGCCTTGGTCGGCGCGGCGGGCTTCGACGCGCTGTCCCCCGAGCTCCGGGCCCAGATCACGGAGGAGCTGAACGTCTCCTCCCTGGCCTCGCTGTCGGAGGTCGGCGGCTCGCTGGTCGACACGACGGCGAAGGCGAACTTCCGGGCGCTGGGCAAGCGCTTCGGCAAGGGCGTCCAGGACGTGGCGAAGGCGGTGGCCGCGGCCGACGCGGCGGCGCTCTCCCTGGCCCTGCGCTCCGGCTCTGCGGTGATCTCGCTGAACGGCGAGGAGATCTCCCTCTCCCCGGAGGAGGTCATCATCACGGAGACCCCGCGCGAGGGCTGGTCGGTGGCGTCCGACTCCGGCGCGACGGTGGCCCTCGACCTGGAGATCACCCCGGAGCTGCGGCTGGCGGGCCTGGCGCGTGACGCGATCCGCCTGATCCAGGAGGCCCGGAAGAACTCCGGCCTGGACGTGGCGGACCGGATCGCCCTGCGCTGGTCCTCGTCGGACCCGGAGGTCGTGACGGCCCTGACGGACCACGCGGCGCTCATCGCGGACGAGGTCCTGTCGACGGACTACGCGTCCGGCGAGGCGGACGCCGCGTACGGCGAGCCGTTCACGGACGAGCCCCTGGGCCTGACCTTCCGCCTCCGCAAGGCGTAAGCGGGAACGACCGAACGGCGCCCTCCGTCCCGGAGGGCGCCGTTCGTCGTTCCGCGTGCGCAGCGGGCCGGGCCGGATTCGAACCGGCGTCCTCCCTCCTGCGGAGAATGGCGCGACGACCTCTGCGCTACCGACCCGCTGCGCGGAACACTGTAACCACGGGCCGGCACGCAAACGGGCCGGGCCCGGTACCCCCGTGGGGGAACCGGGCCCGGCCCGTGACTGCCGACGGCGCCGCAGAGGGCGTACCGCCTAGTTGTCGTCCTCGTCGATCAGGAAGCCGCGCATCGGCGACGGCGCCTGCATCGGCTGCGGCGCGGCCGGCCGCACCGGAGCCATCGGCTGCGTCATCGCGGGAGACATCTGCTGCTGACCACCGTACGAGGGGCCGCCCATCGGGGACGGGCCGCCCATCGGCGAGGGACCGCCCATGGGGGACGGGGAGCCCATCGACGGGTTGCTCATCGAGTGGCCCATGGCACCGGCCGGAGCCATGGACGGGGTCGGCGACGGCGGCAGCGCCGGGCCGGCCGGGTTGCGCGGCGGGGCCAGGGAGTCGTCCGCCTGGGTCTCCAGCTGGCGCAGCTGCGACTCCAGGTAGGACTTCAGGCGCGTACGGTACTCACGCTCGAAGCCCCGCAGGTCCTCGACCTTGCGCTCCAGCGTGGCGCGGGCGGACTCCAGGGAGCCCATTGCGACGCGGTGCTTCTCCTGGGCGTCCCGCTCCAGCGCGTCGGCCTTGGCACGGGCGTCCCGCTCCAGGCCCTCGGCACGGCTGCGCGCCTCGCCGACGATCTTGTTGGCCTCGGAGCGGGCCTCCGCGATCGCCTGGTCGGCGGTCTGCTGCGCGAGCGACAGGACGCGGGCGGCGCTGTCGCCACCGGGGCCCTGCTGCGGGAGCTGCGGCTGCTGCATCTGCTGCATCTGCTGCTGCATCGGCTGACCCATGGGCTGCATCTGCTGGCCCATCGGCTGCATCTGCTGGCCCATGGGCTGCATCTGCTGGCCGAGCGGGTTCTGGCCGCCCATGGACTGCTGGCCCATGCCCTGCTGACCCATGGACTGCTGGCCCATGCCCTGCTGGCCCATGCCCTGCTGACCCATGGACTGCTGGCCCATGCCCTGCTGGCCCATCTGCTGCTGGCCGCCCATGGTGTGCATGGGGCCGCCCATCGGACCCGGGCCGCCCGGACCCTGCTGTCCGGGTCCACTCGGGCCGGCCGGAAGCTGCGGCGGGCCCATCTGCGGCGGGCCCTGCTGCGCCGGCGGGCCGGATATGGCGGCGGGCACGGGGGCGCCGGGGCCTCCGGGGCCGCGCTGGTCCTGGGGTTCCGGCTTGCGCATGCCCTGCTGCTGCTGGTTCTGCGCGGCGGCACGCGTGGCGGCGGCCAGCTTGGCGCGCAGGTCCTCGTTCTCGCGCAGCAGGCGCGTCAGTTCGGACTCGACCTCGTCGAGGAAGGCATCGACCTCGTCCTCGTCATAGCCTTCTCGGAGGCGGACGGTCGTGAACTGCTTGTTCCGCACGTCCTCGGGAGTCAGCGGCATGTCTTCTTCACCTCTACGTAGTCGTCGGCAGTCGGCAAGACCGTATCGGGACTGTCCCCGCGCTCGCGGGGAAGCTCATCGTTCACACGCTTCTCGCAGCGGTGCTCACGAAACTGATGAGGATGTAAACGATGATCATCAGAACGAAGAAGGACAGGTCGAGTGCCACGCCCCCGAGACGCAACGGCGGAATGAAACGCCGAAGAAGCTTGAGCGGTGGATCGGTGACAGTGTAGGTGGCCTCAAGGACGACCACCATCGCCTTGCCGGGTGTCCATGAACGTGCGAACTGGAAGACGTAGTCCATCACCAGTCGGAAGATCAGCACGATAAGGAAGCACATCAGCGCGATGTAGACCACCTGTAGTGCGACGCCCATCCCGCGCTTCCCTCTCCCCTGCTCCCGCTCTGTTCCCGGCCCCGTGTCTGACGGATCGGTCTAGCTTTGGTTGAAGAACCCGCCCTCCGCGATGCGGGCCTTGTCCTCCGCCGTGACATCGACGTTAGCAGGCGACAGCAGGAACACCTTCTGTGTCACGCGTTCAATGCTGCCGTGCAGGCCGAAGACGAGACCGGCGGCAAAGTCGACAAGTCGCTTCGCATCCGTGTCGTCCATCTCCGTGAGGTTCATGATCACCGGAGTGCCCTCACGGAAGTGTTCCCCGATGGTACGGGCCTCGTTGTAGGTCCGGGGGTGCAGCGTCGTGATGCGGTACGGCTCCCGCTCGGAGACGACCTTGGGCATGATCACGGGGGCGTTCTTCTCCAGGTTCGAGCGTTCAGGTGTGATGGATGCCACGGGGGCGATTCGCGCAGGACGTCCGTTTTCCACCGGCAATGGGATGGGGTCCCGTTGCGCCGGAGGCTGGGCAATTCGTACCGGTTCGTCCGTTACGGGCGGTTGGTGCACGGCCTGCTGGCGCCGGCGGTCCCTCTCCGGTTCCGGCTCGGGCTCGAACTCGTCGTCGGGGTCGTACCCCGGGTTGTCGTACCGGTCGTCCTCCACGAGGCCGAGGTAGACCGCCATCTTGCGCATCGCGCCGGCCATTCTCTGAATCCTCCGCTCTGTGGTGGATCGCCCTGTCGCAGGTGTGTCGCTGTGTCACCAAAGTCACCAACTGCCCGCGATCCACGTGGTCTGTCCGCCCGTCAGCGGGAATGACCATATTTTCTGCTGTGGTCCGACTTTCTTCGCGACGTTACCCGAGCCGGGGTCTCGCGCCGAGTACCGCAGTGCCGACGCGTACATGTGTCGCACCGGCCGCAACGGCCTGTTCCAGGTCTGCACTCATCCCGGCCGACACCATCGTGGCAGTCGGATGGTCCGCGCGCAGGCGGGATGCCAATTCCACCAGCCGCTCGAAAGCGGCCTGTTCGCGTCCCGCGTAGGCCCCGGCCAGCGGAGCGACGGCCATCAGACCGTCGAGCCGCAGTCCCGGAGCCCCGGCCACGAGGTCCGCGAGTCCGGCGAGCTGCTCCGGAGCGGCGCCGCCGCGGGCGCCGCGCTCCCCGGACTCGGCGTCGAGGGCGATCTGCACGAGGCAGCCGAGTTCGCGCCCGGCCCCCTCCGCGGCCGCCGAGAGCGCCGTGACGAGCTTCGGCCGGTCGACGGACTGCACGACATGCGCATATCCCGCCACGGAACGGACTTTGTTCGTCTGCAACTGGCCCACGAAGTGCCAGGTGAGAGGCAGATCCGCGCAGGCCGCGGCCTTGGGGGCGGCGTCCTGGTCGCGATTCTCCGCCACATGACGGACCCCCAGGTCCGCCAGCAGTCGTACGTCGCTCGCGGGGTAGGTCTTGGTGACGACGATGAGCGTCACCTCGTCCCGTCCCCGCCCCGCGGCTGCGCAGGCGGACGAGATACGTCCCTCCACCCGCGCGAGGTTCTCCGCGAGCTCCGTCTTACGGTCCGTCATTACCTAGCCCAACCAGACATATCCGGCAAGCCGCCCGGTCACCCGGTCGCGGCGGTACGAGAAGTGCTCCCGCGACTCCAGTGTGCAGACCGCCGAGCGGTGCAGGTTCACCACCCCCGCCTCCGCGAGCTGGGCGTGCACCCCGGCGACCACGTCGACGGACGGCGTCCCCCAACTCGTCTCGCCGTGGGCGGCCGGTACCGCCTCGGCGACCGCGGCCCGCATCTCGGCCGGCACCTCGTAGCAGCGCCCGCAGATCGCGGGGCCGGTACGGGCGATGATCCGTCCGGGGTCGGCCCCGAGGGCGACCATCGCCTCCAGCGCGGCGGGCACCACTCCGGCGACCAGCCCGGGCCGGCCCGCGTGGGCCGCGCCCGCGACCCCGGCGACGGGGTCGGCCAGCAGGACCGGGGTGCAGTCCGCGGTGAGCACCGCGAGGGCGAGCCCCCGGCGGGCGGTCACCACCGCGTCCACCGCCGGGACGTCGGCGGCGGCGCCCCAGGGTCCGGGGACCACCGCCACGTCCCTGCCGTGCACCTGGTTCATCCAGACCACCTGGTCCGGCTCGATGCCGAGGGCACCGGCGGCGGCGGCCCGGTTCGCGAGAACGGCGGTGGGGTCGTCTCCGACCGCGCCGCCGAGATTGAGCTCCTCGTACGGAACGGCGCTCACCCCGCCCCACCGGTCGGTGAAGGCGAAGTGGGCGCCGTTCTCGTCGTACTGGTCCAGCGTCACTTCAAGAAGTCCGGGACGTCCAGCTCCTCGGCCGGGCTGTCCTGGTACGGCCGGGCCGTCGGGACCTGCGGCGCGGGGGCCGCGGTCTCGATCGGAGCCGCCTCGACCGGGACCGGGGGCTCTTCGCGCGGGGTGACCGTGCCCAGTCCGCCGAAGGGCGGGCGGACCGGCTCGGCCGCGCGGACCGGCGCCGGGGCCGGCTCCTCGCGCTTGGTGGACGCGGCACCGATGACGTTGTCCCGGCGGGCCGGGGGCTGTCCGCCGTCGAAGCCGGCGGCGATGACGGTGACCCGTACCTCGTCGCCCAGCGCGTCGTCGATGACGGCGCCGAAGATGATGTTCGCCTCGGGGTGGGCGGCCTCGCTGACCAGCTGCGCCGCCTCGTTGATCTCGAAGAGACCGAGGTCGGAGCCACCGGAGATGGAGAGCAGCACACCGCGGGCGCCGTCGATGGACGCCTCCAGCAGCGGCGAGGAGATCGCCATCTCGGCGGCGGCCACCGCGCGGTCGTCGCCGCGGGCGGAGCCGATGCCCATGAGGGCCGAGCCGGCCTCGGACATGACGGACTTGACGTCCGCGAAGTCGAGGTTGATCAGACCCGGGGTGGTGATGAGGTCGGTGATGCCCTGGACGCCCGAGAGCAGGACCTGGTCGGCCGACTTGAAGGCGTCCAGGACCGAGACCTGGCGGTCCGAGATGGACAGCAGCCGGTCGTTCGGGATGACGATGAGGGTGTCGACCTCTTCGCGGAGCTCGGCGATGCCGTCCTCCGCCTGGTTCGCGCGGCGCCGGCCCTCGAAGGTGAACGGCCGGGTGACCACACCGATCGTCAGGGCGCCGAGCGAGCGCGCGATGTTGGCGACGACGGGTGCGCCGCCGGTGCCGGTGCCGCCGCCCTCGCCGGCGGTGACGAAGACCATGTCGGCCCCCTTGAGGACCTCCTCGATCTCCTCGCGGTGGTCCTCTGCCGCCTTGCGACCGACTGCCGGGTTGGCGCCGGCGCCGAGGCCCCGGGTGAGTTCACGGCCGACGTCGAGCTTGACGTCGGCGTCGCTCATCAACAGCGCCTGGGCGTCCGTGTTGATGGCGATGAACTCGACGCCCTTGAGACCGACCTCGATCATTCGGTTGATGGCATTGACACCACCGCCGCCGACACCGATGACCTTGATGACTGCGAGGTAGTTCTGCGGTGCTGCCACGTCGAAGGCCTCTCGCCTCGAGTTACGTGTCGCCGCCTCGCGGGCCTGCGTTGCGACGACTGATGCCGAAAAGTGGGACGGTCCGAACGCGCCGACCCGAACCCTAACCCTGAAGTTTAGGGTTAAGTATGTGCCTGTTCCTTGGACTCTTCCGAACAGGACACTAAGTCGACAAGTAGCGCGTGTTCAACGAACACGCCGAACCTCCCGTTTTTCTTTTCACCCTATGTGATCACCCGTATCGGTGGCCAACCAGGGTGCGTCGCTGTTCGACCCGACGTCAACTCCCGGACACCGCAGGGGCGGTGGGGACGCTCACGTCAAAGCGGTCAGCCTTGGGCGCGGCTTTCAGCAGGGCCGCCAGCGCACGCCCCTTCGCCTCGCCCTGCTCGCCGCTGCCCCAGACCACGGTCCGGCCGCGGGTCAACTCCAGTACGACCGAGTCGTACGAGCCCACCCTGACCTGCACCGTCTCCTTGGCGACCGCTTCGGGGAGGTCTCCGGCGACGCCGACGGCCTCGCGCAGCAGCCGCTCCTCGTCGAAGCGGCGGCCGCTCGGAGACTGCGCCGCGGACAATTCGAGGACCGGAACGCCCGCGGGAGCTTTCGCTGCCGTGTCGAATCGCACACCCGAAGCGTCCACTTCCACGAACTTGGCGTCCTTTTTGATGAGCAGGACGGGTTTGCGCTCCGTCACTTTCAGCCCGATCCCGTGCGGCCAGGCCCGCACCACGTCGACCGAATCGACGCGGGGCAGCCGGCTGCGGACCCGGCCCGCGATCTCGTCGGTGTCCACGGTCACCAGGGGCGCCCCGACCGGTACGGCCGCGGCGGCCAGCACCTGCTCGGGGGTCAGCACCTGTGTGCCGCTCGCGGTCACCTTCTCGACGCGGAGCCAGGAGGAGCCGTAGAGGACCCAGCCGCCGCCCCCCGTGAGGAGGGCGGCGGCAAGGAGGCAGAGCAGGACGGGGCCCCGGTGCCGCAGGCGCCGGACGAGGCGCTGAACACCGGGGCCCCGCGGGCCGGACCCGCCCGAGGGCCCCGACGACCCGGGCTGCTTGGGCGGCTTGGGAGAGCCGGAGCCCTTGCCCTTCCGGGCGGACCCGGGATTGCCGCGCTGTGCGGTCGTCGCTCCGGCCACTCCTGTGCCTCCTGCGCTAGCGGTTCCTGTGTGCGGCGATCGCCTCGTACACCATCGCCACGAGCAGGTCGTCGGCGTCGCGGCGACCGAACTCGGCGGCGGCGCGGGACATCTCGTACAGGCGGTGCGGGTCGGCGAGCACCGGGAGGACCTGGCTGAGCACCCACTCGGGGGTCAGCTCCGCGTCGTCGACGAGCAGGCCGCCGCCGGCCTTGACCACCGGCTGGGCGTTGAGCCGCTGTTCGCCGTTGCCGATCGGCAGCGGGACGTACGCGGCCGGCAGCCCGACGGCGGAGAGTTCGGCGACGGTCATCGCGCCCGCGCGGCACAGCATCATGTCGGCGGCGGCGTACGCGAGATCCATCCGGTCCACGTACGGTACCGGCACATAAGGCGGCATCCCGGGCATGTTGTCGACACGCGGCAGTTCGTTCTTCGGGCCGACCGCGTGCAGGATCTGGATCCCGGAGCGCTGGAGGGTCGGAGCGACCTGCTGGATGGTCTCGTTGAGGCGGCGGGCGCCCTGCGAGCCGCCGGAGACCAGCAGGGTCGGCAGGTTGGGGTCCAGACCGAAGGCTGCGCGCGCCTCCGGGCGGACCGCGGCCCGGTCCAGGGTGGAGATGCTGCGGCGCAGCGGGATGCCCACGTAGCGGGCGCCGCGCAGCTTGCTGTCGGGGGTGGAGACCGCGACGGCGTGCGCGTAGCGGGAGCCGATCTTGTTGGCCAGTCCCGGCCGGGCGTTGGCCTCGTGGACGATGATCGGCACCCCGAGCCGCTTGGCGGCGAGGTAGCCGGGCAGGGCCACGTAGCCGCCGAAGCCGACGACGCAGTCGGCCTTGGTGCGCTCCAGGATCTCCTCTGCGGCCTTGATCGTCCCGCGCAGCCGTCCGGGGACGGTGATGAGCTCGGGGGTGGGCTTGCGGGGCAGCGGGACGGCCGGGATCAGTCCCAGCTCATAGCCGCGCTCGGGCACGAGGCGGGTTTCGAGCCCGCGCTCCGTGCCGAGGGCGGTGATGCCCACGGAAGGGTCCTGCCTGCGCAGGGCGTCCGCGAGGGCGAGCGCCGGCTCGATGTGGCCGGCGGTCCCCCCACCGGCGAGTACGACATGCACCGAAATTCACCGCTCTCCGGACGGACGCCTCTTGACGCTCCGTCTCATCGATTTCCATCTCTGCCCGCTCCGCTTCCAGCCCGTCCTGGGCTGGCGCATCGCGAGCGCCGCGCGCGCCGCCGGCTCCTCCCGCGCGAAGGCGATGAGCAGTCCGACCGCGAACATGGTCGGCAGCAGCGCGGACCCTCCGTACGAGAACAGCGGGAGCGGGACTCCGGCGATCGGCAGCAGACCGAGCACCGCACCGATGTTGATCACGGCCTGCGCCGTGATCCAGGTGGTCACGCCTCCCGCGGCATACCGTACGAAGGAGTCCTCCGTGCGTCCGGCCACGCGGATACCCGCATAGCCTAGAGCCGCGAACAGGGCGAGTACCGACAGCGTCCCCGCCAGACCCAGTTCCTCCCCGGTGATGGCGAAGATGAAGTCGGTGTGGGCTTCGGGCAGTTGTCCCCATTTTTCCACACTGGCACCCAACCCGGAACCGAACCATCCGCCCGATGCGAGGGCATAGATCCCGTGCACGGCCTGCCAGCACAGGTCGCCCCTGCCCGGATCCGTCGCGCCGAGGCAGGCGAGCCGGTCCATCCGGTGCGGACTGGTCTTGATCAGCAGTGCGACGATCACACCCGCGAAGGCGAGCACCGCCACGAACATCCGCGTCGGGGCTCCCGCCAGCCACAGCAGGCCGAACAGGATGGCCCCGAGGATCATCGCGGTGCCCATGTCCCCGCCCAGCATGATCAGCCCGAGCAGCAGGAAGGCCACCGGGACCAGCGGCACCAGCAGGTGCTTCCACTGGCTCAGCAGCTCCTTCTCGCCCTTGCGGGCCAGCAGGTCGGCGCCCCAGAGGATCAGTGCCAGCTTGCCGAACTCACTGGGCTGGAGCATGAACGGACCGCCAAGGGAGATCCAATTCTGGTTGCCGTTGATCGACACCCCTATCCCGGGGACCTGGACCAGGACCATCAGGAACAGGGTTCCCGCGAGCACGGGGTACGACAGGGCCCGGTGCAGTTTGACGGGCATCCGGGAGGCGACCAGCAGCAGCCCGGCGCCGATCAGGGCGGCCAGGAACTGCTTCTTGAAGAAGTACGCGTCGCCCAGCCCCAGCTGGAGGGCTTTGATCATCGAGGCCGAGTAGACCATCACCAGGCCGAGCACGGTGATGAGCAGCGAGCTGCCGAAAATCAGGTAATAAGCGGTGAGGGGCCGGTCCCAGGCCTTGCGCAACTGCCGCTGCGTACGCCGCAGCCGCTCCAGCGGCCCGCGCCCGCCGGGCGCCCGCACGCTCCCCGCCGGACGCCTGCGGCCCTGCGCCTTGACCGTCCTGGCGGACTTGGCGCCGCTCACGGGCTTGGCGGCCTTCGCTGCGGACGGCCGCCGCCCCGGCAGCACTTGCTTGGCCGGCATGTGTGACCTTCCCCTCCACTCGTACGAGGCGAGCAGCCGGTCGGGGAGGGCTCGCCGACCTGGAACGGGCCGGCCGGACCTACGCGCCCCCGGCCGCCAGCTCGCGCACCGCGTCCGCGAATGCGTCCCCGCGCTTGTTGTAGTTCGCGAACATGTCCATCGAGGCACAGGCCGGGGCCAGCAGAACCGTGTCGCCGGGCTCTGCGAGCCGGGCCGCTTCCCGGACCGCTGCGAGCATCGCCCCAGTGTCGGTCCGGTCGAGGTCGACGACCGGGACCTCGGGGGCGTGTCGCGCCAGCGCCTCGGCGATGAGCGCCCGGTCGGCGCCGATCAGCACCACGGCGCGCAGCTGCCCCCGCGAGTTCTGGACGAGTTCGTCGAAGGTCGCGCCCTTGGCGAGGCCGCCGGCGATCCACACGACGGGCTCGAAGGCCGCCAGGGAGGCCTCGGCGGCGTGCGTGTTGGTGGCCTTGGAGTCGTCGATGTACGTGACCCCCGCGACCTCGTCCACGTACGCGACGCGGTGCGCGTCGGGGCGGAAGTCGCGCAGCCCGTCGCGGACCGCGCGCGGCGCGACGCCGAAGGCGCGGGCCAGGGCCGCCGCGGCGAGCGCGTTGGCGATGTTGTGCGGGGCCGGCGGGTTGACGTCCTTGACCTCGGCGAGCTCCTGGGCGTTCTTCTGCCGGTTCTCGACGAAGGCACGGTCGACGAGGATGCCGTCGACGACGCCGAGCATGGAGGGGCCGGGGGCGCCGAGGGTGAAGCCGATCGCCCGGCAGCCCTCCTCGACGTCGGCGAGGGCGACCAGGGCCTCGGTGGCCGGGTCGGCGACGTTGTAGACGCAGGCGACCGTGTTGCCCTCGTAGATGCGGCCCTTGTCGGCGGCGTACGCCTCCATCGAGCCGTGCCAGTCGAGGTGGTCCGGGGCCAGGTTGAGCACCGCCGCCGAGTGGGCGCGCAGCGAGGGCGCCCAGTGCAGCTGGTAGCTGGAGAGCTCGACGGCGAGTACGTCGTACTTCTCCTCGCCGAGCACCACGTCGACGATCGGGGTGCCGATGTTGCCGACGGCCGCGGTCTTCAGACCCGCGGCCTTCAGGATCGACGCGAGCATCTGGGTGGTGGTGGTCTTGCCGTTGGTGCCGGTGATCGCCAGCCAGGGCGCGGCGTCGGGGCCGCGCAGCTGCCAGGCGATCTCGACGTCGCCCACGACCTCGACGCCGGCCGCCGCGGCGGCCGCGAAGAGCGGGCTGTCCGGCTTCCAGCCGGGCGAGGTGACCACCAGGTCGGTGCCCTCGGGCAGCGTGTCGGCGTCCGCGAGCCGTACGGGGATGCCCAGCTCGCCGAGTTCGGCGGCCCGGGTCCGGTGGCCCTCGGTGTCGCCGCCGTCGACGACGGTCACCGATGCGCCGAGGCCGGCCAGGGCGCGGGCGGCACTGATGCCGCTCACGCCGAGACCGGCGACGGTGATGTTCTTGCCCTGCCAGGACGTCACTTGTCCGCTGCCCATCCCGCGTAGAAGAGTCCGAGACCCACGATCACGCACATGCCCTGGATGATCCAGAACCGGACCACCACCAGGACCTCGGACCACCCCTTCAGTTCGAAGTGGTGCTGCAGCGGGGCCATCCGGAAGACGCGCTTCCCGGTCAGCTTGAAGGAGCCGACCTGGATGACGACCGACATGGTGATGAGGACGAAGAGGCCGCCGAGGAGGGCGATCAGGAACTCCGTGCGGGAGCAGATCGCGAGACCGGCGAGGGCGCCGCCGAGGGCCAGCGAGCCGGTGTCACCCATGAAGATCTTGGCGGGAGAGGTGTTCCACCACAGGAAGCCGAAGCAGGCGCCCATCAGCGCGGAGGCGACGATCGCGAGGTCCAGCGGATCTCGCACCTCGAAGCAGGCGTTGGGGTTCGTCAGGGTCTGCGCGTTGGCGCACGACTCCTGGAACTGCCAGACGCCGATGAACGTGTACGCGCCGAAGACCATCACCGCGGCGCCGGTGGCCAGGCCGTCCAGACCGTCCGTCAGGTTCACGCCGTTGGACATCGCCAGGATCATGAACAGCGCCCAGACGACGAACAGCACCGGGCCGATCGACCAGCCGAAGTCCGTGACGAAGGACAGCTTGGTGGAGGCCGGGGCGTTGCCGCGGCCGTCCTTGAACTGCAGCGCGAGCACGGCGAAGGCGATGCCGACGATCAGCTGGCCGGCCATCTTGGCCTTGGCCCGCAGGCCGAGCGAGCGACGCTTGACGATCTTGATGTAGTCGTCGAGGTAGCCCACGATGCCCATGCCGGACATCAGGAAGAGCACCAGCACGCCGGAGAACGTGGCCGGGCTGCCCGTGATCACCTTCGTCAGGGCGTACGCGATGATCGTCGCCAGGATGAAGGAGATGCCGCCCATGGTGGGCGTGCCCTTCTTCCCGGCGTGGCCGCGCGGGCCGTCGTCGCGGATGAACTGGCCGTAGCCCTTGCGGGCCAGCAGCTTGATCAGCAGCGGGGTGCCGACCACGGTCAGGAACATGCCGATGACACCGGCGAAGAGGATCTGCCTCATCGGTCGGCGACCTCGCCCTCGGCGGACAGCAGAGCCAGAGCGACCCGCTCCAGGCCGATCGACCTGGAAGCCTTCACCAGCACGACGTCACCCGGGCGCAGTTCACTGCGCAACAGGTCGATCGCCGCCTGCGCGTCGGACACGACCACCGACTCCTCACCCCACGAACCCTCGTTATATGCGCCCAGCTGCAGCCAGGACGCTTCCCTGCCCCCGACTGCGACGAGCTTGCTCACGTTGAGCCGGACGGCAAGCCGTCCCACCGCGTCGTGCTCGGCCAACGATGCGTCCCCGAGCTCGGCCATCGGACCGAGCACCGCCCACGTACGTCCCCCGCCGGCCTTGGCCGTGCCGCCCATCGCGGCTAGCGCGCGCAGAGCGGCCCGCATGGACTCGGGATTCGCGTTGTAGGCGTCGTTGACGATCGTCACGCCGTCCGCCCGCTCGGTGACCTCCATCCGCCACCGGGACAAGGTGCCCGCCCCGGAGAGCGCGGTGGCGATCTCCTCGGTGGACATGCCCAGTACATGGGCGACGGCGGCCGCGGCGAGCGCGTTCGACACGTGGTGCTCACCGTACAGGCGCAAGGTCACTTCGCCGCACCCGGTGGGTGTGTGGAGTGTGAAGGAGGGCTGTCCCGCCGGTGTCATGCGGACTTCCGTGGCCCGTACGTCGGCGTCGTCGGCCTCGCCGAACAGCACCGTACGGGCCTTCGTCCGGGCGGACATCGCGCGCACCAGCGGATCGTCGGCGTTGAGGACGGCGACTCCGCCGTCGGCTTCGGCAGGCAGGGCTTCGACGAGTTCGCCCTTGGCCTGGGCGATCTGCTCGCGGCCGCCGAACTCGCCGATGTGGGCGGTCCCGACGTTGAGGACGAGTCCGATGCGCGGCGGGGTCAGGCCGGTGAGGTACTCGATGTGCCCGATGCCGCGGGCGCCCATCTCCAGCACCAGGTGCCGGGTTTCCTCCGTCGCGCGCAGCGCGGTGAGCGGCAGGCCGATCTCGTTGTTGAGGGAGCCCGGGGTCCACACGGTCGGCGCGTGGGCCTGGAGCACCTGGGCGATGAGGTCCTTGGTGGAGGTCTTGCCGGCGGAGCCGGTCAGGGCCACCACGTCGGTGCCGAGGCGCTCGACGACGGCCCGGGCGAGGGCGCCCAGGGCCTTCTCGACGTCGGCGACGACGATCGCGGGTACGCCGACGGGCCGGGCGGCGAGGACGGCCGCGGCTCCGGAGGCGACCGCGCGCTCGGCGTAGTCGTGGCCGTCGACGTGCTCGCCGTCGAACGCGGCGAACAGGCTGCCGGCCTCCACCTGGCGGGAGTCGATGACCACGGGCCCGGTGATCCGCACGGACGGATCCGGTATGTCGTGGGGCCGCCCGCCGGTGATGTCGGCGATCTCGGCGAGGGAAAGGGCGATCACTGGTTCACCTCGGCCTGTCGGACGTTGCTGCCTTGCTGGCGTTCGATCGCGGCGCGGAGCACCGCGCGGTCGTCGAAGGGCCGTACGACGCCCGCCGTTTCCTGGCCCTGCTCGTGGCCCTTGCCGGCCACCAGCACGGTGTCGCCGGGCTCGGCGCGGGCGACGGCCGCGGCGATCGCCGCGGCCCGGTCGGCGTCGACGAGGACCGTGCCGCGCTCTTCGGCGGGTACGGAGACGGCGCCCCCGAACATCGCGGCGAGGATCGCGAGGGGGTCCTCGGAGCGCGGGTTGTCGGAGGTCAGCACGGCGGTGTCGGCGAACCGGGCGGCAGCGGAGCCCATCGGGGCACGCTTGGTGGTGTCGCGGTCGCCGCCGCAGCCGAGCACGATGTGCAGCTTGCCGGTGGTGACCTCGCGCAGCGCGCGGAGCACCGATTCGACGGCGTCCGTCTTGTGCGCGTAGTCGACGACGGCGAGGTACGGCTGGCCCGCGTCCACCCGCTCCAGCCGGCCGGGGACCCCGGGGACCGCGGCGACGCCGTCGGCGGCGGTCTGCGGGTCGAGGCCGGCGGCGGCGAGCGTGGCGATCGCGGCGACGGTGTTGGCGACGTTGAACGGGCCGGGCAGCGGGGCCGTGGCCCGTACGCGCTGCCCCTCCGGGCCGACCACGGTCAGCGTGGAGTCCATGTGCCCGAACACGACGTCCTCGGCGCGCCAGTCGGCGGCCGCGTCGCCCTCGGCGGAGAAGGTGACCACCGGGATCGAGGCCTCCTTGGCGAGGCGGCGGCCGTACTCGTCGTCGATGTTGACCACCCCGAGGCGGGCGCGGCGCTCGGTGAAGAGCTGCGCCTTGGCCTGGAAGTAGTCCTCCATGTCCGAGTGGAACTCCATGTGCTCCGGGCTCAGGTTGTTGAAGACGGCGACGTCGAAGACGCATCCGTCGACCCGGCCGAGCACCAGGGCGTGGCTGGAGACCTCCATGGCGACGGCCTCGACCCCGCGTTCGCGCATGACCGCGAACAGGGCCTGGAGATCGGTGGCCTCGGGGGTGGTGCGCTCCGACTTGATGCGCTCGTCGCCGATGCGCATCTCGACGGTGCCGACCAGCCCGGTGGAGCGCCCGGCTCCGCGCAGACCGCCCTCGACGAGGTACGCCGTGGTGGTCTTGCCGGAGGTGCCGGTGATGCCGATCTGGAGCAGGCCCTCGCCGGGACGGCCGTAGATCGTGGCGGCGAGCTCGCCCATCCGGCCACGCGGGTCGGCGACGGCCAGGACCGGCAGGCCGGTCGCGGCGGCGCGTTCGGCGCCCGCCGGGTCCGTCAGCACGGCCGCGGCGCCGAGGGCGGCCGCCTGCGCGGCGAAGTCGGCGCCGTGCAGCTTGGCGCCGGGCAGGGCCGCGTACAGGTCGCCGGGGCGCACGGCACGGGAGTCGTGCGTGATCCCGGTGATCTGCGGGGGCCGCGCACCGGCGGCTACGGAGGAGGCTTCGATGCCCAGCAGGTCGGCCAGCTCGCCCAGGGGTGTCGGGCGGGCGGCCTGTGGCCGGGGCGCTCCCGGCGGCGTTGCCGGGGCGTCTTTCTGGGCGGTTCTGGGCTGATCAGCGTGGGGCACGGCGGTGAGCGTACCGGGCGTGGCGGGCCGCTCGCGAAGTGAGGGCCCGGCCGCGTGGTCGGCGGCCGACGGGTTCCCGGGTTTCGGGGTGATCGTTGTCACTGATGGTGCCTCACGGATTTCTGGCGGGCCGGCCGGCCCGCCGGGTCACTGGCCGGGCTGCCGGCTGGGCTGTGCGGAGGGCGCTGCGGAGGGCTGGGGGGCGGACGGGGGGCCGGCGTCGAAGGTGACCGGGAGCCCGGCGGGGGCGGTCCCGGTCGGGGCGACCTGGAGGGTCTTGAGGGCGAACTCCATGACCTTCTTGTAGATCGGGCCGCAGATCTGGCCGCCGAAGTAGCTGCCCTTGGTGGGGTTCTGGATGGCGCAGTAGACGGTGATCCGCGGGTTGTCGGCGGGTGCGAAGCCGGCGAAGGAGGCCGTGTAGCCCTTGTAGCGGCCGGTGGCCGGATCCACCCGGTTGGACGTGCCGGTCTTGCCGCCGACCCGGTAGCCGGGGATGCGGGCCTTGGTGCCGGTGCCCTCCTGGTCGTCGACGACCGACTCCAGCATCTCGGACAGGGTCTTGGCGGTCTCCGGGCTGATCACGCGGGTCTGCTCGGGCGCCGGGGCGGGGGTGAAGCGGCCGTCGGGGCCCTTGGTGCCGCGGACGAGCGTGGGTGCGACCCGTACGCCGCCGTTGGCGATGGTCGAGTACACGGAGGCCGCCTGCATGGCGTTGAGGGACAGGCCCTGGCCGAAAGGGATCGTGAACTGCTGGGAGGTGGACCAGGCCTCGGGCCGGGCGAGGATGCCGCGGGACTCGCCCGGGTAGTTCAGGCCGGTGGGCTGCCCGATGCCGAACTTGTTCAGGTAGGAGTACAGGACCCGGTTGGCCTCGGGCTGGGTGGCGCCGAGCTGGCCGGTGGCCAGGATGGTGCCGATGTTCGAGGACTTGGCGAGGACCCCGTTGAGGGTCAGGTACCAGGTCGGGTGGTCGATGTCGTCCTTGAACAGCCGGTCGCCGCGGTGCAGCCGGTTGGGGACCTCGACGTGGGTCCCGGGGGTGGCCTTCTTCTCCTCCAGCACGGCGGCCATCGACATCACCTTGGCGGTGGAGCCGGGTTCGTACACGTCCTGGAGCGCCGCGTTGCCCATGGCGGCGGAGCTGGCCTTCGACAGGTCGTTGGGGTCGAAGCCGGGGGCGTTGGCCATGGCCAGCACCTCGCCGGTGCGGGTGTCCTGGACGACGACGTAGCCGCGGTCGGCCTCGGACTTGGCGACCTGCTCGCTGATGGCGCTCTGCGCCGCCCACTGGATGTCGCGGTCGATGGTCAGCTCGATGTCCTCGCCGGGGACGGCGGGCTTCTCGCTGGACCCGGCGGTGGGCACGCGGCGGCCGCCGGACTGGGCGTACGTGATCGCGCCGTCCTTGCCGGCCAGCTTCTTGTCGAGGGAGGACTCGAGGCCGCCGGCGCCCTTGCCCTCGGCGTTGACGTAGCCCAGTATCCCGGCGGCCAGGTCCCCGTTGGGGTACACGCGCTTGCTGCTGTCCTCGTTGAACACGCCGGCGAGGACGTTGGCGCCGGGGCCGCTGTTCTTCTTGTCCGCGGCCGCCTTGTCGGCGAAGACCCGCTTGAGGTCCTTGATCTGGTTCCAGACCTGGGGGGTCTGGCGGCGGGCCAGGACGACGTAGCGGGTGTTCTTGGTCCTGAGGCGGGCGGTGAGCTCCTTGGCGTCCTTGCCGAGGATCGGCGCGAGCAGGGCGGCGGCCTGCTCGGGGGCGTCCGGGGCCTTGCTGTCCTGCGGGGTGAACATCTTCGGGTCGGCGGTGATGTCGTACGCGTCGACGCTGGTCGCGAGCGCGACGCCCTTGCGGTCGGTGATCTCGCCGCGCTCGGCGGCGAGGGTGTAGCTGGCGAAGCGGTTCTCGGAGGCCTTGGCGGAGTAGGCCGAGGCGTCGACGGCCTGCACCTGGAGCAGCCGCACGACGAAGGCCAGCATGACGAGGGTCAGCCCGACGCTGACGAGCCGCAGCCGCGGCTTGGGACTCCCGAGCCGGATGGTGTGCGGCTGCCTCGCGGGGCCGGGCCGCCGGGCCGCGGGCCGTGAGCCGGACCGCGGCCGTCCCGGCCCGGACCTGGAGCCGGGCCCGGGCACCCGCCGCCCGCCGGGGGCGCTCACGCGGCCACCGCCGCGGCCGAGCGGGGCGGTGAGGTGGCGGCCGCGCGCAGCGGCGGCCCCGCGGGGGCGGAAGGACCGGTGCAGGGGGAGGGTCCCCCGGGGGGTGCCCCCGGCGGGAGCTGGGGGAGGGTCCGCGTCACGACGTCACCTTCCGGAGGTCGGGTTGGACTGGGGGGCACCGCCCGGCGCGGGCTGCCCGGCCTGCGGGGCGGCCGCCGGAGCCCAGCCCGGGGCCCCGGGCTGGGCGGAGGCCGGGGTGCCTGCCGGGGCCGGGGCGCCGGCCGCCGCGGCCGGGGTCGGCGGTGGGGGCTCCGCGGGGGAAGCCGTGCCCGTCACCTTGCCGTCCGGGCCGATGAAGACCGGGCTCCCGCCCGGGACCAGGCCGAGCTCGTGCGCCCGTCGCTGCAGGGCGTCGGGCGCCGAGTACCCGTCCACGTCCCGCTGCAGCGCCTGCTCCTCGTCCGTGAGCGCGGTGGTCTCCTTCTTCAGCTTGCTCAGCTGGAAGGACCCCTGGTTGAGCGCCGAGTTCAGGAGCAGCAGGCTGATCAGCCCACCGGCCAGCAGCGCGACCACCAGCAGGACGAACGGCATCCGCGCCGCCTGTCCCGGGGAGCCGCCCGATCCGCCGCCCGAAGGGCCGCGCAGCCGCCCCAGTCCCCCGGCTCTGCTCACAGCCGCGCCTCCCGGATGCGCTCGATCCCGCGGAAGCGGGCCGGTGCGGCCCGCCGGTTCTCGGCGATCTCCTCCTCCGTGGGCAGCTCCGCGCCCCGGGTGAGCAGCTTCAGCTTGGGCTGGTACTTCTCCGGCACCACCGGCAGCCCCGGCGGCGCCGTCGACGCCGCGCCGGCCGCGAAGACCTGCTTGACCAGCCGGTCCTCCAGCGAGTGGTACGAGAGCACCGCGATCCGGCCGCCCACCGCGATCCGCTCCACGGCCGCGGGGATCGCCCGCTCCAGGACCGACAGCTCGC
Organism: Streptomyces sp. NPDC059355; assembly: GCF_042752335.1. NCBI lineage: Bacteria > Bacillati > Actinomycetota > Actinomycetes > Kitasatosporales > Streptomycetaceae > Streptomyces > Streptomyces sp. NPDC059355. Next base: position 6,577 of record NZ_JBHYXN010000029.1, on the reverse strand, counting down.
CGTTGACCTCGATGCGCAGCGCCTGGAAGGTCCGCTTCGCCGGGTTGCCGCCCGTCCGCTTCGCGGCCTGCGGCAGCGCGTCGCGGATCAGTTCGACCAGCCGCGCGCTGTTCGTGAACGGCTCCTTCTCCCGCTCGCGGACGACCGCCGAGACGATCCGCTTGGCCTGCTTCTCCTCGCCGTACTGGCGCAGGATCCGCACGAGTTCGCCAGGCGGGTAGGTGTTGAGCACCTCGGCGGCGCTCATCCCGGTCGACTGGTCCATCCTCATGTCCAGTGGCGCGTCCTGCGCGTACGCGAACCCGCGGTCGGCCTCGTCGAGCTGCATGGACGAGACGCCCAGGTCGAAGAGGACGCCCTGGACGGCGGGGATGCCGAGCCGGTCCAGTACGTCGGGCAGCTCGTCGTACACGGCGTGGACGAGGGTGGCACGGTCACCGTAGGGCGCGAGCCGCTCGCCGGAGAGCCGCAGGGCCTCCTTGTCGCGGTCGAGGCCGATCAGGTGTGCCTCGGGGAACCGGGTCAGCAGGGCCTCGCTGTGGCCGCCGAGGCCGAGGGTGCAGTCGACGACGACGGCCCCGGGCCTCTCCAGCGCCGGGGCCAACAGGTCCAGGCACCGCTGGAGCATCACCGGGACATGTCGGGACTCGCTAGTCAAAGCGCCCTCTCAGATAACGGCGCGGCAGGCATACGCCGCGCCGCGCACGCGGAGTGTTACCAGGAGGCCGGGCGGCCGGTCAGGGCCGGGCTCCGGCCGGTTCGCGTCACTTTAGTGCAACGGTCGCCGCGGTCAACGAACCGCCCCGCGCGCCGTGCGCGCCTCTCGTACGGAACCCCCGAAAGCCGCGAATCACCCATATGGTCGCCGCCTCCTCACCCCTGTGGGTTAGCTCACAACAAGGCGGGTTGACGTTCTTTGTCCACCCTCACTCGATGCCTTTACCAGCGGTGACCACTACCGTCGTATGCATGACGACTTCCGCATCCCTGCCCGCAGAGACCACCCCCCAGGCATCCGGCGGCAGCTCGGTCACGGACCGGCTCGTCGCGGCGAACCGGGAGTACGCCGCGGAATTCGCGGACCCGGGCATGGACGCCCGCCCCGTCCTCCATGTGGCCGTCGTGGCTTGTATGGACGCCCGCCTCGACCTGCACAAGGCCCTCGGCCTGGAGCTCGGCGACTGCCACACCATCCGCAACGCGGGCGGCGTGGTCACCGACGACACCATCCGCTCCCTCACCATCAGCCAGCGCGCCCTCGGCACCCGCACGGTGATACTGATCCACCACACCGGCTGCGGCCTCGAACGCCTGACCGAGGACTTCCGGCACGAGCTCGAGGACGAGGTCGGCCAGCGCCCCGCCTGGGCCGTCGAGGCCTTCCGGGACGTGGACCAGGACGTCCGGCAGTCCATGCAGCGGGTCCGGACGAACCCCTTCCTGCCCCACCGCGACGATGTGCGAGGCTTCGTCTTCGACGTGCACACCGGACTCCTGCGGGAGATCGATCCCGCCTCGTGAGTGACACAAGGCCACAACGCCGTCAAGAATGCGAGAAGACGCCGCCCGGAAAACCGTCCGGGCCGGCGTCCATGTCGGGGTGGGCCGGAGTGCGCCGAGAGCGTCGGCCCTGCGGAAAGGGCCGAGGAGAACCAGGTGACGACGTATGACGACCGAGCGAGCCTCGCGGATCTGACGAGCACGGCGGAGCGGGTGCGCCACTCCGTCGAGAGCGTGATCGAGGGCAAGCCCGAGGTCGTACGCATCGCGCTGACCGTGCTGCTCGCCGAGGGACACCTGCTGATCGAGGACGTCCCCGGCGTCGGCAAGACGATGCTGGCCAAGACGCTGGCGAAGTCCATCGACTGCTCGGTCCAGCGCATCCAGTTCACGCCGGACCTGCTGCCGTCCGACATCACCGGTGTCAGCATCTACGACCAGCAGCGCCGCGAGTTCGAGTTCAAGCCGGGCGCGATCTTCGCGCAGATCGTCATCGGCGACGAGATCAACCGCGCCTCGCCGAAGACCCAGTCCGCGCTGCTGGAGTCGATGGAGGAGCGCCAGGTCACCATCGACGGCACGACGTACACGCTGCCGAGCCCGTTCATGGTGGTCGCCACCCAGAACCCGGTGGAGATGGAGGGCACCTACCCCCTCCCCGAGGCCCAGCGCGACCGCTTCATGGCCCGCGTCTCCGTCGGCTACCCGAGCCCCGACGCCGAGCTCCAGATGCTCGACGTACACGGCGGGACCTCCCCGCTCGACGACCTCCAGGCCGTCGCGCACGCGCACGACATCGTCAAGCTGATAGAGGCCGTCCGCGAGGTGTACGTCGCCGAGCCCGTCCGGCGCTACGTCGTCGACCTGGTCTCCGCGACCCGCAGCCATCCGGACCTGCGCCTGGGCGCCTCGCCGCGCGCCACGCTCCACCTGCTGCGCGCCGTGAAGGCCTCCGCCGCGCTGTCCGGCCGGGACTACGTACTGCCCGACGACGTGCAGGAGCTGGCCGCGCCCGTCCTCGCGCACCGGCTGCTGCCCACCGCGCAGGCCCAGCTGAACCGGCGCACCGCCGAACAGGTCGTCCACGAGATCCTCCAGCGCACCCCCGTCCCCGCCGCGCACGCCCGCGGCGAGATGCCGCCCGGCGCGGGCATCCGGGGCTTCTGATGAGCGCCGGTGCCCCGCGCGGCGCCGGCGAGGGCCGCGGCGGCGGCGGGCTGCGCGCCTCGCTGGCGGGACTGACCACCCGCGGCCGGTCCTTCCTGGCCGCCGGGGTGGCCGCCGCCCTGTGCGCGTACGTGCTCGGCCAGGGCGAACTGCTCCGGGTCGGGCTGCTGCTCGCCGTCCTGCCGCTGATCTGCGTCCTCGCCCTGCACCGCACCCGCCACCGGGTCTCCGGCAGCCGCCGGCTGACCCCGATGCGGGTGCCCGCGGGCTCCGAGGCTCGGGTCCGGCTGCGCATGGAGAACGTCTCCCGGCTCCCCACCGGACTGCTGATGCTCCAGGACCGGGTTCCGTACGTGCTCGGCCCCCGGCCCCGCTTCGTCCTGGACCGCGTCGAGCCCGGCGGGCGCCGCGAGGTCTCCTACCGGGTCCGCTCCGACCTGCGCGGCCGCTATCCGCTGGGCCCGCTCCAGCTGCGGCTGACCGACCCCTTCGGGCTGGTCGAGCTGACCCGCTCGTTCAGCGCGTACGACACCCTCACCGTCATCCCGCGCACCGAGGCCCTGCCCCCGGTCCGGCTGACCGGCCAGACCTCCGGCTACGGCGACGGCAGCCGCCGCTCGCTGGCCCTGGCCGGCGACGACGACGTGATCCCGCGCGGCTACCGGCGCGGCGACGACCTGCGCCGGGTGCACTGGCGCTCCACCGCCCGCTACGGCGAGCTGATGGTGCGCCGCGAGGAACAGCCCCAGCGCAGCAAGGCCACGGTCCTGCTGGACACCCGCGGGGTCGCCTTCGAGGGCGCCGGACCGGACTGCGCGTTCGAGTGGGCGGTGTCCGGAGCCGCGTCCACCCTGGTGCACCTGCTCGAACAGGGCTTCTCGACGCGGCTGCTGACGGACTCGGGCACCTCGGTGCCCGGCGACGGCGGCGGCTTCTCCTCCGGCGGCCAGGAGTCCGCGGAGGCCGCCGGGCTGATGATGGACACCCTCGCGGTCGTCGGGCACTCCGACGGCGCCGGACTGACGCGCGCGTACGAAGCGGTGCGCAGCGGCGGCGGCCACGGCGGGGGCTTCGCCGGAGCCGGCGGTGACGGGCTCCTGATCGCCTTCTTCGGGGACCTGGACGACGTACAGACGGAAGTGGCGGCCAATATGCGCGGGCGCTGCGGGGCCGCGGTGGCCTTCGTCCTGGACTCCGCGCTGTGGGACGGGCGGCCCTCGCGGGTCGAGGCACGGGTGGGCAGGCTGCGCGACGCGGGCTGGACGGCGCTGGCCGTGCCGCCCGGGCTGGCGTACGGGGAGCTGTGGCGCCGGGCCGGGAACGCTCCGCTCGGCACGGGTACGTCCGGAGGTCGGGGATGAGCGGGCGGGCGCGCGTGACGCTCTTCGCGATGCTGGCGACGCTGCTCACGTCGTGGTCGCTGGCCGCGCTGGTGGACTCGTCGGGCTGGGTGCTCGAGGCGGGGGCCCTGCTGGCCGTGCAGAGCGCGGTGGGGGCCGGGGTCCGGCGGGTGCCGCTGGGGCGCACGCTCACCGTGGCGTCCCAGGTGCTGGTGTCGCTGCTGGTGCTGATGTTCCTGTTCGCGGGCAAGGGCGAATCCACCGGGACCGGGCCGACGGCCTATCTGGTGACGGACTTCGGCGCCCTGTTCCAGCAGGGCGTCCAGGACGTCGGCGAGTTCGCGATCCCGGCTCCGCTGACGGACGGCATCCGGCTGCTGCTGCTGTCCGGGGCGCTGCTGATCGGGCTGCTGGTGGACCTGCTGGCCGTGACGCTGCGGACCGCGGCCGCGGCCGGGCTTCCGCTGCTCGCGCTGTACTCGGTCGCCGCGGGGCTCTCCGGCGGTTCCGGGGCCTCCTGGATCTCCTTCCTGCTGGCCGGCTGCGGCTACCTGTTGCTGCTGCTGGCCGAGGGCCGCGACCGGCTCGCGCAGTGGGGCCGGGTCTTCGGCGCGGCCCCGAGCGAGCGGGCCGCGTCGGGCTCGGGGTACGGCGGCGTCGGCGCGGGCTCCGGCCAGGCGCTGGCGCCCGTACGGACCGGGCGGCGGATCGGCGCGGTGGCGCTGGGCATCGCGCTGGCGGTGCCGGCGGCGCTGCCCGCGCTCGGCGGCGGGCTGCTGGGCGCGCGGGGCGGCGAGTCGGGCGACGGCGGCGTCGGGGTCGGCGGGACGATCTCGGCGGTCAACCCGCTGGTCTCCCTGCAGGGCAGCCTGAACGCCCAGGACAACCGGGTGGTGCTGAAGTACCGGACGGACAGCCCGCAGCTCGGCGAGCAGTACCTGCGGATCCTGGCCCTGGACGAGTTCAACGGCGTCAAGTGGGAGGCCTCGGGCCGGGCCCTGACCGACGTGCCGGAGCGGCTGCCGGCCCCGCCGGGGCTGAGCGGTGAGGTCCGGCAGACGGGGGTCGAGGTACGGACGAGCGTCTCCGCGGCGGACACGTACGCGCAGCGCTACCTGCCGATGCCCTACCCGGCGACGTCCGTGGACATCCCGGGCAAGTGGCGGTTCGAGCCGGCCGGCCGGACCCTGGTCGGCGACCAGCTGGGCCGGGACAGGTTCCAGAACGTCCAGGGCGCGATGTACACGGTGCGCAGCCTGCTGCTGCGGCCGACGGCGGAGCAGCTGCAGGCGGCGCCGGCGCCGGACCCGCTCATCAGGGCCGAGTACACGAAGATTCCCGACAATCTGCCGGCGGTGGTCGCCGATACGGCCCGCCAGGTGACGAAGGGCGCGAAGGACGACTACACGCGCGCGGTGAAGCTCCAGGACTACTTCGCCGTGAACGGCGGCTTCCGCTACGACACGAAGGTGGCCTCGGGTACGGGGTCGCAGGCCATCGCCCGGTTCCTCGCCGACAAGGAGGGGTTCTGCATCCACTTCGCGTTCTCGATGGCGGCGATGTCGCGCTCGCTCGGGATCCCGGCGCGGGTGGCGGTGGGGTTCACGCCCGGCGAGAAGCAGTCGGACGGCAGCGTGAACGTGTCGATGCGTGATGCGCACGCGTGGCCGGAGCTGTACTTCGAGGGCGTGGGCTGGACCCGGTTCGAGCCGACGCCGCGCCAGGGCATCACGATCCCGGACTACTCCCGGGCCGAGGTCCCGGCGGCCCAGCCGTCCGCGCCGACGGCGCTGCCCTCGCAGGGCGCGGCGCAGCCCTCGGCCGCGCCGTCGAAGGCCGACGACTGCCCGCCGGAGGCGAAGAAGCTGGGCGAGTGCGGGGTGGCAGCGCCGCAGACGAAGGCCGGTTCCGGTGGCGGCGGGCCGTCGCTGCAGACGGTGCTGACCTGGACGCTGTCGATCGTGGCCCTGCTGGCCCTCCCGCTGCTCCCGCTGCTGTGGCGTACGCGGCTGCGGAAGCGGCGGCTGGTCGCGGGGCAGGTCCTGCAGGCCTGGCAGGAGCTGGCGGACGCGGCCTGGGACGTGGGCATCGCCCCGGACGAGGCCCTGTCCCCGCGCCGGGCGGCGGCGAGGATCACGGAGCTGGGCCGGCTGACGCCGGAGGCGGCGGAGGCGGTGCACCGGGTCGCGGAGGCGGTGGAGCGCTCGCTGTACGCGCCACCGGGCACGGAGGCGACGTACGCCGGGCTGGGGACGGACGTCCTGCTGGCCCGCACCGCGCTGCTGGCTCCGCTGACGCGCGGCGGCCGCGTGCGCGCGGTGCTCCTCCCCCGCTCTGCGGCCCGGCTCCGCTGGCCCGCGGCCGCGCGGTGGTCCGCCCTGGCGACAGCCGTCGCGGCCCGGCTGGCTCCCGTCTCGACGCTGCTGTCCCGCACCCGGGCCCGCCTCCCCCTGCGGGGCCGCGGCTGAGGCCGTAGCCCCGCGGCGCCTCCGGCACGCACCACCCGCGGACGCGAAACGGCGGGGCTCGGTGGCCCCCCCCCCCCCCCCCGAGGGGGCCCCCCACCGCAA